>NZ_JAMYBY010000014.1:0-167309 GCF_024126555.1 Pseudomonas sp. VE 267-6A
CCGGCTCCTACAGCCCTTTGTAGGAGCCGGCCTTGCCGGCGAAGAGGGCGCCGCCGATGTCCAGAAAGCACAAACCCCGGTGCGTGGCCGGGGTCTGTGTGTCAGCTCAAGCCAACCTTACAGCGCGGCAACCGCGTTGTTGAAGGTCTGGCTCGGGCGCATTGCCTTGGCGGTCAGCTCGGCATCGGGGTAGTAGTAACCACCGATTTCAACCGGCTTGCCCTGGACTGCGTTGAGCTCGGCGACGATAGTCGCTTCGTTCTCGGTCAGTGCCTTGGCCAGCGGTGCGAAGCGTGCTTGCAGCGCCGCGTCATCGGTCTGTGCAGCCAGTGCCTGGGCCCAGTACAGGGTCAGGTAGAAGTGGCTGCCACGGTTGTCGATGCTGCCAACCTTGCGCGCAGGGGACTTGTTGTTGTCCAGGAACTGGCCGGTGGCCTGGTCCAGGGTCGCAGCCAGTACCTTGGCCTTGGGGTTGGCGTAGGCGGTGCTCAGGTGCTCGAGCGAAGCTGCCAGGGCCAGGAACTCGCCCAGCGAATCCCAGCGCAGGAAGTTTTCTTCCACCAGCTGTTGCACGTGCTTGGGTGCCGAACCGCCGGCGCCGGTTTCGAACAGGCCGCCGTTGTTCATCAGCGGCACGATCGACAGCATCTTGGCGCTGGTGCCCAGCTCCATGATCGGGAACAGGTCGGTCAGGTAGTCACGCAGCACGTTGCCGGTGACCGAGATGGTGTCTTCGCCGGCGCGGATGCGCTGCAGCGAAACCTTCATGGCCTCGACAGGCGACAGGACACGGATGTCCAGGCCGGTGGTGTCGTGGTCTTTCAGGTACTTCTGGACCTTCTCGATCAGCACGCCGTCGTGGGCGCGTTGCGGGTCGAGCCAGAAGATCGCCGGGGTGGCGCTTGCGCGGGCACGGTTGACGGCCAGCTTGACCCAGTCCTGGATCGGCGCGTCCTTGGTCTGGCACATGCGGAAGATGTCGCCGGCTTCGACGTCCTGAGACAGCAGCAGGTTGCCCTTGCCGTCGACGACGCGGATCACGCCATCAGCCTTGGCCTGGAAGGTCTTGTCGTGGGAGCCGTACTCTTCGGCCTTCTGTGCCATCAGGCCGACGTTCGGCACGCTGCCCATGGTGGTAGGGTCGAAGGCGCCGTGTTGCTTGCAGTCTTCGATCACCGCCTGGTAGATGGTGGCGTAGCAGCGATCCGGGATCACTGCCTTGGTGTCTTGCAGCTGGCCTTCGGTGTTCCACATCTTGCCCGAGTCGCGGATCATCGCCGGCATCGAGGCGTCGACGATGACGTCGCTCGGCACGTGCAGGTTGGTGATGCCCTTGTCGGAGTTGACCATGGCCAGCGCCGGGCGCACGGCATACACGGCCTGCACGTCGGCTTCGATCTGGGCCTGCTGCTCGGCTGGCAGGTCCTTGATGCGGGCGTACAGGTCGCCGATGCCGTTGTTCAGGTTGAAGCCGACCTGCTCCAGTACGGCGGCGTGCTTGGTCAGCGCGTCCTTGTAGTACTCGGCGACGATCTGGCCGAACATGATCGGGTCGGAGACCTTCATCATGGTGGCTTTCAGGTGAACCGACAGCAGTACGCCCTGGGCCTTGGCTTCTTCGATCTGAGCAGCGATGAAGCTGCGCAGGGCCTTGGTGCTGAGCACGGCGCAGTCGACGATTTCGCCGGCCTTGACCGCGGTTTTCTCTTTCAGGACGGTGGTCGAACCGTCCTTGGCCAGCAGTTCGATGCGCAGGCTGTCATCGGCTTCGATCAGCGCGGCTTTTTCGCTGCCGTAGAAGTCGCCGTTGTCCATGTGCGCGACGTGCGACTTGGAGTCGGCTGCCCAGGCGCCCATCTTGTGCGGGTGCTTGCGGGCGTAATTCTTGACCGACAGCGGTGCGCGGCGGTCGGAGTTGCCTTCGCGCAGTACCGGGTTCACGGCGCTGCCCTTGATGCGGTCGTAGCGGGCGCGGGCTTCTTTTTCCGCGTCGGTGCTGACGGTGTCCGGGTAGTCCGGGATGTTGAAGCCCTTGGCTTGCAGTTCCTTGATCGCGGCCTTCAGCTGCGGTACCGAGGCGCTGATGTTCGGCAGCTTGATGATGTTGGCTTCAGGTGTGGTTGCCAGTTGGCCCAGTTCTGCCAGGTGGTCGGCCACTTGCTTGTCGGCGCCGAGCTGTTCAGGGAAGGCAGAGAGGATACGGCCAGCGAGCGAGATGTCACGGGTTTCGACGGCGATGTCGGCAGTGGCGGTGAACGCTTCGACGATGGGCAGCAGTGAGTAGGTGGCGAGGGCGGGGGCTTCGTCGGTGAAGGTGTAGATGATCTTGGATCGGGTGGGCATATTCGGGTTAACTCTCTGTTTTGCTGAGCGTGCGCGGAATCTCGAGGGGTGCGCAGGATAGGCGCTTCGCTCAAGCGGATCCATGAGCAGAAAGTCGAGGATTCCGGGCTGTGATGGTGGGTTGCATCAGTCGAGTGTCAAACGGCTGAACTGCGGTAACAGCCCAGTCTTGTCGGGGCCGGACGTCTCTATTCGGACCGGTCGCCCCCAGTGACCCTTTGGTCACCGGCGGAGTATATCAAACCCTTGGTCGTAATCATCAAGGTCAACATGTCGGATGGCCACTTTTAGACCAAAGACGTAGAGCGTTTTACGCTGGTATGACGGTTTTTTCGGCGAGGTTTGCGTCTGCGTTCAACTGGGTTAGGCTCTGGGGATTGCATGAAGTCCTATCAACCAGAAAAAAGCGGAGTGCAGCATGGGATACCAGAAAATCAAGGTTCCGGCAGTCGGTGACAAAATCACCGTCAACGCAGACCATTCTCTCAATGTTCCCGACAATCCGATCATCCCCTTCATTGAAGGTGACGGTATTGGCGTCGATGTCAGCCCGGTGATGATCAAGGTGGTCGATGCTGCAGTCGAAAAGGCTTATGGCGGCAAGCGCAAGATCTCCTGGATGGAGGTGTACGCCGGCGAGAAGGCCACCCAGGTCTACGACCAGGACACCTGGCTGCCCCAGGAAACCCTGGATGCGGTGAAAGACTACGTGGTATCGATCAAGGGCCCGCTGACCACCCCGGTCGGCGGCGGCATCCGTTCGCTGAACGTCGCCCTGCGCCAGCAACTGGACCTGTACGTGTGCCTGCGTCCGGTGGTGTGGTTCGAGGGTGTGCCCAGCCCGGTGAAAAAACCTGGCGACGTCGACATGGTGATCTTTCGCGAGAACTCCGAGGACATCTATGCCGGCATCGAGTGGAAGGCCGGCTCGCCCGAGGCGAACAAGGTCATCAAGTTCCTCAAGGAGGAAATGGGTGTCACCAAGATCCGCTTCGACCAGGATTGCGGCATCGGCATCAAGCCGGTTTCCAAGGAAGGCACCCAGCGCCTGGTGCGCAAGGCCCTGCAGTATGTGGTGGATAACGACCGCGAGTCGCTGACCATCGTGCACAAGGGCAACATCATGAAGTTCACCGAGGGGGCCTTCAAGGACTGGGGCTACGAGGTGGCCAAGAACGAATTCGGCGCCGAGCTGCTCGATGGCGGCCCGTGGATGAAATTCAAGAACCCCAAGACCGGGCGTGAAGTGATCGTCAAGGACGCCATTGCCGACGCCATGCTCCAGCAGATCCTGCTGCGTCCGGCCGAGTACGACGTGATCGCCACCCTCAACCTGAACGGTGACTACCTGTCCGACGCCCTGGCGGCGGAGGTGGGCGGTATCGGCATCGCGCCGGGTGCCAACCTGTCGGACACCGTGGCCATGTTCGAGGCCACCCACGGCACGGCGCCCAAGTACGCCGGCAAGGATCAGGTCAACCCTGGTTCGGTGATCCTGTCGGCCGAGATGATGCTGCGTCACCTGGGCTGGACCGAGGCGGCGGACCTGATCATCAAGGGCACCAACGGGGCTATCAAGGCCAAGACCGTGACCTACGACTTCGAACGCCTGATGGAAGGCGCGACGCTGGTGTCGAGCTCGGGCTTCGGTGAGGCGCTGATCAAGCACATGTAAGCGGGCAGCAAAAGGCCGGCCTGTCCGTGAGGGCAGGCCGGCCCTGGTGTTCCTGGGGTGTTCAGGCGTCGATCGTGGTCGCGCTGCTGGCGGGCTCGCTCTGGGCGCTGGTGACGACGGGTCTTATGTTCTGCGCATGAAACCCCTTGGGTGCCTGAATGATATCGAATGTGACGACTTGTCCGGCCTTCAGGGTCTTGTAACCTTCCATGTTAATGGCAGAGAAGTGGGCAAACAGGTCCTCATCCTTGCCATCCTCGTTGATGAATCCGAATCCCTTGGCATTGTTGAACCACTTGACTTTGCCGGTTGCCATCCTCATATCCCTCTGCAAAGGACTCCATCACTGGAGTATCATCCACTCCATCCGCCTATGAACCTGCGAAAATTCTGGTTGACTGCGCGGATCTTTATCGACCACGGTGGGCTCTTATTGGTTGTAACACCGATTTGCCGATAGTCAAGGTCAGGCGACGGCCGTTCCGGCGTGTGGCCAGGCGGTCCACATTCAACCTTAACCTGTCGAAATGATGAATTTCTTTCCATGCATGCACATAGCCAGATTCGACTAACATTCAATCAGGATCGCCCGCAGCAGGATGAGGACGATGGCTCTGGTCTGGCGGTACAGGAAGCCAAGCCCGCGCTGCAGGCACCACCGATGTACAAGGTGGTTTTGTTCAACGATGACTACACACCGATGGATTTCGTCGTCGAAGTGCTCGAGGTGTTTTTTAACCTGAATCGCGAGCTGGCGACCAAGGTCATGCTGGCCGTCCATACAGAAGGGCGGGCAGTGTGCGGATTGTTTACCCGCGACATCGCCGAGACCAAGGCCATGCAGGTCAACCAATACGCCCGGGAAAGCCAGCATCCGCTACTCTGTGAAATCGAGAAGGACGGTTAATCGCCGACCACTTGGGTATGAGGTGAAGCTATGTTAAACCGCGAGCTCGAAGTCACCCTCAATCTGGCCTTCAAGGAGGCCCGTTCGAAGCGTCATGAGTTCATGACCGTCGAACACCTTCTGCTGGCGCTTTTGGATAATGAGGCCGCCGCAACCGTTTTGCGTGCCTGTGGAGCCAACCTCGACAAGCTCAAGCACGACCTGCAGGAGTTCATCGACTCCACCACGCCACTGATCCCCGTGCATGATGAAGACCGCGAGACCCAGCCAACCCTGGGCTTCCAGCGGGTGCTTCAGCGTGCCGTGTTCCATGTACAGAGCTCGGGTAAACGTGAAGTCACCGGCGCCAATGTGCTGGTGGCGATCTTCAGCGAGCAGGAAAGCCAGGCGGTGTTCCTGCTCAAACAGCAAAGTGTCGCGCGAATCGACGTGGTCAACTACATCGCTCACGGTATCTCCAAGGTGCCGGGCCATGGCGAACACCAGGACGGCGAGCAGGACATGCAGGACGAAGACGGCGGCGAAGCCTCGTCCTCGAGCAATCCGCTGGATGCCTATGCCAGCAACCTCAACGAACTGGCACGCCAGGGGCGTATCGACCCGCTGGTGGGGCGCGAGACCGAGGTCGAGCGCGTGGCGCAGATCCTTGCGCGTCGGCGCAAGAACAACCCGCTGCTGGTGGGCGAGGCCGGGGTGGGCAAGACCGCCATCGCCGAAGGCCTGGCCAAGCGTATCGTCGACGGTCAGGTGCCTGACCTGCTGGCCCAGAGCGTGGTCTATTCGCTGGACCTGGGCGCCTTGCTGGCCGGTACCAAGTACCGTGGCGACTTCGAGAAGCGCTTCAAGGCGCTGCTCGGCGAACTGCGCAAGCGTCCGCAGGCGATCCTGTTCATCGACGAAATCCACACCATCATCGGCGCCGGTGCGGCATCGGGCGGGGTGATGGATGCGTCCAACCTGCTCAAGCCGCTGCTGTCTTCGGGTGATATCCGTTGCATCGGCTCGACTACGTTCCAGGAGTTCCGCGGCATCTTCGAGAAGGACCGGGCCCTGGCGCGGCGCTTCCAGAAGGTGGATGTCAGCGAGCCGTCGGTGGAAGACACCATCGGCATCCTGCGTGGCCTCAAGGGGCGTTTCGAGTCCCATCACAGCATCGAGTACAGCGATGAGTCGCTGCGTGCCGCAGCGGAGCTTGCAGCGCGCTACATCAATGACCGGCATATGCCGGACAAGGCCATCGACGTGATCGACGAGGCGGGGGCGTACCAGCGCCTGCAGCCGGTAGAGAAGCGCGTCAAGCGCATCGATGTGCAGCAGGTGGAAGACATCGTCGCCAAGATTGCGCGCATTCCGCCAAAGCACGTCACCAGTTCCGACAAGGAGCTGCTGCGCAACCTGGAGCGCGACCTGAAGCTGACCGTGTTTGGCCAGGATGCCGCGATCGATTCGCTGGCCACCGCCATCAAGCTGTCGCGTGCCGGCCTGAAGGCGCCGGACAAGCCGGTGGGCTCGTTCCTGTTTGCAGGCCCTACCGGGGTCGGCAAGACCGAGGCGGCGCGTCAGCTGGCCAAGGCGCTGGGGGTCGAGCTGGTGCGTTTCGACATGTCCGAGTACATGGAGCGTCACACCGTGTCGCGCCTGATCGGTGCGCCTCCGGGCTATGTCGGTTTCGACCAGGGCGGCCTGTTGACCGAAGCCATCACCAAGCAGCCACATTGCGTGCTGCTGCTCGATGAAATCGAGAAGGCTCACCCGGAAGTCTTCAACCTGCTGCTGCAGGTGATGGACCACGGTACCCTGACCGACAACAACGGGCGCAAGGCGGACTTTCGCAACGTCATCGTGATCATGACCACCAACGCCGGCGCCGAGACTGCGGCACGGGCCTCGATCGGGTTTACCCATCAGGACCACTCGTCCGACGCGATGGAAGTGATCAAGAAGAGCTTCACGCCGGAGTTCCGCAACCGCCTGGACACCATCATCCAGTTTGGTCGCCTGAGCCACGAAGTGATCAAGAGCGTGGTCGACAAGTTCCTCACCGAACTGCAGGCCCAGCTGGAAGACAAGCGCGTACTGCTGGAGGTGTCGGATGCTGCTCGCAGCTACCTGGCAGCCGGTGGCTACGATGCGCAGATGGGTGCGCGGCCCATGGCGCGGCTTATCCAGGACAAGATCAAGCGGCCGCTGGCCGAAGAGATCCTGTTTGGCGAGCTGGCCGAGCATGGCGGCGTGGTGCACATCGACCTGCGCGATGGCGAGCTGGTGTTCGACTTCGAGACCACGGCCGAGATGGCCTGATCGCGTTCGCCGGCACGGCCGGCTCCTGCGGGGTGATGCAGCCCTGGTAGGAGTCGGCCTTGCCGGCCAGGCTTTTCAGGCAGGCACGCAAAAACGCCCGGCACTGGCCGGGCGTTCTTGTGTGTAGCGTTTAGCGGGCGCGGTAGGTGATGCGCCCTTTGCTCAGGTCATAAGGCGTCAGTTCGACGCGGACCTTGTCGCCGGTGAGAATACGGATGTAGTTCTTGCGCATCTTGCCGGAGATATGCGCGGTAACGACGTGCCCATTTTCCAACTCCACGCGGAACATGGTGTTGGGCAGGGTGTCGACGACAGTGCCTTCCATTTCGAAGCTGTCTTCTTTCGACATGCAGTAAAGCCCTCGGTGTCCAGTTGCCGGCCCGGTGCAACTGCGCCAGGCTAAAAAGTGGCGTGCATTGTGCCCGAAAAATGGGGTTCAAGCCAAGGGTTTCAGTTAAGCGTGACCCATCGTTGATTGATCAGCAGCTCGATGGGGCGGTACTGGGTCTTGTAATTCATCTTTTTGCAGTTCTTGATCCAGTACCCGAGATAGACCGCTTCAAGCCCCAGGCGCAGGGTTTCGCTGATCTGCCAGAGGATTGCGAAACGTCCCAGGCTGCGCCGTTCTTCCTGGGGTTCGTAGAAGGTGTACACCGCCGATACGCCGTTGGGCAGCAGGTCGGTGACCGCCACCGCCAGCAGCTTGCCGTCCAGGCGAAACTCGTAGAAGCGTGAAAACGGCAGGTCGCGGACCAGGAAGGTGGAGAACTGGTCGCGGCTGGGCGGGTACATGTCGCCGTCGGCATGGCGCTGCTCGATGTAGCGGCGGTACAGCTCGAAGTATTCTTCGTTGAACCGAGGGCGTGCGGGGGTCACCACCAGGTCGGCGTTGCGCTTGATGATGCGCTTCTGTTGGCGATTGGGCGTAAAGCGAGCCGCCGGAATGCGCGCAGGTACGCACGCATTGCAGTTCTGGCAATGCGGGCGGTACAGGTGGTCGCCGCTGCGACGAAAGCCCATTTCCGACAGGTCTGCGTAGACGTTGGCGTCCATTGGCTGGCTCGGGTCGAGAAACAGCGTGGTGGCTTGCTCGTCTGGCAGGTAGCTGCAGGCATGGGGTTGAGTGGCATAAAACTTCAACCGCGCCAGCTCTGTCATGATCAACCCCTCGGGAGGTGCGTTTGGATTAAGTGTAAGCCAGCTGTGAAAACTCGCCTAGCAAACGCCAGGACGTCAGGCCCAGCTGACGTTGGCCGGCTGGTCGAGGTAGTTGCGCAGGTACTCGGCAAAGGCGCTGCGGGCGATGGCGCGGGCGCCGAGGCTGTGCAGGTGGTTGGTGGGCATCTGGCAGTCGATGAGCACGAAGCCGGCCGCCTTGAGGTGTTCCACCAGGTGCACGAAGCCCACCTTGGAGGCGTTGTCGGCGCGGCTGAACATCGATTCGCCAAAGAACAGGCGGCCCATGGCCAGGCCGTAGAGCCCGCCCACCAGCTCGCCGTTTTCGCGCACTTCCACCGAGTGGGCGAAGCCCTGCTGGTGCAGCGTGAGGTAGGCAGCTTGCATGGGGGCGGTGATCCAGGTGCCGTCGGCATAGTCGCGAGGCGCCGCACAGGCACTGATCACGCTGGCAAAGTCCTGGTCGAAGCTGACCTGATAGCGGCCCTGGCGAATGACCTTGCGCAGCGAGCGCGACACGTGCAGCTCGTCCGGGAACAACACGGTGCGCGGGTCGGGCGACCACCACAGGATCGGCTGGCCGTCCTGGTACCAGGGGAAGCAGCCATGGCGATAGGCCTGCACCAGGCGCTCGGCACTCAGGTCGCCGCCGGCGGCGAGCAGGCCGTTGGGTTCGTGCAGGGCCTTTTCCAGGGGCGGGAAGTCCAGGTTGTTGCGGCTCAGCCAGGTCAGCATGGAGGTGGGTCGCCGTGCGGTGGAGGAGGGGAGGGGAAGGATCGCCGCAAAAGGCTTCGTCGGCAAGGCCGGCGCCTGCCGTTGCCCCGCCGGCGTTGGCGGGCGGCGCAACTTAACCTGCACTATGCTGTCCCAACTACGCAAAAACCCCGCATAAGCCTTTGTCACAAAAGAGAATGCGTGCTCAAATTGCCGTATAGGAAATTGGCCCCCGTTTACGCCTCGTTCCGGCGTGCCGTCATGGCGGCAGGCGGGCAGTAATGTTAAAAGTAGTGGTTTGTTGACCCGGTCGCCCGGTCGACCCCTGTTGGACGCGCATTGAGCGCAGGAATAGACGCGTTTTGAAGAAATCCACCGCAACACCCAACCCCGAGCCGATCTGGCGCCAGCAGCTGCACTACCGGCTCAAGGAAGGTGCGCTGATCGCCATGGGCGCGCTGTGCCTGTACCTGTGGATGGCCCTGCTCACCTACGACCAGGCCGACCCGGGCTTCAGCCATACCAGCAATGTCGAGCAGGTGCAGAACGCCGCCGGTCGCGCCGGGGCGTTCTTTGCCGACGTGTTGTTCATGGTGCTGGGCTATTTCGCCTATATCTTCCCGTTGCTGCTGGCGATCAAGACCTGGCAGATCTTCCGCGAACGTCATCAGCCCTGGCAGTGGAGCGGCTGGCTGTTCTCCTGGCGTTTGATCGGCCTGGTGTTCCTGGTGCTGTCGGGCGCCGCGCTGGCGCATATCCATTTCCATTCGGCCCCGAGCCTGCCGGCCTCGGCGGGCGGCGCGCTGGGCGAAAGCCTGGGTGACCTGGCCAAGAACGCGCTGAACGTGCAGGGCAGCACCCTGATGTTCATCGCGCTGTTCCTGTTCGGCCTGACGGTGTTCACCGACTTGTCGTGGTTCAAGGTGATGGACATCACCGGCAAGATCACCCTCGACCTGTTCGAACTGTTCCAGGGTGCGGCCAACCGCTGGTGGGCCGGGCGCAACGAGCGCAAGCGCCTGGTTGCCCAACTGCGTGAAGTCGACGAGCAGGTGCACGACGTGGTGGCGCCTGCGGTGCCCGACCGCCGCGAGCAGCTCAAGGCCAAGGAACGCATCATCGAGCGCGATACCGCACTGAGCAAGCATGTGGCCGAGCGCGAGCAGCATGTGCCACCGGTGATCATGCCGGCGCCGGCCAAGGCGCCAGAGCCGAGCAAGCGCGTGCAGAAGGAAAAGCAGGCGCCGTTGTTCGTGGACAGCGCCATCGAAGGCACGCTGCCACCGATTTCGATTCTCGACCCGGCCGAGAAGAAGAAGGTCAACTATTCGCCAGAGTCCCTGGCGGGCGTGGGCCATCTGCTGGAAATCAAGCTCAAGGAGTTCGGGGTTGAAGTGTCGGTGGACTCGATCCACCCCGGCCCTGTGATCACCCGCTACGAAATCCAGCCGGCCGCCGGGGTCAAGGTCAGCCGCATCGCCAACCTGGCCAAGGACCTGGCGCGCTCGCTGGCGGTAACCAGCGTGCGCGTGGTCGAAGTGATCCCGGGCAAGACCACGGTGGGTATCGAGATCCCCAACGAAGACCGCCAGATCGTGCGCTTCTCCGAGGTGCTGTCGTCGCCGCAGTATGACGAGGCCAAGTCGCCTGTGACCATGGCCCTGGGGCACGATATCGGCGGCAAGCCGGTGATCACCGACCTGGCCAAGATGCCGCACCTGCTGGTGGCCGGTACCACAGGTTCCGGTAAATCGGTGGGAGTGAACGCGATGATCCTGTCGATCCTGTTCAAGTCCGGCCCCGAAGACGCCAAATTGATCATGATCGACCCGAAGATGCTCGAGCTGTCGATCTACGAAGGAATCCCGCACCTGCTGTGCCCGGTGGTCACCGACATGAAGGACGCCGCCAATGCCCTGCGCTGGAGCGTGGCCGAGATGGAGCGCCGCTACAAGCTGATGGCGGCCATGGGCGTGCGCAACCTGGCCGGCTTCAACCGCAAGATCAAGGACGCCGAAGAAGCGGGCGAGCCGATCTACGACCCGATGTTCAAGCGCGAAAGCATGGATGACGTGCCGCCGCTGCTCAAGACCCTGCCGACCATCGTGGTGGTGGTGGACGAATTCGCCGACATGATGATGATCGTCGGCAAGAAGGTCGAAGAACTGATCGCCCGTATCGCGCAGAAGGCGCGGGCTGCCGGTATCCACCTGATCCTGGCCACCCAGCGTCCGTCGGTGGACGTGATCACCGGCCTGATCAAGGCCAACATCCCGACCCGCATGGCGTTCCAGGTATCGAGCAAGATCGACTCGCGCACCATCATCGACCAGGGCGGCGCCGAACAACTGCTGGGCCATGGTGACATGCTGTACATGCCGCCGGGCACCAGCCTGCCGATTCGCGTGCACGGCGCCTTCGTGTCCGACGAAGAGGTTCACCGCGTGGTCGAGGCCTGGAAGCTGCGCGGCGCCCCGGACTACAACGACGACATCCTCAGCGGTGTCGAAGAGGCCGGCAGCGGCTTCGATGGGGGCGGTGGTGGTGGCGGTGACGATGACGCCGAAACCGACGCGCTGTACGACGAGGCCGTGCAGTTCGTGCTCGAAAGCCGTCGTGCCTCCATTTCCGCGGTACAGCGCAAGCTCAAGATTGGCTACAACCGCGCCGCCCGCATGATCGAGGCGATGGAAATGGCCGGTGTGGTCACTGCCATGAACACCAACGGTTCGCGTGAAGTGATTGCGCCCGGACCGATGCGCGACTGATGATTCCTTATCTGCCGGCGGCCATTGACGGCCGCCGGCCCACCCCTACTGCAACGAGGATTTCCATGCGCCTGATTCGCATGCTGTTGGTTTCCGCCATGGCCCTGTCCAGCGCTTCGGTTTTCGCCGCAGAGGCGGACGTCAAAAGCCTGACCCAATTGCTGGAGACGTCCAAGACCATTTCTGCCGGTTTCTCGCAACTGACCCTCGATGGCAGCGGCACCCAGTTGCAGGAAACCACCGGTCAGATGGCGGTACAACGCCCTGGCCTGTTCTACTGGCACACCGATGCGCCTGCCGAGCAGGTGGTGGTGTCGGACGGCAAGAAGGTGACCCTGTGGGACCCGGACCTGGAGCAGGCGACCATCAAGAAGCTCGACGAGCGTCTGACCGAAACGCCGGCCTTGCTGTTGTCGGGTGATATCTCGAAAATCAGCCAGAGCTTCGATATCACCTCCAAGCAACAGGGTGACGTGATCGATTTCACGCTCAAGCCCAAAACCAAGGACACCCTGTTCGACTCGCTGCGCCTGTCCTTCCGCAAGGGGCTGGTGAACGATATGCAACTGATCGACAGCGTCGGCCAGCGCACCAATATCCTGTTCAGCGGGGTCAAGGCCAATGAGCCGATCCCGGCGAGCAAATTCAAGTTCGTCGTGCCTGAAGGCGCCGACGTGATTCAAGAGTAAAGAGGTCAAGCCCGCGTCCATGGACCTGTTTCGAAGTGACCCTGTTGCCCAGCCCTTGGCCGCGCGCCTGCGCCCGGCCAACCTGGACGAATACGTCGGCCAGCAGCACCTGCTGGCGCGCGGCAAGCCGCTGCGCGAGGCACTGGAGCAGGGCGCGCTGCACTCGATGATCTTCTGGGGCCCGCCCGGGGTGGGCAAGACCACCCTGGCGCGTTTGCTGGCACAGTTCTGCGAGGCGCACTTCGAGA
This sequence comes from Pseudomonas sp. VE 267-6A, assembly GCF_024126555.1. Lineage (NCBI taxonomy): Bacteria > Pseudomonadati > Pseudomonadota > Gammaproteobacteria > Pseudomonadales > Pseudomonadaceae > Pseudomonas > Pseudomonas sp. VE 267-6A. The sequence goes on from NZ_JAMYBY010000014.1 coordinate 12,822, forward strand.
CCGTTTCAGCCGTACTGGCCGGGGTCAAGGAGATCCGCCAGGCGGTGGAGATCGCCAAGCAGCAGGCCGCCCAGTACGGGCGGCGCACCATCCTGTTCGTCGACGAAGTGCACCGCTTCAACAAGTCGCAGCAGGACGCCTTTCTGCCGTATGTGGAAGACGGCACGCTGATCTTCATCGGCGCCACCACCGAAAACCCCTCGTTCGAACTCAACAACGCCCTGCTGTCGCGGGCGCGCGTGTATGTGCTCAAGAGCCTGGACGAAGCCGCGTTGCACCGCCTGGTGGAGCGCGCACTGACCGAGGAACGCGGCCTGGGCAAGCGCAACCTGAGCCTGGGCGACGAAGCCTTCAAGATGCTGCTAGCTGCCGCCGATGGCGATGGCCGGCGCCTGCTCAACCTGCTGGAGAATGCCTCGGACCTGGCCGAAGACGGCAGCGAGATCGGGGTGGAACTGCTGCAAAGCCTGCTTGGCGATACCCGTCGACGTTTCGACAAGGGCGGCGAGGCCTTCTACGACCAGATTTCCGCATTGCACAAATCGGTGCGCGGCTCCAACCCCGATGGGGCGCTGTACTGGTTCGCACGCATGCTCGATGGCGGCTGCGACCCGTTGTACCTGGCGCGGCGCGTGGTGCGCATGGCCAGCGAAGACATCGGCAACGCCGACCCGCGTGCGCTGAGCCTGTGTCTGGCCGCGTGGGACGTGCAGGAGCGCCTGGGCAGCCCCGAGGGCGAGCTGGCGGTGGCCCAGGCCATTACGTACCTGGCCTGTGCACCCAAGAGCAATGCGGTGTACATGGGCTTCAAGACCGCCCTGCGCGAAGCCGCCGAGCATGGTTCGCTGGAAGTGCCGCTGCACCTGCGCAACGCACCCACCAAGCTGATGAAGCAACTGGGCTACGGCGACGAGTACCGTTATGCCCACGACGAGCCCGATGCCTATGCGGCGGGCGAAGACTACTTTCCCGATGACCTCGCGCCGCGCCAGTACTACCAGCCGGTGCCTCGCGGCCTGGAACTGAAGATCGGCGAGAAGCTGCGCCACCTGGCCGAACTCGATCGCCTGAGCCCGCGCCAGCGGAGAAAGCCATGATTGCCCTGGTGGCCGCAGTCAGCGCCGGGGGCATTGCCGGCACGCTGCTGCGCTTTGCCGCGGGAAATTGGGTCAATGCCCACTGGCCACGCCACTTCTATCTCGGTACGCTGGCGGTCAACCTGATTGGCTGCCTGCTGATCGGCTTGCTCTACGGGCTGTTTCTGCATCGCCCGCTGGTGCCGGTCGAGCTGCGCGCAGGCCTGATCGTCGGCTTCCTTGGCGGCCTGACGACCTTTTCATCCTTTTCCATGGACACCGTACGCCTGCTCGAAAGCGGGCAAGCGCCCCTGGCGTTCGGCTATGCCAGCCTCAGTGTAGTGGGTGGCCTGCTCGCCACCTGGGCCGGTTTGTCCTTGACCAAATTCTGAACCAGCGAGAAAACGATATGCTCGATTCCCAACTGTTACGCGGCCAACTTCAGGAAGTGGCGGATCGCCTGGCTTCCCGTGGCTTCAGCCTGGATGTCGCGCGCATCGAAGCACTTGAAGAGCGCCGCAAGTCTGTGCAGACCCGCACCGAACAGCTGCAGGCCGAGCGTAACGCCCGTTCCAAATCCATCGGCCAGGCCAAGGCCAAGGGTGAGGACATTGCCCCGCTGATGGCCGACGTCGAGCGCATGGCCAACGAACTGGCTGCCGGCAAGGTGGAGCTGGAAGGTATCCGCGAAGAGCTGGACGCTATCCTGCTGACCATCCCCAACCTGCCGGACGCCAGCGTACCGGTGGGCGCCGATGAAGACGACAACGTCGAAGTGCGCCGCTGGGGCACCCCGCGCAGCTTCGATTTTGCGATCCAGGACCACGTCGCCCTGGGCGAGCGCAACGGCTACCTCGACTTCGAGACCGCAGCCAAGCTGTCGGGCGCGCGGTTTGCCCTGCTGCGCGGCCCGATCGCCCGCCTGCACCGTGCCCTGGCGCAGTTCATGATCAACCTGCACACCGCCGAGCATGGCTACGAGGAAGCCTACACCCCGTACCTGGTACAGGCCCCGGCGCTGCAAGGCACCGGCCAGCTGCCCAAGTTCGAGGAAGACCTGTTCAAGATCAGCCGCGAAGGCGAGGCCGACTTCTACCTGATCCCGACGGCCGAAGTGTCGCTGACCAACATCGTGGCCGGCGAAATCGTCGATGCCAAGCAACTGCCGATCAAGTTCGTCGCCCACACCCCGTGCTTTCGTAGCGAAGCCGGTGCGTCGGGTCGCGATACCCGCGGCATGATCCGCCAGCACCAGTTCGACAAGGTCGAGATGGTCCAGGTGGTCGAGCCGGGCAAGTCGATGGAAGCCCTCGAAGGCCTGACTGCCAACGCCGAGCGCGTGCTGCAACTGCTGGAGCTGCCTTACCGCGTACTGTCGCTGTGCACCGGCGACATGGGCTTCAGTGCCGTGAAGACCTACGACCTGGAAGTGTGGGTGCCGAGCCAGGACAAGTACCGCGAAATTTCCTCGTGCTCCAACTGCGGCGACTTCCAGGCGCGCCGCATGCAGGCCCGCTGGCGCAACCCGGAAACCGGCAAGCCGGAGCTGGTGCATACCCTCAACGGCTCGGGCCTGGCTGTAGGCCGTACCCTGGTGGCAGTGCTGGAGAACTACCAGCAGGCTGATGGCAGCATCCGTGTACCGGACGTGCTCAAGCCTTACATGGGTGGCCTGGAGATCATCGGTTAAATGGAGTTCCTGCCGCTGTTCCACAACCTGCGGGGCAGCCAGGTGCTGGTCGTGGGTGGAGGCGAGATTGCCCTGCGCAAGTCTCGCCTGCTGGCCGATGCAGGTGCCGTGCTGCGGGTGGTTGCCCCTGAAATCGAGGGGCAACTGGCCGAACTGGCACGCTCCAGTGGCGGCCAGACCCTGGCCCGCGGCTATCACGAAAGCGACCTCGACGGTTGCCAGCTGATCATCGCCGCCACCGACGACCAGGCGCTCAACGCCCAGGTATCGGGCGATGCGCGCCAGCGCTGTGTGCCGGTCAACGTGGTGGATGCGCCGGCGTTGTGCACGGTGATCTTCCCGGCGATCGTCGACCGTTCGCCACTGGTGGTGGCAGTGTCCAGCGGCGGCGATGCGCCGGTGCTGGCACGCCTGATCCGCGCCAAGCTGGAAACCTGGATTCCTGCCGCCTATGGCGAACTGGCCGGCCTGGCCGCGCGCTTTCGCCATCGGGTCAAGGAACTGTACCCCGACGTGAACCAGCGTCGTGGGTTCTGGGAAGACGTGTTCCAGGGCCCGATTGCCGAGCGCCAGCTGGCCGGGCAGGGCGCCGAAGCCGAACGCCTGCTGCAGGCCAAGGTGGATGGCGCGCTGCCGCAGACCTCGGGCGAGGTGTACCTGGTGGGGGCGGGGCCGGGTGATCCGGACTTGCTGACCTTCCGTGCGCTGCGCCTGATGCAGCAGGCCGATGTGGTGCTGTACGACCGCCTGGTGGCGCCCGCCATCATCGAGTTGTGCCGGCGCGACGCCGAGCGCATCTACGTGGGCAAGCGCCGTGCCGATCACAGTGTGCCGCAGGACCAGATCAACCAACTGCTGGTGACCCTGGCCAAGCAAGGCAAGCGCGTGCTGCGCCTCAAGGGCGGCGATCCGTTCATCTTCGGCCGGGGTGGCGAGGAGATCGAAGAGCTGGCCGAGCATGGCATACCCTTCCAGGTGGTGCCGGGCATCACTGCGGCCAGCGGCTGCTCGGCGTATGCCGGCATCCCGCTGACCCATCGCGATTATGCCCAGTCGGTGCGCTTCGTGACCGGCCACCTCAAGGACGGTACTAGCAACCTGCCGTGGAATGACCTGGTGGCGCCTGCGCAGACCCTGGTGTTCTACATGGGGCTGGTGGGCTTGCCGACCATCTGTGCCGAGCTGATTCGTCACGGTCGTGCGGCTAGTACGCCGGCGGCGCTGGTGCAGCAGGGCACTACCACCAACCAGCGGGTGTTTACCGGCACCCTGGCCGACTTGCCGCAACTGGTGGCGGAGCATGAAGTGCATGCGCCGACGCTGGTGATCGTGGGCGAGGTGGTGCAGCTTCGCGAGAAGCTGGCGTGGTTCGAAGGGGCTCAGTAACAACAGCTTCGCCAGCAAGGCTGGCTCCTGCAGGTACACGCGACCCACTGCAGGAGCCAGCCTTGCTGGCGAAGGGGCCCTTCAACCCCTGATCAAAAACTGGTCTTGTCCCAAATCCCCCGGCCCACCAGCCGCTCCCGATCATGTCGCGCCGCAAAGTCCTGCAATGGCCCCTTGGGCACGATCCCGTTCGGGTTGATGGTCTTGTGGCTCATGTAATAGTGACGCTGGATATGCTCCATGTTCACCGTCTCGGCCACCCCCGGCCACTGATACAGCTCCCTCAGCCAGTTCGACAGGTTCGGATAATCGGCGATGCGCCGCAGGTTGCACTTGAAGTGCCCGTGATACACCGCATCGAACCGAACCAGCGTGGTGAACAGCCGCCAGTCAGCTTCGGTCAGGTACTCGCCGGCCAGGTAGCGCTGGTCGTTCAGTAGCTTTTCCAGTGCATCCAGCTCGGCAAACAGCTCGTCGAACGCTTGCTCGTAGGCTTTTTGCGTAGTCGCAAAGCCTGCGCGGTACACGCCGTTGTTCACGGCAGGGTAGATCCGCTCGTTCAGTGCATCGATGCTCGCGCGCAGCGGCTCGGGGTAAAGGTCCAGGCGATTGCTGGTCAGCCCGTCGAAGGCGGTGTTGAAGATACGGATGATCTCGGCCGACTCGTTGTTGACGATGCGTTGTTCCTGCTTGTCCCACAGCACCGGCACCGTGACCCGGCCGGTGTAATGCGGGTCGTCGCGGGTGTAGCGCTGATGCAGGAATTCAAGCTGGTCGAGCTTGTCGCCTGTCGAACCGAGAGCTGTGTCGAAGGTCCAGCCGTTCTCGCCCATCAGCCAGCTGACCACCGACACGTCGATCAGCTTGTCCAGGCCCTTGAGCGTGCGAAAGATCAGCGTGCGGTGCGCCCAGGGGCAGGCCAGCGACACATACAGGTGATAGCGCCCGGCGTCGGCTGCGGGCAGCTGATTGCGCCGCTGCGCGTTCTCGCGCTGGAAGGTGCCGTCTTTGCTGCTTTCATACCACTGGTCATGCCAGCGGCCGTCGATCAACAGGCCCATGGTGGTCTCCTTGGCGATTCGTTCAACTTGGAGCCCAGTGTACGGGTTCAAGTTCGAACCAATGGCGCAAAGCATCGGCCTGTTTGATCGAAAACCCCGATCATTCGCCTAGCTCAGGCGTTGATCCCACCAGTGCTGCGCCTGTGTGAAGGCGTCCTCTCGGGTTTGCCCCAAGCCGCGTAGCGCCAGCGCCATGCTCGATACAAGAGCCAGTTCACCGTAGCTGTTGCGGGCCTCGCCGCGCCATACTGCCAGCAGGTGCTGCAGGTCGAGGCTGGCCGGCTTCACATGGCGCTGGGCCGACAGCTGCGGCCATTCTTCATCCCAGTCTTCGCCATGGGCAGTGCCGTACAGGTGGCTGGTGGCATCCGGATTGATCTCGATTTCACCGCCGTCACCCTTGACCACAATCGCCGTATCGCCCAGCAGCCGACTGGCTTCGCGGTGTACGGCCTGGTAGCCGGGGTGGAAGATACTCTGCAGGCCGCACCGCGCCCCCAGCGGGTTGAGCACCCGTGCCAGGGAGTGAATGGGCGAGCGCAGCCCCAGGGTGTTGCGCAGGTCGATCATGTGCTGCAGGCGCGGCGCCCAGTCCTGCAGGGGGATGAACGCGATGCAGTGCTCGTCCAGGGCACTGGCGACGCTGGCCCAGTCGCGGCACAGCGGGATCTGCACCCGTTCCAGCACCTGTTCGGTATACAGGCGCCCGGCGGTGTGAGCGCCGCCGCCGTGCAGCAGGATGCGCACACCGTTTTTCGCAAGGCACTTGGCCGCCAGCAGAAACCACGGCAGGTGGCGCTTCTTGCCCGCATAGCTCGGCCAGTCCAGGTCGACCGCGATGGGCGGTGCCTGTACACGCTGGCGCACGGCTTCGGTGAAGCCGGCCAGCTCCTCGGGGCTCTCCTCCTTGTGACGCAGCAGCATCAGGAAGGCGCCCAGCTGCGTCTGCTCGACCTTGCCGTCCAGCAGCATGCCCATGGCCTCGCGGGCTTCTTCCCGGGTCAGGCCGCGGGCGCCGCGTTTGCCTTTGCCCAAAATGCGCACGAACTGGGCGAAGGGGTGTTCGGCGGGCGTTTCGAGGGTGAGCGGGGTAGGGGCAGTCATATGCAGTTGGTCGGCTTTGGCAGGCCCGCGAGCTTCGCGGCAAGTTTGGCGGGGGTGCCGTTGAACAGGCGGTTCAGGTGCAGGCTGTTGCCTTTGTCCGGGCCCAGCTTCAAGGCGGTGTACTTGATCAGCGGGCGCGTGGCCGGCGACAGCTCGAACTCCTGGTAGAACTGGCGCAGCAGCTCCAGTACCTCCCAGTGTTCGGGGGTCAGTTCCAGGCCTTCGCGCTCGGCCAGGGCTTGTGCCACGGGCTTTGACCAGTCCTTCAGGTCGACCAGGAAGCCGTCCTTGTCCAGGGCGATGTCGCGGTTGTCGAGGCTCAGGGTGCTCATAGCCAGCTGTTGACCTTGTCGTGGTCCAGCGACAGCTGCACGAACGCCGGGTAGTCGATGGCCCGGGCCGCGTCGCTGGAGATGCCGCGGGCTTGCAGGTCTTCTTCCAGCGCAAACAGCCTTGCGCCCAGGTTGGCGTGCTCCAGCGCCTTCAGCGGCTCGCTGCCGGGCTGCAGCGCATACACCGCGTCGCCGCACAGCAGCAGGCCGTCGTTGCTGCCCAGCAGGCGCAGGCAACTGCTCAGGCGGTTATCGCCGAAGGGCGAATGGGAAATGACGTGCAGGGTGCTCATCAGAGGGTTACCACCTGGTCAAAACGGTCGATCAGGGCTGCCAGTGCAGCGTCGTCGAGTACCTCGACGTCCAGTGTCAGGTGTTCAGCGTCCAGGCCGCGCTCGAGCAGGCTGCGGGCGTCGGCGAACAGGGCCTCCACGCCGAACATCGGCAGCGCCTGGAGGTTGGCCGCCAGGTTCTTCTGTTGCAGCTGTGCCGGTTGCTGTGCAGGTGCCAGCTGAAACACGCCGTCATCCAGAAACAGCATGCCCAGCGGCAAGTCGAAGGCGCCGCCGGCCAGGGCGATATCCAGTGCCTCGCGGGCCGACGGGCCGGCCCAGGGGGCCTGGCGGCTGATAATCAGCAATGACTTGGCCATTTCAGTCGCCTCCAAAGCAGACCAGGCGGTCGGCGGTTTGTGCAGCTTCGTGCAACTGGCCCAGGCCCGACAGCTCCCACGGCGCGGGCAGGTTCACGGCGGGGCGTTCATAACGCTGGGCCTCTTCGGCGTTCAACACGCCACGGCGCAGGGCGGCGGCGATGCACACCACTGCATCGAGCTGGTGCTCGGTGATGAAGGCACGCCATTGTGCCGGCACGTCCAGCTCATCCTGCGGCGCGACCACGTTGGCCGAGGCGCTGTGCACGCCATCCTGATAGAAAAACAGCCGCACGATCTCGTGCCCGCTGGCCAGGGCAGCCTGGGCGAACAGCAGTGCACGGCGCGAGGAGGGCGCATGGCCGGGGGAAAATACCGCGAGGGCGAACTTCATGGCAGGCTCTGTCAGCAAAACTGCGCCCATGATAAAGCAAAAAGCCCGCGCCTTGTGGGCGCGGGCCTGGTTGGGGCAGCTTGGCAAGCGGCCTCAGTTCTGAGCTTTGGACTCGGGCAGGAACCAGTTCAGCACCAGCGCACAGATGCCGCCGGTTGCCACGCCAGACTCCAGCACATTGCGCAGTGCCGATGGCATGTGCGCCAGGAATTCCGGCACCTGCGCCACGCCCAGGCCCAACGCCAGGGACACCGCGATGATCAGCAGGGCGCGACGGTCCAGGCTGATGCTGGCCAGAATGTTGATACCCGAGGCCGCTACGGCACCGAACATCACCATCGCAGCGCCACCCAGCACCGGCTCCGGCACCGCCTGGATCACCCCGGCCACGCTTGGGAACAGCCCCAGAATCACCAGCATTGCGGCAATCCAGATACCGATATGGCGGCTGGCGATACCGGTCAGCTGGATCACGCCGTTGTTCTGCGCGAACACCGAGCTGGGGAAGGTGTTGAATATACCGGCCAGCAGCGAGTTGGCGCCGTTGACCAGCACGCCGCCCTTGATGCGTTGCATCCACAGCGGGCCTTCGACCGGCTGGCGCGACACCTTGCTGGTGGCGGTAACGTCGCCGATGGCTTCCAGCGAAGTCACGAGATAGATCACCAGCATCGGAATGAAAAGCGCCCAGGAGAAACTCAGGCCGAAGTGCAATGGCACCGGCACCTGGAACATGGCGGCTTCATGCATGCCGGTGAAGTCCAGGCGGCCCAGGTAGCCGGCCAGTGCGTAGCCGACGGCCAGCGCGATCACGATCGCGCAACTGCGCATCCACACCACCGGGATGCGGTTGAGTACCACGATGATGGCCAGCACCACGCCGGACAGCAGCAGGTTTTCGCCGTTGGCGAAGGTGCCGTTGGCCATGGCGCCGAAACCGCCGCCCATGCTGATCAGGCCCACCTTGATCAACGTGAGGCCGATCATCAGCACTACTATGCCGGTGACCAGGGGGGTGATCAGGCGTTTCACGAACGGCAGAATGCGCGAAATGCCCATCTCAACGAACGAGCCGGCAATCACTACACCAAAGATCGCCGCCATTACGCCTTCTACGGGCGTACCTTGCTTGACCATCAGCGCGCCGCCGGCGATCAGCGGGCCAACGAAGTTGAAGCTGGTGCCTTGGACGATCAACAGCCCGGCGCCGAAGGGCCCGAAGCGTCGGCATTGCACGAAGGTGGCGATCCCGGAGATCACCAGCGACATCGACACGATCAGGTTGGTATCGCGGGCCGATACGCCGAGTGCCTGGCAGATCAGCAGGCCGGGGGTAACGATAGGCACGATGATCGCCAGCAGGTGCTGCAGGGCAGCGAGCAGGGCGATCAGCGGCCGGGGCCGGTCTTCCAGGCCTAGAACCAGTTCATTGGCCTGTTCGGGCGCTTGTTCGAGTGAGCTCATGGGTGTTGCTGCCCCGGGCAGAAAAAAGGAGCGCATTCTACGGCGCGCGCGGGGATTGGGGTAGTCCAGTTTGCCAGCATTATCTGGCGCTACAGCCCGCAGGGCGTAGGAGTCGGCCTTGCAAGTGAACGAGCGCGAAGCCATCCCCCCTCAAACGCCACCCACAAAAAAAGCCCGCCGAAGCGGGCTTTTTCAACACTCAACCAACCAAGCTCGGATTAGTCATCCCGACCCATCAGCCCGAACAGTTGCAGCAGGCTGACGAACAGGTTGTAGATCGATACATACAGGCTGATGGTCGCCATGATGTAGTTACGCTCACCACCGTGGATGATCGCGCTGGTCTGGAACAGGATGCACACCGACGAGAACAGCACGAAACCTGCGCTGATTGCCAGTTGCAGGCCGCTGATCTGGAAGAAGAAGCTTGCCAGCACAGCGCCCAGCAGCACGAAGAAGCCTGCGGTGATGAAGCCGCCCAGGAAGCTCATGTCCTTGCGGGTGATCAGCACGTAGGCCGACAGACCACCGAACACCAGTGCGGTCATGGCGAATGCCGAGCTGACCACTTCAGCGCCGCCGGCCATGCCCAGGTAGCGGTTGAGGATAGGGCCGAGCAGGAAGCCCATGAAACCGGTCAGCGCGAAGGTGGACACCAGGCCCCATACCGAATCACGCAGCTTGTTGGTGAGGAAGAACAGGCCGTAGAAGCCGATCAGCACCACAAAAATGTTCGGGTAGCCGACGCGCATCTGTTGGGCCACATAGGCCATGACACCACTGAAAGCGAGGGTGATGGCCAGCAGGCCATAGGTGTTGCGCAGGACGCGGCTGACCTCTTGCTGTTCGACCTGCAGGCCGTGGTTGACGGCGTAATCCTGTTCGCGCATGGCGACACTCCTGTGGGTTTGAAACGTTCAGATGCAAAGATCATAACAGAGGCGCGCAGACCAGCCACCTAGAGAGTTTGACAGCTTGTTTCATTTCGGTATTATGGCGCCCGCAATACGAGGAAGCGTGGCCGAGTGGTTTAAGGCAACGGTCTTGAAAACCGTCGATGGGCAACTATCCTAGAGTTCGAATCTCTACGCTTCCGCCATCTTCAAAGCCCTGATTAATCAGGGCTTTTTGCGTTTTTGGGGTAGCCTTTTTTGCCCATTGCCGCGTCTGATTGCTTCCGCATCGACCGACTTGATTTCCGCAACCTAAGTAGCTAGGACATGGTAGGTAGCGGCTGCCTCGCCATGTGAGGTCGTAAACAGATACCACCAGGTGCTCAAATGGCCATCATTCTGGCCTAGGCTTATGGCAGCAGCTAACCGCAGAGGGTATAGTCGACTCGCATGGAAGACCTTGGATTAGGCTCAGGTTGCCAATCCCTGGAACTTTATAGGCGCCATTACTCCTTGGCCCCACTTGGAATTTGCTCTTGGATAACTCAGAACCAAAAAAAATATTGCCGTTCCTCAAGTGGGCTGGTGGTAAGCGCTGGTTGGTAGAAAAGCATTCGATTTTTCTTGAGGCGAGTCATGACCGCTTCATTGAACCGTTCTTGGGAAGCGGAGCAGTATACTTCAGCCTGAAACCGACTAAAGCAATTTTGTGTGACAAGAACGAGCGTCTCATAGAAGCCTACTCTGCGATCAAAGAGAACTGGCCAGGTGTTCTTCGGCATTTAAAGATTCATCATAGCAAACACTCTAAAGAGTATTATTATTCTGTACGGTCCAAAAAAGTTCGAACACCTGAGACTCGCGCGGCTCAGTTCATCTATTTGAATAGAACGTGCTGGAATGGACTGTATCGAGTTAATCTCGAAGGTCGATTTAATGTACCCATTGGCACAAAGCAGAACGTAATCCTTGATACGGACGACTTCGAGTCTGTGTCTAAGCTTTTGGGGGGCGCTGAGTTGGTGTCGGGCGATTTTGAATACGCTATTTCCCAGGCGCGGAGCGGTGACTTTGTATTTGTAGATCCTCCGTATACTGTAAAGCATAATTATAATGGCTTTGTAAAGTATAACGAAAGTATATTCTCTTGGGAGGATCAGCTGCGCTTGAGGGATAGTGTCAAGGCAGCGACCTCGCGTGGCGCTAAAGTTCTAGTGACAAATGCATGTCATGAAAGTATTAGAGATATCTATGAGGGAGTGGGGGAGCTTGTTGTAGTAGATAGAGCGAGTGTAATTGCAGGGAAGTCGGTCGCCAGAGGAAGATATGAAGAAATGGTGATAAAATGTTTCTAAACGGATTAGATGTCAAAGGTTGGCTTGTCAGGTTCTTTGGCAAGATACCATTTTTGCAATGTTTGGTCAGCTTTCCAAGTGAAGCACATAAAAGCGCGCTGAGGAAGTTTTTTGCCCTCTGGATTTTGGCAAGTTTACCAATCTTGTTTGCTGCACTTTTGTCTCCTATTCCGGCCGATGGATCAAGTTGGGCTCTTTTCTCAAAGTTGAAGGAATCTATTTCCGTTTCGGAGCAATTTGTATATGTTGCCTCGTTTTTGACGCCGGTTCTATACATCTGGTATGAGAAATACCAAGCTGCTGAGCAGAATATCGCGCAGCGATTCAAGGGGTTGTTTAGTGGCTATGGGCTCGTGGCTCTGTCGGCCTTTATTTTAATGTTGGCAACTGCATCAGCTTTTGGTGCGTTGAAAACAAATGCAGATTCATTTAAGAGTACTTTTTTGAGTCTGGCCCTTACTGAGTACTCGGCTTGGGTTTATTTTTTTGCGCTCTATTGTTGGTATCTATCGCTTGTGGATGGAATTCCAGGGGATTTTGTGGCGGAAACGCGCAAGTCTGAGCAAAGTGTCAAAACAGGTTTGGCGGCGCGTCTGAAGTCTCGAGGAGAAGGAAATGACTGATAAAACGTTGAGCCTGCCGGTTCTAAAGGTTGAGCAGCCCATCGGTACTTTTTATATAGCCTCGGTCAAAGCAAGGGACTTGGTTGAAATATCCTATTCGGATGTTCGACGGTTAGCAGAAGATCAGCGAGATCTTGAAAAATATCTCGGAATACAGCGGCCTGTAAGTCCTAAGCGAATTAAGGATATTAAGAAATATATTCAAGGCGGTGATGCGACGTTCCCTACCTCTGTAATTCTTGCAATCGATGAACGGTGCGCTGAGTTTCAATCGCTCAATAATGGAGTGGGTACTCTTACCTTAAGAGGGTATACCCCGCCGGAAGACTCCGAGGATCAGGAGATACCTTACGCAAAAATAGCGAAGGTGATTGATGGCCAGCATCGCATAGCTGCGTTCATGAATGATGACCGAAATTGGTCGTTTGAATTTGCTGATGATGGTTTTGATATCAATGTTTCAATATTTGTAGGGGCGGATGTTTCTGAGCAGGCTAATATTTTTGCGACTGTTAACCTGGCTCAAACAAAAGTGAATAAAAGCTTGGTCTATGATTTGACAGAGCTTGCAAATACGCCAAGTCCATACAAGACTTGCCATAATGTCGCTGTTGCGTTAGATGAAGAGCCCACAAGTCCGCTATTCAAGCGTATAAAACGTCTTGGCACTGCTACACCAAATCGAGAAAAGGAGCCGCTCACTCAAGCTTCGTTTGTGGAGTCGCTGGTTAAGTTTATCTCACCTGACCCTGTTCAGGATCGCAATGATTTATTAGCGGGACGAAAGTTAAAGCATGCTATTGGTTCGGAATTGTTAAAGTTTCCGTTTCGTAATTTGTTTATAGCTGACAGGGAAGTTGATATTGCGGAGATACTCTATAATTATTTTAGTGCGATTCATCAAAAGTGGCCGGAGTCATGGTGTGCCATTGAACGTACCGGTAATTTGCTCCCTAGGTCGAACGCTTTTAAGGCTTTTATGATTTATCTGCGAGAGGATGTTTATCCCAAGCTTGCGGGTGATGATTATGGTCGTATTCCTACGGTACAAGAGTTTTTTGATTCTCTAACTCATATCGAATTAAGGGATGAGGATTTTACAATTAAGAACTTCGCTCCCGGTAGCGGAGGACAATCTACATTTCTAAAAATGCTTCGAGGGCAGATTGGGCTGGAAGACATGTTGACGGTTGACAGTTAAGTTGTTCGTGCCTTTGTTCGTCGTGGGCTGACGAACAAAGGCTATGGCTACCGAGTTGGAGGAACTATTTCTCCGATGCGACGGTAGACAGTTGCTGTAATGCGCTTGTCAGTGTGGCCTAAGAGGCGACTGGCGTGGCCGAGGTCACCAATCTCGCTTGCTGCTTTAGGGCGAATATCTCTGAACTGGAACTGTCGGATCTGCTCGGCCAGCACGCTGTCATTGCCTTCATTCGCGTGTTCAATGGCTGCCTGCCTGGCGCCGTCGAATCGAAGACGCAACATTGATGCGGTTACATTGTAAGCGCTCCATGAACCCCACATTTTAAAGGTGGGGTTCTACGGCTATCTTGGAATTTGCGGCGTGCAGTTCCACGGTAGCAAGGCCTCGAAGTCTTCTACGCTCGAGGCTTGTGGCAGGCGCTCAAGTGCGTGGCGCAGCCACGCATAGGGCTCTTGGCCGTTGGCTTTAGCCGTCTCGACCAAACTGTAAAGTTGAGCGCTGGCCGTCGCGCCTTTGGGCGTGTCGCTGAACAGCCAGTTCTTGCGCCCGATCACGAAGGGCCGGATCGCACGCTCGGCGGTGTTGTTGTCGAGTGGCAAGTAACCGGCTTCGGTGTAGCGCACCAACTTAATCCAGTTGCTGGCCAGGTAGCTGATGGCTTTGCCCAGGGCATTTTGCGCCGTCACTTGTGGCTGGGTTTTCTCCAGCCAGGCGTGCAACTGGGCCAACACCGGCAGGCTGTTTTGCTGTCGGCTTTCATGGCGATGTTCATCGCCGACTTCTTTTAAATCTCGTTCGATACCGTACAGCTTGTTGATCAGATTCAGGGCGATATCCGCACGCCCGGTTTTGCCCTTAGGCTGCACCTTTTGCGCCTCGACAAACTTGCGTCGCGCATGTGCCCAGCAGCCTAAACGCTCGACACCGGATTGCGCACCCAAGGCGTTATAACCGGCGTAATCGTCGGTCATCAGGTAGCCGCGATAAACTTCGAGCAGGCGCGACGGAACCTCCTGCGCCCGACTGGTCGAGTAGTCAAAAAGGATCACCGGCTGATTCGGTGGCCCGCCGGTTTGCACCCACATCCAGGATTGGCTGGTGGGTTCCCGAACGGGCTCTTTCATCACCTGGGCCCGCGTTTCGTCACAGTGGATGACGCGACTTTCCAGCAGTCGATCCCGCATCAAGTTGAGCAAGGGTTGCAGATGTTCGCCGCACTGGATCACCCAGCGCGCCAAGGTTTGGCGTGGAATATCGATACCGTGGCGGCCCAGTACTTTTTCGAAGCGGTGAAGTGGCAGGCCGTCGACGTATTTGGTCGTCACCAACATCGCCAACACACTGGGGCTGGCCATACTCTTTTCGATCAGTTGCGCCGGCTTGTCAGCGGTAACCGGCGCGGTTTCACAGCCACGGCAGGCGTAGACCTTGCGCACATGTTTGATCACGCGAATTTGCATCGGCACGATCTCGAGCTGCTCGCTGATTTCCTCGCCAATGGCGTGCTTACGGCAACCGCAGGCACAGGTCAGCTCGTGCTCGGGCAGTTCGTGAATGACCTCGATACGCGGAAGATCGGCGGGCAGAGGCCTGCGTTTGCCCCGTCGCTTGGTCGGCGCTACGACCTCTTCTTCAACCGCTTCGTCGACCAACTCGTCGACGCTTTCAGCTTCGTTGAACAAGGCCATTTGCGGGGTCGCAGGATCGGCAGTCTGCTCTGACTTGCGCCCGAAAAGACGCTGACGCAACAGCGCGTTTTCTTCTTCGAGATGAACGATCTTGCCCTTATCCGACTCGCGCTCACTCAGCATTTGCTCAAGCAGTCTCTTGAGCAAAACAGGGTCGTCAGGAAGGTCTTTGGGCATGGAAATCATGCCCTGGATTATACCGAATCAGGCGACGAATCGAGGCGTCAAAACTTGATGCGGACGGTTGCGCCACAAATCAAAACCATCCAATAACCAGTTGAGTTCTTGAACCGTCAGCACGATGGCTTCATCCGAACAATCCGGCGATGTTTTGAAGCGCTCGGATTCCAGGCGCTTTAGCCAAAGGCAAAAGCCGTTGCGCTCCCAATACAAAATCTTCACTCGATTGCGAGGCTTGTTGAGGAAGACGAAAAGCACCGGGTCAAACACCGCGACCTTGATGTCCAGTTCGACCAGAGCGGCGAGGCCGTCGATGGATTTTCGGAAGTCGACAGGCTTGGGATAGAGATAGACTTTTTCGACTTTTGCGTCGGGACGCATCATGAGGTGCTGGCTCCGGAAAGGAATCGGGAGCACAGCATCGGGGATCAGGTGGTGACTTTGAATGTGGGGTTTATGGAGCGCTTACGCTGTTTTCGATCTACGCAGAGACCTCATCGTCGAACCAGCAGCCGTAGCCCAACCAAAGTGTGGCGAAACCAAACAACCAGTAGTGCTGCCTGCTAGATAGGCACTATTTTTCTCTCTAAAAAAAGTTAGCCGCGCAAAAGAATCGGGCTGTTTCGTGCACTATTTTTTCAAGGCGCTCAGGTGCGTGACGAGTGAATGACGATTGGAGGGTGGGCTGATCAGGGCCTAAAAAGAAAAACTTGCGAGCAGGCCATGGCGGCCTGCTGCAGTAACAGTCAGGAGTAGCGAGTGCAATAGTGTTTTTTACTTTACAGCTTTTCTGGAGGGCTACTCTTTTTGCGGTGCTTTCTGGTTTTTAAGATGCACTCCGGCAGCTTTCGCAGCGCCATCCCTTGTAACTTTCGGCTTTTTCAAGCGCTGCAACCAGATCACGACCGGCTATCGTGTTTTGGCAGTTGTTGTGTTTTTCGTTTGGTTTTCTCATCCCCTCGCATTGTTTCTTCAGGAAGGGGCTCACCACCGCCTGCTGCCTTGACGTAAGCGCTCTGAACCCCTTGTCTACGGCGAGCTGGGCGTAGCTTTGTACGCTCGGCTTTTCACCTTGGAATGCGTTCTGCGCGATAAGGGCCGAGAAAATCTCTCGCTCGATAGTCATTCGTTAATCCTTTATTCAACCAACAAGTTTGCTCATGTTTTTTATTATTCTGAGCAATGCGAAAGCATACGTTACCATCGGGTGAGGTTTTATTGAACTGGGTTTCCATCCAGCTATAAAAACGCACGGCTTCACATTTTTTGGTCAATAAAGGTTGGGTTCCTGGTATTTAAAATATTTCAATAGGTCATTGTTACAATTTATTTCTTGTTCAAAAAAAGTTTCGCTCTCACTTTAATGGGTTCGTGCACCGTGTAAGTTTCCTGCCTTTCCCGCTAAGTTTTACGGTGACGACACGCCTTATGAGTTTTTATGAAGTTCCGCGATTTCCTGTGCCGGGCTGCCACTGAGTGCGCAGCTCGTGGGGAGCACTCGCCCTGTCGATTTCAGTTGCAGGTCGTGCAGGTCCTTCGTCAGCCCCTGGTTCATCGCCACAAGCTTGGCAATGTTCCTGCGCGCCTTGCCCAGCTCTCGGGTCAGGTATTCGGCCTCATTCGTAATGAGCACCACCTGGTGCTTCCACATCTCCAGCTCAGTGGGCGCTCCGAAGCCGTCAAAGTCTTCAATGTCTTGGGTCATTTCCGCCACCATATGGGTACTGTTTGTATATACAGTAATCCAGTCGAGCGAGCGCGGCGAGCCGAGGCGACGAATTGCACGGGGAGGGGGATTTTTTCGGTCGGCAGGACGCCGGAACAGGGGTGAGAATCGGTTTCAGAACGCCAGCGGCGCCACTTGCAGCATGCGGCCTGTCGCATGCCGAGTTATCGCCAGCACCACGCCCCTTCAGTCATGCTCCATCTGAACATACTCCAGCATCTTCTGGCTCCCATCCAGAATGTCACTGCAGATCGCCAGGCGAGCCGCCGCACCATCGCGCTGCTTCAACGCCTCCAGCACATCCCAGTGATGATCAATCGCCATGCGCTCGTTGAACCCGCCGTAGGCCCGGGCAATCAGCGGCCCGGTACGCATCCACAACCCATCCAGCAGGCTGACCAGCACCGGCATATCGGCGATTTCCGCCAACCTGAAGTGAAACTCGTGGTTGAAGGTCAGCGCGGACCTCAAGTCATTGTCCTTGATCGCCACCAGGTTGTTCTGAATGCAGGTTTGCAGCCGCGCCACTTGCTCCTCGGTCGCCAGCGATGCAGCTGTTTCGGCCGCCAACCCCTCGAGCGAGAGCCGGATGCTCCTGATCTCCAGGTACTGCTTGGAAGTCAGTACCGGCACACGAATGTCCCGCGGTGTCTTCAGAACCAGCGCCTGCTCCTTTGCCAGTTGAAGAATCGCGTCCCGCACAGGCGTGACACTCGTACCCAGCTGTTCGGCAAGGTCGCGTATGCGCAGCCGATCATTGGGCTGGAAGCGCCCTGTAATCAGGGCTTCGCGCAGCAGGCCATAGATACCGCTGCCAAGGTAGGAGTGTTTCAGGTGCTCAATCGGATAATTCATCGCGTACTCGTGTGCGGCACAGGCCCGGCGGGAGAGGGGAGGCTACCGGCAGCGATTATCGAGTAACTCAAACATGTTGCCCACCGTTTACATGGATTTCTGCGCCATTGACGTACGAAGCGCCCTGCGTGCAGAGAAAATGCACCAACGCCGCGACTTCCTCGGGCTTGCCCATGCGTTTCATCGGGATCGATCGCTCCACGATCAGCTCGGTGCCAGCGGAGAGGATGGAGGTGTCGATCTCCCCCGGGGCGATCGCGTTCACCCGAACCCCATAGGGCCCGAAGTCATGCGCCATCTCGCGCGTCAGCGCCGACAGCGCCGCTTTGGAGCAGGCATACGCCACCCCTGCGAACGGGTGCACCCGCGAACCGGCAATGGAGGTGACGTTGATCACCGAGCCCTTTGCCGCCTTGAGCTCCTCGAACAACCCCCGCGCCAGCAGGGCGGTCGAGAAGATGTTCACGTTGAACACGTTCAGCCAGGTCGAGTAGTCGGACTCCAGCACCCCCAGTCGCTCCCCATCCGGGCCTTTGGGTGAAACGCCGGCGTTGTTGACCAACGCATCCAGCCGCCCACCGAGTTTTTCCCGGATTTCCGGAAGCCTGCGCTGTATGTCCTCCACGCTCCCCAGGTCGAGGTGAATGTGGTTGGCGATGCCTTCGGCCCAGGGGCAGCCTTCGCCCAGGTCCTGCCTCGAGGCGGTAAACACGCGCCAACCCGCAGCACTGAAATGTTTCACGGTGGCGTGGCCGATGCCCCGGCTGGCACCGGTGAGAAGCAGCGTACGTTGATCGGTCATGGCGGGTTCCCTGTTCATTGGTAAGGGCAAGTGTAGCGTAAAATATGATGCATCATATTTATTATGTGTTTTAATGCGTTCCGTCCCCACCGGGGAAGCGTCACGTTCGATCGATTGCTGCCACTACAAGAAAACTGCCATCCCTTTAAAGCTGCCCACGACCCGTAGCTGACCTGGAGAGACGCATGAATAAGAAAATCGCAGCTGTACTTTTGCTCGCAACCATCGCAAGCCCGCTGTATGCCGCTGAAAAGCTGACCGTGGTGTCCTTCGGCGGCAACAACCGCCAGGCGCAGGAGAAGGCGTTCTACAAACCCTTCACCGCCCAGACCGGCGTGGCCATCACCGCCGACGACTACAACGGCGAAATGGCCAAGATCAAGGTGATGGCCGACACCGGCAAAACCAGCTGGGATGTGGTGGAGGTCGAATCGCCCGAGCTCATCCGTGGTTGCAGCGAAGGGGTGTTCGAACCGCTGGACTGGAGCCGGATAGGCAACAAGGAAGACTTCATTCCTGCGGCCGTCAGCGACTGTGGTGTCGGCATCTTCATCTGGTCCACCGTGCTGACCTACGACCCCAACAAACTCGCCTCCAGCCCGCAAGGCTGGGCCGACTTCTGGGACCTGAAGAAGTACCCCGGCAAGCGCGGCCTGCGCCGCGGCGCGAAGTTCACGCTGGAGTTCGCGCTGCTCGCCGATGGGGTAGACAACAAGGACCTCTACACGCTGCTGGGTACTGAAGAGGGTGTCAAACGTGCGTTCAATAAGCTCGATGAAATCAAGTCCAGCATCCAGTGGTGGGACTCCGGCGCGCAGCCGCTGCAATGGCTGATCGCCGGTGACGTGGTCATGACCTCCGCCTACAACGGCCGTGTCACCTCTGCCCAGGAGGAAGGCCAGTCGTTTGCGATGCAATGGAATGGCAGCCTCTACGATCTCGATCACTGGGCCATCGTGAAAGGGGCGCCGAAAAAGGAACTGGCCGAGCGCTTCATCGCGTTCGCCAGCGAGCCCATGCAACAGAAGAACTTCGTCGAGGCCATCCCCTACGGGCCCAGCAACACCGGCGCGATGGACCTGCTGGACAAGCGCGTGGGCGAAAAACTGCCCACCGCCCCGCAAAACCTGAAAAACGCCCGTGCCACCGACGCCGAGTTCTGGATCGACCACGGTGAGGATCTGGAGGAACGCTTCAACGCCTGGGTCAACAAGTGATGCATGGCGCCCCTGAAACCGGGGGCGCCATTCAAAGGCCGTATAAGGATGCGAGTCATGCCCCTTGAAAATCTGGCTGTCGATGACAGCCTGCTCGAAGCTGCTCCGGCACGGGTCACCGATGCGCAGGCGTGTGCAGTGCTGCGCCAGCAATTCGGTTTGAGCGGCACGCTCGAAAAACTGGGCGGCGAGCGCGACCTCAATTTCCGCGTGATGCTCGAAGACGGCTCATCCCGGTTGTTCAAGCTCTCCCACCCGCTTGAAAACCCCGATGTGGTCGACTTCCACAACCAGGCGATGCGAAGAATCGAGCTTCGCGATCCCGGGCTTGCGGTTCAGCGCGTGCACCCCTCGCTTGAGGGCCAGTACGCCACCTTCGTCGAGATCGACGGGCAGCGCATGCTGGCGCGGCTGCTGTCCTTCGAAGATGGCATGCCCCTTCACTGCGTGAGTCACCCCACACCGACGTTTCGCCGGGTCATCGGGCAGTCCATCGCCCGGCTTGACGTGGCGCTGCAAGGGTTTGCCCACCCCGCCGCCGGGCATGCGCTGCTGTGGGACATGCAGCACGCCGCGCACCTTCGACCGCTGCTGGTGCACATCGAACCCGGCCCCGGACGAAGCCTGGTGCAGCGCAGCCTCGAGCAGTATGCGTCGGTGGTGGTGCCAAGCATCCCCGGGCTGCGCAAGCAGGTCATTCACAATGACACCAACCCGCACAACATCATCGTGGATGCCCACAACCCCGATGTGCTGCGCAGCATCCTCGATTTCGGTGACATGGTGCATGCGCCCCTGGTCAACGAGGTCGCGGTTGCCGCTTCCTACCACCTTGGGCAGGTGGGCGATGTACTGGAGCCGGCCCTGGATGTGATTGTCGGCTACCACCAGTGCAACCCCCTGAACCAGCAGGAGCTGGCGCTGCTGCCCGAGCTGCTGGCCACGCGCCTGGCGTTGGCCCTGTGCATCAACTCCTGGCGCGCCGAACTGCATCCGGACAATCGCCAGTACATCCTTCGAAACACCCAGCGTGCCTGGGCAAACCTGAAGGCACTGTCGGCGCTGTCTCGTGCTGAAACAGAAGACCGAATTGCTTCGGCCTGCCTGCGAGCAAATCGAGCATGAGCATGATCAACGGCTTCACGTCAGCCGACGCCACCCGGCTTTCGGCATCGCAGCGACGCCTGATCGAGCGCCGCGAGCGGCTACTGGGCCCGGCATACCGCCTGTTCTACGAGCAACCGCTGCACACCGTTCGAGGGGAGGGCGTATGGCTCTTCGACGAGCAGGGCCGTCGCTACCTGGACGCCTACAACAACGTTGCCTCCATCGGTCACTGCCATCCCCGGGTGGTCGAGGCGATTCATCGGCAGTCGCAGGTGCTGAACACGCACACCCGTTACCTGCAGGAGGGCATTCTCGACTATGCCGAGCAGTTGCTCGGTACCTTCACCGATGACCTGGATCGCGTCATGTTCACCTGCTCCGGGAGCGAGGCGAATGATCTGGCGCTGCGTATCGCCAGGCACTGCACCGGAGGCACCGGCGTCATCATCACCCGGTTCGCCTACCACGGCGTCACCGCAGACATCGCCGAGCTTTCACCATCGCTTGGCAGCGCCATGGTGCTCCCGGCGCATGTGCGCACCGTTCGCGCACCTGACGCTTACCGTCTGGGGGCCGAAAACGTGGCGCCGATGTTCGCCGCAGACGTGCGCGCCGCAATCGACGACCTCAAGGCGCACGGCATCCGCCCGGCGGCAATCCTGCTGGATGGCATCTTCTCCAGCGACGGCGTGCTGCCCGGGCCGGCGGGCTGTATCGCCGAGGGTGTGGCGCTGGCCCAGGCCGAAGGCCTGCTGTACATCGCCGATGAGGTACAGCCGGGTTTTGCGCGTACCGGCCTTAACATGTGGGGGTTTACCAGGCACAACGTGCGCCCGGACCTCGTCACCCTCGGCAAGCCCATGGGCAATGGCCAGCCCATTGCCGGCATCGTCGGGCGCTCCCAGGTGGTCGATCACTTCGGCAGGAGCATGCGCTACTTCAATACCTTTGGCGGCAACCCGGTCTCGTGTGCGGCAGGTCAGGCGGTGCTGGACGTGATCCGCGAAGAACACCTGCAGCAGAGGGCCCATCACATTGGCAGCTACCTGCTGGACGGCCTGACACGGCTTGCCCAGCGCCATCAAATGATCGGCGACGTCAGGGGGGCCGGCATGTTCCTTGGGGTTGAGCTGGTCACCGACCGCGCCACCAGGGCACCCGCAGCCAGGCAGGCCCGCCAGGTGGTCAACGCGATGCGCGAGCAGGGCGTACTGATCAGCGCCGCCGGTCCGCACCAGAACGTGCTCAAAATCCGTCCGCTGCTGGCGTTTACCGAAGAGCATGCGCAGATGCTTGTGGAAGCGGTCGATACCGCGATGCAAGGGGCTTGTTGAGAAGGCCAGGCCCCTGGTTCCTCAGCCTGCGCCGTGGGCGGCGAGGTTGCAGTATTGCCCCTTGAAGTACAGCAAGGGCTGTGTGGCGGCAGTTTGCTGCAGGTTCAGCGCCTTCACTTCGCCAATCACGATCAGGTGATCACCGGCGACGTGTTCGGCGTGGATCTCGCAATCGAGCCAGTGCAGGCTGCCGGCAATGATCGGGTTGCCCAGTGGCGATGCCTGCCATTGCACGCCCTGCCACTTGTCGGTACCTCGTCGGGCGAACTGGTTGGAGATCCCGACCTGTTCACCGGACAGGATGTTGACCGCGAAGCGGCCTGCCTGGCGGATCCTGGGGTAGCTGGCCGAACCGGCCATCACGCTGAACGACACCAGCGGCGGGCTCATCGACACGCTATAGAACGACTGGCAGGTAAAGCCGACCGGCTCCTCCTCGATCTGCGACGTGATCACCGTGATACCCGATGCGTAGTGCCCGAGCGCTTCGCGAAAGCGCAATGGCTCGATGGCAGTACTGGAACGTGACATGGTAGGTCCTGGCTGAAGGGGCGGGTCCAAAGGCGGCGGGGAGGGGGCAAGTCGCTCGATCAGCGCTGCAACCCCTCCTGCACCCTTATCGGTTCAAGAGCTCTCTGCGCACGATGTCCGCGCCGGCGCTCAAGGCGTTCAGCTTGCCGCGTGCCACCTCGCGGGGCAGAGGGGCCATGCCGCAGTTGGTGCACGGGTAGAGCTTGTCGGCGTCCACGAACTGCAGCGCTTTGCGCAGGGTGTTGGCCACTTCCTCGGGGGTTTCGATGGCGTGGTTCGCCACATCGATGGCCCCCACCATCACTTTCTTGCCGCGAATCAGCTCGATCAGGTCCATCGGGACATGGGAGTTGTGGCACTCCAGCGAGATGATATCGATGCCGGATTTCTGCAGCTTGGGGAAGGCTTCCTCATATTGGCGCCACTCCGAGCCCAGCGTCTTTTTCCAGTCGGTATTGGCCTTGATGCCGTAGCCGTAGCAAATATGCACGGCCGTTTCACATTTGAGCCCTTCGATCGCCCGTTCCAGTGTGGCCACGCCCCAGTCATTCACCTCGTCGAAGAACACGTTGAAGGCAGGCTCGTCGAACTGGATGATGTCCACGCCCGCCGCCTCCAGCTCTCGGGCTTCCTGATTGAGGATCTTGGCAAATTCCCAAGCCAGCTTTTCCCGGCTTTTGTAGTGGCTGTCATACAGCGTGTCGATCATGGTCATGGGGCCCGGCAGGGCCCATTTGATGGGCTGGCTGGTCTGCTGGCGCAGAAACCTGGCATCTTCGACAAACACCGGTTTTTGCCTGGCAACAGCACCCACAACGGTCGGCACGCTTGCGTCATAGCGGTCACGAATTCTGACGGTTTCGCGCTTCTCGAAATCCACTCCGCTCAGGTGCTCGATAAAGGTGGTAACGAAATGCTGGCGGGTCTGTTCGCCGTCGCTGACGATATCAATGCCTGCGTGTTGCTGTTCCTGCAGGGCCAGGCGCAAGGCATCCTGCTTGCCTTCGAGCAGCTCCTCGCCGTGCAGCTTCCAGGGCGACCAGAGCGTCTCGGGTTGTGCAAGCCAGGACGGTTTGGGCAGGCTGCCAGCAGTGGAGGTGGGTAGCAGTTTTTTCACGATAGATGACCTTGTATGTTCTGAATGATCAAAGCGCGTATTGGGCGGACCACTGCTCAAGCACGGTCTGGTAGGGCTTGATGAAGTGCTCTTCGACAAACCTGCCCTGTTCGATGGCCAACTGACTGCGCTCTTCTCGATCGTAGACAATGCGGGTCAACGAGTAATCCTGGTGATTCAAGCTCGGCTGATAGCATCGACCTGCTGCTGAATTCGCGTTGTAGATTTCAGGGCGATAGATCTTCTGGAAGGTATCCATCGTGCTGATGGTGCTGATCAGTTCAAGGTTGGTGTAATCCCCCAGCAGGTCCCCCGCAAAGTAGAACGCCAGCGGTGCCACGCTGTTGGCAGGCATGAAGTAGCGAACCTTCAGGCCCATCTTCCGGAAGTACTCATCGGTCAGGGAATATTCGTCCTGCTGGTATTCGGTACCCAATACCGGGTGCTGGTTTTCGGTGCGCTGATAAGTCTTGCTGCTGGAAACACTCAGGCAGATGACCGGCGGTTTTTTGAAGTGTTCTTTATAAGTGCTCGAACTCACGAAATGCTTGAACAGCTTGCCGTGCAGCTCGCCGAAATCCTCCGGCGTGCTGAACCCCTGCTGGTTCTTGTTGTGCCCCAGCAACAGCACGCTGAAGTCATAATCGCGCACGTACGAGGAGAAGTTGTTGCCTACGATGCCCTCGATGCGTTCGCTTGTTTTGCGATCCACAATGGTGGTCTGCAATATTTCAATCAGCGGCAGGGCGGTGTCCCTGTGCTCGGCATCCATGTTCATTTCCACGGAAATGATTTCAAGTTCGACGTTGTAGCGGTCGCCTTTCGGGTTGTCCCAGTGCGCCAGGGCGTTGAAACGATTGTCGATCATCGTCAGGGTATTGCGCAGATTCTCTTGGCGACGCTGCCCCCTCGCCAGGTTTGCGAAGTTGGTGGTCGTGCGGGTGTTTTCAGCGGGGCGATAATGTTCGTCGAAACGAATACGCTTGATCGAGAATGTAAATGCTGTGCTCATTTTAATCGGGTGCCCTGATGGTCCGAGATAAAAACCGAATCTACATTTGCCCTCTTCGGCAAGTTTGATTCGTTGCAGGTTTTTTTGCTCGGGCGTCTTGAAGTGTTCCTTAATTGGGGCGTATTTTATGTCCGGGCATCGAACGAGTTAAATTGAATTGATTTCATGGGAACGTTAGCCACCCTCATGATGCTCATCTGCAGGGCTTGTGATTATTATTTTCCGCCTTGGCCAATAAGCGGCAGGTTCGCTTTTTCAAGATGCGCGCAGGCCATGGTGACCATTGAGGCCTCAAGGCGCTGGAGGCCATGGCGTCACTTGTTGCGGATATATAAATGAAACCACTGATCACGGCCCTTGCGCTGTTCATCCTCGCCGGCTGTACCTCCAGCGGCGCTCCCACGGCTGAGCAGCAAACCCGGGAATGCATGAACTATCACGCCATGATGACTGCGCCCATGGCGCCCGATGCCATGCAGCGCCTCAAGGCTGCATGCGAACAGTCCAGGCTTCGATAACGGCCTAGGCTCTGTACGAAAAGCCTTGATACTCGGTGATGCTGCGTTGAAAACAGCCTGACCTTCGTCTCAAGACTTTTCATGCAGACCCTAGTCCCAGGCCATCACCACGCCTTCCAGCCGGCGAAACTCATCCAGTGTGCGGTGGAATTCGGCGCGTTCAAAGGTGGCGGTGCAAGCGGCCTCGAACCAGCTGACGCGGGGCTGCTCCAGGGTGATCACCTCGTGCAGCAGGCCGAAGCGCCGCCAGTGGATGTGATCCTCATGGGCGTGTTGCTCCACGACGATGACCGTGCAGCTCAGGTCCAGGTCATCGGAGCACACCAGCAGCGGCACCAGGGTGGTCCACCCAGGGGCAGTGGAGTAGCTGCGGTCCCACACCAGTTCATTATCGTCTTCGCCGTAGAGGCCGGCATGCGCTGCCACCAGATGAAGCTGCGCAGCGGGGTCTCGTATTGGCAGCCAGACTTCCAGCGGCACGCCATCGATGGCGAAGGTCGAGTAGAAGCCCTGGCTGTACTTCGATTTGAAGCTGGCGATTGAAAGCTGGTTCACGTTGGTTTCTTTCCTTTGGCAAAACCTGGCAGGCCCTCAGTGCCCGCCCTTCATCCGCCGCGCTACCAGGTAGATCCCCAACCCCACCAGCGCAGTCGCCGCGCCAATGTAGCCGGTACTGGTCCAGCCGAACCCCGCAGTAATCGCCATGCCGCCAAACCATGGCCCCAGCGCATTGGCCAGGTTGAACGCCGCATGGTTCGATGCCGCCGCCAGGCTCGGCGCTTCATGTGCAATGTCCATCAGGCGAATCTGCAAGGGGGCGGCCAGTGCGATCATGGTGCCGACCAGCCCGCAGCCCAGCAGCACGCCCCACGGCGAACTGGCCGCGAAGGGGAACAGGCTCAGCACGAGAATCGACCATACCAGCACCAACCCCACCGCGCGAAACTGCAGGCGGTCGAACAGCTTGCCGCCCGCGATGTTGCCGATGATGCCGCCCACCCCGAACGCCGCCAGCCCGAATGGAATCCACTGTGGCGACACCTTGGTCACCTGCAGCATGGTCGGCGCCAGGTAACTGAACACGCAGAACATGCCGGCAAAACCGATCGAGGCGATGGCCAGCGCCATCCACACCTGCGGCAGGCGAAACGCCTGGAGCTCCTTGCGCGGGTCGCTGCGCACTTCATCGTGACGCTGCGGCACGTAGCGCCACACCAGCCCGATGGTGCACAGCGCAATCGCGCCCACCAGCACGAACGCCGCGCGCCAACCGAAGAACTGCCCCAGGAAGGTCGCCACCGGGTTGCCCAGCAGCATCGCCAGGGTGAGCCCCATCATCACCCGTGCCACCGCGCCCGCGCGCTGGTCGGTGGCCACCATGCTCGAGGCCACCACCGCCGCGATGCCGAAGTAGGCGCCGTGGGGCAGGCCGCTGATAAAGCGAAACGCCACCAGCCCGGCGAAGGAGGGCGCGAAGGCAGTGGCCAGGTTGCCGATCGCATACAGCGCCATCAGCAACAGCAGCATGTGCTTGCGCAGCAGCTTGGCGCCCAGAATCGCCAGGGCCGGCGCACCCACCATCACGCCCAGGGCATAAGCGCTGATGGCATGGCCCACCTGGGGCTCGCTCAGGTGCAGGTTGCTGGCGATGTCGGGCATCAGCCCCATGATCGCGAACTCGCCGGTACCGATGGCAAAACTCCCCAGGGCCATGGCGGCTTCCATCTTGCCGACGGTGGCTCTGGAATAGGCGAGTGGCGGCGCTTGCTGAATGGTCATCTGAATCCTTGAAACAAACTGAAACGTTAAAGCGGGAAGCTTAATCAATCTGCACCCTACGCGTCGAGAATCAGGGCACGCGCATTGGATTCGCCGCACAAGGCGCGGTGGGTGCCGGGTCTACTCGCGTCAATCACGCTACCATTGCCCGCGTTCCCCAAACGCTCAATGGAGTTGGTCTTGACCGGTTACCCAACCACCCGCAAACACCTGATCCACGCCCTCGGCTTCTCGATGGCAGCGTTGCTGCTCGGCGCCTGCACCAGCGCAACCCCGCCTGCGCCATCCAGCACCGCCTTGCCCGCCGCCCCGGAAATCGCCTCGGGCTACCGCACAGGCATGGCCCCCGTACAGGCACAGAACCATATGGCCGCGGCAGCCAACCCCCTGGCAAGCGCCGCCGGCCAGGCGATGCTGCGCAAGGGCGGGTCTGCGATCGATGCCGCCATTGCCATGCAGGCGGTGTTGACCCTGGTGGAGCCGCAGTCCAGCGGCATCGGCGGCGGCGCCTTCATCCTGTACTGGGATGGCAAGCAGGTGCAGGCGTTCGATGGGCGGGAGACGGCGCCGCAAGGGGCCGACAGCCGCCTGTTCCTGAAGCCGGACGGCACGCCGATGGGATTCAAGGACGCCCAGATCGGCGGTCGCTCGGTGGGCGTGCCCGGTGTGCTCAGGGCCCTGGAGATGGCGCACCAGCAACACGGCAAGCTGCCCTGGCGCGCGCTGTTCCAGCCGGCCATCGACCTGGCCCGCGACGGTTTTCCCGTGTCTGCGCGGCTGCATGCCCTGATTGCCGCCTCCACCTCGATACCGCAGTCGCCTGCACTAGCCCGCTACCTGCTCACGGCCCAGGGCCAGCCCTTGCCCGTGGGCACGCTGCTGAAGAACCCCGAGCTGGCGCAAACACTGGAGGCCATCGCCAACCAGGGCCCGGACGCCTTCTACCACGGGCCCATCGCCGAGGCGATGGTGCAGCAGGTCAATACCCACAGTAACCCCGGCACGTTGTCGCTGAGCGACATTGCAGGCTATCGGGCCAAGGTGCGCGCGCCGGTATGCGGGCCGTACAAGCAGTGGACGGTCTGCGGCATGCCGCCACCGTCGTCCGGTGGCGTCGCGGTACTTCAGACGCTGGGCATCCTGGAGGCGCTGCAGCGCCAGAAACCGGCACTGGACCTGGCCGCGATGGCGCCCGAAAAAGCTCGCCCCGGGGGCGTCATGCAACCCTCCGCCCAGGCCGTGCACCTGATTGCCGAAGCCGAGCGCCTGGCCTATGCCGACCGCGCCCTGTACCTGGCCGACAGCGACCAGGTGCCGGTCAATGTGCCCGGGCTCACCAGCAAGGCGTACCTGGCCCAGCGCGCCACGCTGATCGGTGACCGGAGCATGGGCGTCGCCACTGCCGGTGTGCCGCCCGGCATGCCCCTGGCGTGGGCGCCTGACCGCTCGCCATTGCGCATTTCCACCTCGCAGATCGTCGCGGTGGACGATCAGGGCGGCGCGCTGTCGATGACCACCTCGGTCGAGGCGGCGTTCGGCTCTCATGTGCTGGTCAAGGGCTTTCTGCTCAACAACCAGATGACCGACTTTTCGTTCATCCCCGAGGAGAACGGCAAGCCGGTGGCCAACCGCATCGCACCGGGCAAGCGGCCGCGCTCCTCGATGGCGCCGACCCTGGTGTTCGACCAGGCCAGCGGCCAACTGGTGGCCGCCCTCGGCTCGCCCGGCGGCTCGCAGATCATCGAGTACGTGAACAAGGCGCTGATCGGCTTGCTGGACTGGAACCTCGACCCGCAGCAGGCCGTCGACCTGCCCAACTTCGGCAGCCGCAACGTCGGCACCGAAGTGGAGGCCGGGCTGATCGGCCCCGCCCTGATCGAGCAGCTCAAGGCCCGCGGGCATGCGGTATCGCCCATCGAGATGACCAGCGGCACGCAGGTCATCGTGCGTGATGGGCAGGGCTGGTCGGCCGGTGCCGACCCACGTCGCGAGGGCGTCGCGTTGGGCGACTGAGTTTTTTGCCTGCCCAAGCTGGTAGGGTACGCAACGGTATCCCGCCAGGGCTGTTTTTTCAGAGGATCAAGCGAAGATGAGTCTGCAGTCAGTCAAAGCGTTTTTCTCCCACCATTCCCCCGACCTGCAGGTGCTGGAACTGGCGTCCAGCACCGCCACCGTCGCCCTGGCCGCCGAGGCGCTGGCGGTCGAGCCGGGGCAGATCGCCAAATCGCTCTCGCTGCGCGTGGGGGAGGAGGTGATCGTGCTGGTGGTACGCGGCGATGCGCGCCTGTGCAACCGCAAGTACAAGCAGCAGTTCGGCGTCAAGGCACGCATGCTCGAGGCCGAGCAGGTCGAGCAGCACACCGGCCACCCCATCGGCGGCGTGTGCCCCTTCGGCCTGAGCCAGCCGCTGCGGGTGTACTGCGACGAGTCGCTGAAGGACTTCGAGGTGGTCTTCCCCGCCGGCGGCGCGGTCAATGCTGCGGTGCGCATCGAGCCCGAGCGCCTGGCCACCCTGGTCAACGCGCAGTGGGTCGACGTGATCCAGCCACTGGCCTGAAGTCGTCAGGCGCGCGGTGGTGGCGCCGGGCGCGATTACCCTCTATAAAAACCGCTCCATTATCTAAGGAGCGGTGCATGGAAATCTCGGCTTTGTCTATCGGTGTCGATATCGCCACCAGCGTGGCGATCGTCGGCTCGGCGGTCACCTTCATGCTCAACCAGCGCCGTCAAAACAAGACCGAAGCGGTGATGAGGCTTCACGAGCAGGTGCGCACCATCTCCATCCAGCAACTGCAGGAAGAGCTCGAAACCCTGTCCCGCCAGTTCACCCACCAGATCATCGCGCCCACCCAGAAGATCATTCACATGGCGCACCTGTCGCGTCGCCTGAGGGAGCAGGACGCGTCGCCCGCCAGAATGCGCGAAATGCTGGTCGACAGTGATCGCTTCCAGGAAACCCAGGCCAGCATCGCCGAACTGATCGAACAGACCCGCCTGTTCGTCAAGGAAGTGCACGCGGCCAAGTACCGTATCTTTCCGGTGCTGTTCAACCTGCATGAAGGCAACGCGCTGATCCAGGAATACCGCGAGTGCAGCGATGCGCTGCTGCAGGCAAGCAACCAGCTTGGCCCGCGACACACCTCGCTGATGCAGGAGACGCTGGCCTTCACCCAGGCGCTGCAGGCGTCCGGGCAACACATCGAGCAGTTGAAGGTTCAGTGGGCGCAAATGGCCTTCAGCATCGCGAAGGACGAAGAATACCGGGCCTGGGTCGACCTGTTCATCGAGGACGGCCAGGAAGACGCCTACTGGCAGGCCATCAACGGCTCGGACATCGAGCTCAAGCGCGACCTGTGCAGCACCGTTGCCGTACGCATCATGCACATGCTCGAGCATGATCCGGGGCGTGCCGCCAGCACCCAGATCAGCATGGTGCACAAGCCGGCCATCGCCTTGACCACCCAGGCCAAGCGCCTGCTGGTACTGCTGTCGGCGTCCATCGCCTGGCTCAGTTGCAAGGCCGAAGATCGCACCAGCGATACCATGGAGCACCTCAAGGCCGCCTTTGCGTCCGACCAGATGCTGGCGCTGGATTCCGAACTGTATTGAGGGCAACGGCGGGCAGGCCGACTTGCCACAGCAAGCCGGCCTGCCCGGGGGTCACACGCAGATCTGCTTGCGCGCACCGCGTGGCAGGCGGCAACGGTCGGCCTGGCTGCTCAGGCGGGCCTGCCAGCTGGCCTTGACGCTGAACGCGGGCACCGGCGCCGGCGCGGCCTGTTGCTGGCGCTGCTTGCGCAGTTCGGCCAGCGAAGGGGTCTTGGCCTTGGCGGCCACGGCTGCCGAGTCGGGGGCAGCCAGCGAGCGCAGGCAGGACTTGCACGACACCTGATCCGCTGCCTGAGTGCTGTTGAGGGTCTGACTGGTACGCCCGCAGGCGGCATTGGCGCCGTTCGCCGAATAGTGTGTAACCAAACCGTACATCTCCAACCTGTTGATAACAAAGGCGCTATTTTCGCACAGCCGCGCCGCTGGGTGGGCGCCGGCTTCAGTTCACCAAGGAGAAGACACATGCAATACCGCGTTATTAAAGCGCACCGCAGCGAATTCCCTCAGCCCATCACCTTTGCCAAGGGGGCCGTGCTGGAGGTGGGGGAGGTGTACCAGGGCGATGAAGGATGGGACAACTGGTACTTCTGCACCACGCCCGGCCAGCAGGGTGGCTGGGTGCCGGCGCAGGTGATCGAAAGGCTGGGCGAGCAGGCAGGCCGCGCGCGCGAGGACTACACCGCCAGGGAACTGGACGTGGACATTGGCGATGAGTTGCTCTGCGTGAGGTCGCTCAACGGATGGTCCTGGTGCACAAGGCCGCGCGATGCGCAGGCCGGCTGGGTGCCTTCAAGCCATCTGCGCCACATCGAACAGGCGCCGGCGGCACCGACCCGCTGAAGGGCTGCACGCGGGTTCAACGGTGCGAGCGCTGATGCTCGCTGCACCCGTCGCGTATTGACGCCCGCCCGTGACGCCCACTAGGCTCGCTGCCGGTCCCTTTCATGGAGTGCTGCAATGGTTACCTGCTACCTGCGCTACATCGTCGATGCCTACAAGCTGCAAGAGTTCGAAGCCTACGGGCGCATGTGGATACCGCTGGTAGAGAAATTCGGCGGCCAGCACCATGGCTACTTCCTGCCCAGCGAAGGCGCCAACAACGTCGCCCTGGCGATGTTCTCGTTCCCCAGCCTGGCAGCGTACGAACGTTACCGCGAACAGTCGAAAACCGACGCCGAGTGCATCGCCGCGTTCAAGTACGCCGAAGACACCCGGTGCATCATCAGCTACGAGCGCAGTTTCTTCCGCCCTGTACTGGGCTGACCCCATCACGGCGCAAGCCCCCTCCTGTGGGAGCGGGCTTGACCCGCGATCGGGCCGCAGAGCGGCCCCAACTGCCGCCTACAGCTTCATCACCACCGACTTCAGCTCGGTGTAATGCTCGATGGCCGCCGCGCCCATCTCGCGCCCCACGCCCGACAGCTTGTAGCCGCCAAACGGCAGCGCCGGGTCCAGCGCACTGTGACAGTTGACCCACACCGAGCCCGACTTGATGCGCGGCACCATGCGGTGCACCTGCGCCAGGTCGTTGGACCAGATGCTCGCGCCCAGGCCATAGGCACTGTCGTTGGCCAGGCGAATCGCCTCGTCCATGTCGTCGAACGGAATCGCCACCAGCACCGGCCCGAAAATCTCCTCCTGCACCAGCGGGCACTGCTGGTCGACGTCGGCAATCACCGTCGGCTGCACGAAATACCCCGGCCCGTAATACTCGCCGCCACACGCCACCTTGGCGCCCAGCTCGCGGCCCATGTCGATGTAGCGGCCCACCCGTGCCTGCTGCTTGGCCGAGATCAACGGGCCCATGTCGATGCTCGGGTCCAGGCCATTGCCCAGCTTCATGCCGTTGGCGATGCCGGCAATATCGGCCACCACGCGGTCGAAATGCTTGCGGTGCACATACAGGCGCGACCCCGCGCAGCACACCTGCCCCTGGTTGAAGAAGATCGCGCTGGCGGCACCGGCAGCGGCCACCTCAAGGTCGGCGTCGGCCAGGATGATGGTCGGCGATTTGCCGCCCAGCTCCAGCGTCACCCGCGTCATCGAATCCATCGCCGCCTTGCCGATCAGCTTGCCCACCTCGGTCGAGCCGGTGAAGGTCACCTTGCCCAGCAGCGGGTGCGCCGACAGCGCCGCACCGGCCACCGCGCCCACGCCGGTGACCACGTTGAACACGCCCGCCGGGTAGCCGGCCTCCAGTACCAGTTCGGCCAGCTTGAGCGCGCTCAGCGGGGTCTCGTCCGCCGGCTTGAGCACCACGCTGCACCCGGTGGCCAGCGCCGGGCCCAGCTTCCAGCAGGCCAGCAGCAGGGGGAAGTTCCACGCCACGATGGCACCCACCACACCCACCGCCTCGCGGCG
The DNA here is from genome assembly GCF_024126555.1 of Pseudomonas sp. VE 267-6A. NCBI lineage: Bacteria > Pseudomonadati > Pseudomonadota > Gammaproteobacteria > Pseudomonadales > Pseudomonadaceae > Pseudomonas > Pseudomonas sp. VE 267-6A. The sequence continues at coordinate 45,892 of NZ_JAMYBY010000014.1, forward strand.
CACATAGGCATGGAACTCGCCGTCGAACAGCGGCAGCGATGGGTCGACCGTGGTGCCTTCGATCTTGGTTGCCCAGCCGGCCATGTAGCGCAGCGAGTCGATGGCCATCTGCACGTCCATCACCCGCGCCACCTGCGCGCTCTTGCCGTTGTTCAGGCATTCGAGCTCGGCGAACACCTGGGCATCGCGCTCGATCAGGTCGGCCAGCTTCCACAGCAGGTTCTGGCGCTCGCGTGGGCGCATGCGGCTCCAGGGCGAGTCATCGAACGCCTGGCGCGCGGCACGTACCGCCTGGTCGACATCCTCGACCGTGGCGGCAGGCACCTGGGCCAGCGCCTGGCCGTTGGCCGGGTTGAGCAGTTGCAGCGTGGCGCCATCGCTGGCGCCGCGCCAGTCGGCACCGATCAGCATGCGGTGCTGACGCTGCACGAACGCCTGGGTATCACTGTGAACCGGGAAGGCATGGGTCATGGGTGTGGCTCTCTTGTTATTGAAAGGAACCCGAGGCATTCAGCAACCCTTGTGCCAGCTTTTTTCTACTACCAAAGTACTTGTTTTTCAGGGGTTTGGAGGGCTTGAGCCGGTTCTGTGCGTATTAGGTCGAGACAAACGGTGAGACACATGAGACGCCCCTGAGAAACCCCGCAAAGCCTTGCAAACCGGGCCTGCAACGGGGCAGGTGGCAGCCGGGCACTTCACCGCAGGTTGACGCCCTCAAAGCGCAACCAATTGATATCAATAGATTAATTTCGTTGGCACGAAGCCTGCTACGGCCTGTGTGCCGCCCATTGGGTGGCTCATCCGACAAAAACAATAAACAGGTGACTCGATGAGCAAGACCGTACTGTCAAGCGTGCCGGCACACCGCCGTCGTACTGCATTGGGCTGGGCACAGGCCTGGACGCTGGGCCTCGCCGGCTGCCTGGGCAGCCAGGCGCACGCCGTGGATGTGGACGCCGGGGACTACACCGCCTTGCCCGAAGGCACCAACCTGGGCATGGTCTACTACCAGCATGCCGAACGTCGCTCGCTGTACTCCGGTGGCCACAAGCAGCCGGTGCGTGCCGGGCTGAACTCCGACATCGGCATTCTCAGGGGCGTGCACTTCATGAAGCTGGGCGGGTTCACCATCGACCCGCAGTTCCTGCTGCCCTTCGGCCAGCTCGAAGGCAAGCGCGACACCTCGGGCCTGGGCAAGAGCGATGGCGGCATCGGCGACCTGATCCTGGCCTCCACCGTGTGGCTGGTGGAGCGTCCGGAAGAAAAGACCTATTTCGGCATCACCCCGTTCCTCTACGTGCCCACCGGCCGCTACGACCGCGACGACGCGCTCAACATCGGCGAGAACCGCTGGAAGTTCGCGCTGCAGGCCGGCTATATCCAGGGCCTGGGCGACAAGTGGTGGCTGGACCTGATCGGCGACGTCACCTGGTTCGGCAAGAACGACGACGCCACCTCCGCCGGCCTGACCCTGCGCCAGTCCGCGCTGTACCAGGGCCAGGCGTTCCTGCGCTACCAGCTCACCCCGAGCCTGGACCTGCGCGTGGGCTACTCCAGGTTGTGGGGCGGCGAAACCCGCCTGGACGGCGTCGACCAGCACGACAAACCCGACACCGCCAAGTTTCTGGTGGGCGCAGGCTGGTTCGTCACGCCCAAGACCCAGCTGCTGTTCAACTATGGCCGTGACCAGTCGGTGGAAAACGGTTTCAAGGAAGGCGACCGCTTCAACGTACGCCTGATGCAGGTGTTCTGACCCGCACCTGCAGCCATCACCGAGGACACCGAACATGAAAAAACCATTGCGTACTTCATTGCTGATGCTGTGCCTGGCCACCCCGCTGGCAGCCCTTGCCGCCGGGGTGGACGAGGCCGCCATCCGCGCCACCGAACGGGCCGGCGGCGAGTGGCTCAGCCACGGCCGCACCTATGCCGAACAACGCTTCAGCCCGCTCAAACAGATCGACGCCAGCAACGTCAGGTCGCTGGGCCTGGCCTGGTACATGGACCTGGACAACACCCGCGGCCTGGAGGCGACGCCGCTGTTCCACGACGGGGTGATCTACACCTCGATGTCCTGGAGCCGGGTGATCGCGGTCGACGCCGCCAGCGGCAAGGAGCTGTGGCGCTACGACCCCGAGGTGGCCAAGGTCAAGGCCCGTACCTCGTGCTGCGACGCGGTCAACCGCGGCGTGGCACTGTGGGGCGACAAGGTCTACGTCGGCACCCTGGACGGGCGTCTGATCGCCCTCGACGCCAAGACCGGCAAGGCCATCTGGAGCCAGCAGACCACCGACCCGGCCAAGCCCTACAGCATCACCGGCGCGCCACGGGTGGTCAAAGGCAAGGTCATCATCGGCAACGGCGGCGCCGAATACGGCGTGCGCGGCTTCGTCTCGGCCTATGACGCCGACACCGGCAAACTGGCCTGGCGCTTCTACACCGTACCGGGCGACCCGGCGCTGCCCTACGAGCACCCCGAACTGCGCGAAGCGGCCAAGACCTGGCAGGGCGACCAGTACTGGAAGCTCGGCGGTGGCGGCACGGTGTGGGACAGCATGGCCTACGACCCCGAGCTGGACCTGCTCTACGTCGGCACCGGCAACGGCTCGCCGTGGAACCGCGAGGTGCGCAGCCCGGGCGGTGGCGACAACCTGTACCTGTCGTCGATCCTCGCCATCCGCCCCGACACCGGCAAGCTGGCCTGGCACTACCAGGTCACCCCGGGCGACAGCTGGGACTTCACCGCCACCCAGCAGATCACCCTGGCCGAGCTGAACATCGACGGCAAACCGCGCAAGGTCCTGATGCAGGCGCCTAAAAACGGCTTCTTCTACGTGCTCGACCGCACCAACGGCAAGCTGATCTCGGCCGAGAAGTTCGGCAAGGTCACCTGGGCCGAGAAGGTCGACCTCGCCACCGGCCGGCCGGTCGAGGCCCCTGGGGTGCGCTACGAAAAAGAGCCCATCGTGATGTGGCCCAGCCCCTTCGGCGCGCACAACTGGCATTCGATGTCGTTCAACCCCGGCACCGGCCTGGTGTACATCCCCTACCAGGAAGTACCCGGTGTGTACCGCAACGAAGGCAAGGACTTCGTTACCCGCAAGGCATTCAACACCGCCGCCGGCTTTGCCGACGCCACCGACGTGCCGGCCGCCGTGGTCAGCGGCGCCTTGCTGGCCTGGGACCCGGTCAAGCAGAAGGCCGCCTGGAAGGTGCCGTACCCCACGCACTGGAACGGCGGCACCCTGAGCACCGCCGGCAACCTGGTGTTCCAGGGCACTGCGGCGGGGCAGATGCATGCCTATTCCGCCGACAAGGGCGAGGCGCTGTGGCAGTTCGAGGCGCAAAGCGGCATCGTTGCCGCGCCCATGACCTTCGAACTGGCCGGGCGTCAGTACGTGGCGATCATGGCCGGCTGGGGCGGCGTGGCCACCCTGACCGGCGGCGAGTCGATGAACCTGCCGGGCATGAAGAACCGCAGCCGCCTGCTGGTGTTCGCCCTCGATGGCAAGGCGCAGTTGCCGCCACCGGCCCCGGCGCCCGCCAAGGTCGAGCGCGTGCCCCAGCCCGTCACCGCAGCACCCGAGCAGGTGCAGGCCGGCAAGCAGCTGTATGGCCAGTTCTGCAGCGTGTGCCACGGCATGGGCACCATCAGCGGCGGTTTGATCCCCGACCTGCGCCAGTCCAGCGACGCCACCCGCGAGCACTTCCAGCAGATCGTCCTGCAGGGCGCGCTCAAGCCACTGGGCATGCCGTCGTTCGACGACTCGCTCAAGCCCGAGGAGGTCGAGCAGATCAAGCTCTACGTGATGTCGCGCGAGTACGAGGACTACATGGCGCGCCACAAAGCCGCACCTTGAATCGCGCCGGCGGCCTGTGTACGTCACAGGCCGCCGGTCGGGTGCGTGTTGGTGCTCCGGGTCGATCTGGTCTTTTCTGAAAGTAGTCACATCGCTGGCAGTCTTTGTGACTTCAACGCAAGAGCCCGATTGCCCCTGGAGCCACTGCCATGTCCGCCATCCCTTCGCGCAGCCCCCGCAGGACGCCACTTGCCCGCAACAAGGACGTGACCGCGCTGGTCCCGGACTTCCCGTTCCACTACGCCGACTACCTCGCCGCCGCCCGTGCCGCCGGCCTGGTGGCGGCCTACGAACTGCTGAAGATGGGCCTGCACCCGGTGGTGCTGGAGGCCGGCGAGCGCATCGGCGGGCGGCTGTATTCCAGGGTCATGGGCGACCCCGGCGCCGAGGTTATCTGCGAGCTGGGCGCCATGCGCTTTCCGGTATCCGGCAAGGCGCTGTTCCACTACTTCGACAAGGTGGGCATGAGCGCGCAGTCGGCGGACTTTCCCAACCCCGGCACAGCGGCCGCAGTCAGCACCGTGGTCGACTACCAGGGCCGCGTGAAGTACTACGAGCACGACAGCCCGGTGTTCCCCGTGCCACCGGAGTACCTGCAGCTCGAAGAGCAGTTCTTCGACACCTTTCTGGCGGGCGCGCCGTTCCACTTCCATGAACTGGAAACCGCCATGACCGAAGGCAGCATCGACCAGAAAGCCATCAAGCGCCTGTGGAATGCCATCGTCCACTGCGGCGCCGGCCGCAGCTGGGACGACGTCAGCTTCTACCAGGCCCTGCTGCAGGAGTCGGGGTGGAGCCGCGAGCAGATCAACCTGTTCGGCCAGATCGGCTTCGGCACCGGTGGCTGGAACACCGACTACCCCAACAGCATCCTCGAAGTGCTGCGGGTGCTGTACACCGGGCTGGATGCCAGCCACCGGCTCATGTACCAGGGCGCCGATGCACTGCCCAGGGCGCTATGGACGCAATCGCCCACTGCGTTGGGCGACCCCTGCGCCAACGGCCAGGGCGACAGCAGCGTCGAGTCGATGACCCGCCAGGTATTCGCCGAGCCGTTCAACCAGGAAGTCCGGCATATCAGCCCGCTGGCGAACGGTGAGTTCTCGGTACTGGTCCACGACCTCAAGCGCGATACCAGCGCCTGGCTGACCATCGGCCACGTGGTCTACACCCCGCACCTGCGGGTGCTCGACAAACTGCGCGCCAGCGGCACCGTGCAGCAACTGAAGGCCATGGACGCGCTGCTGCCCAGCGCGACCTGGGAGGCCGTCAAATACACCCACTACATGCAGTCGGCAAAGATCTTCGCGGCCACCCGGCGGCCCTTCTGGCACGAACGGCCGGGGCCGATGCAGGAACGCACGCTGAGCGTGATGCTGTCCGATGGCCTCACCCGTGGCACCTACCTGGTCGATTACGCGCAGGCGCCAAGCGGCTACCGCGGCAGCGGCATCTACCTGTCGTACACCTGGAACGACGATGCGCTGAAGTTCCTGGGCGACCGCGCCAGGCCGGCGCCGCAGCATGCCCAGCTGTGCACCACGTTGCTGCAGGCCATCTACCCCAACGTGGACCTCGCCGCGCACTACAGTGCCAGCAACACCTTCGTCGAGTTCAACTGGGAGGACCAGCCGCACTACCTGGGCGCCTTCAAGATGAACCTGCCCGGGCATTACGCCTACCAGCGCAGGCTCTTCGCGCAGTTCATGACCGGGGTGGGCAGCGCTACGCCCTACGGCTTCGTGCTGGCCGGCGACGACGTGTCCTGGACCGGTGGCTGGGCCGAGGGCGCGGTCACCAGCGCACTCAATGCGGTGAACAAGATTGCCGTGTGCCTGGGCGGCGCGAGCGACCCGAGCAACCCCGGCCCGGTGGAATCCTGGGCCGACCTGCAACCGCTCGAACTGCGCTGAAGCTATCCACAAAAAAAGTGGGTAGCTCTGTGGATAAAGCGCTACACGCTGCGTACCACAAGGGCTGCGTCAGTTTGATTACAAACTGAACAGCTTCCCTGGGTGTGCGTGGGGGGCTGTTGGCCACTGTGCCAAGTTCGTCATGCCCGTGGTCCGAATCGATCAAGCCCGGACCCGGTCGATGGGGCACGATGGACGGTCTGTCCAAGGAGCTGACCATGATTCGACTGACCCTTACCCAAGCCCATGAACTGGCAGAGTCGATCCTGCTGCACAACGGTTTCAACGCGGCGCACGCCGCAGCGGTGACGGCCACGGTGGTCGCCGGGGAGCGCGATGGCTGCGCCTCCCATGGGCTGTACCGGGTAATCGGCTGTGTGAACTCGCTCAAGGCCGGCAAGGTGTCGGCGGCGGCCGAGCCGCAGGTGATCGACCAGGCGCCCTCAATCGTGCGTGTGGATGCTGCTGGCGGCTTCTCGCAGCTGGCGTTCCAGGCCGGCATGCCGATGCTGCAGGCCAAGGCCCGCAGCAACGGTATCGCGGCCCTGGCCATCAACCACTGCGTGCACTTTTCGGCGTTGTGGGTCGAGATCGAACAACTGACCGAGGCCGGCCTGGTGGCGCTGGCGTGCAACCCCAGCCATGCCTGGGTGGCGCCGGCCGGGGGCAGCCAGCCGGTGTTCGGCACCAACCCCATCGCGTTCGGCTGGCCGCGCGCGGGCGCCAACCCGTTCGTGTTCGACTTTGCCACCAGCGCGATTGCGCGCGGCGATATCGAGCTGCATCGGCGCGCCGGCAAGGCCATCCCCGAAGGCTGGGGCGTGGATGCCCAGGGGCAGCCGAGCACCGACCCGAACGTGGTGCTCGACAGTGGCGCGATGCTCACCTTTGGTGGGCACAAGGGTTCGGCGCTGGCGGCGATGGTCGAGCTGATTGCCGGGCCGTTGATCGGCGACCTGACCAGTGCCGAGTCGCTGGCCTATGACGCGGGCAGCAAGTCCTCGCCGTACCATGGCGAGCTGATCCTCGCGCTGGACCCGCAGCGGTTTCTGGGGGCGGGCGCCGAGGCGCACCTGGCGCGGGCGGAGGCGGTGTTTGCGGGCATCGAGGGGCAGGGTGCGCGGCTGCCGTCACAGCGCCGCTTCGAGGCGCGCAAGCGCAGCCTGGAGGAGGGCGTACAGATCCCCGAGGCGCTATACAACGACCTCAAGGCATTGCTGAACTGAAACCCCATCGCGGGCCAAGCCCGCTCCCACAGGGTCTCCACTGACCATGAACACAGTGGTGTACCTGTGGGAGCGGGCTTGACCCGCGATGGGCTGCAAAGCAGCCCCAAATCAGTCAGAGCGGTTCGCGACTACTACAACCCTCCACCAACCGCACAATCCCCAGCGGGTTGCCATCCTGCAACGCTGCCGGCAGCAGATCATCCGGGCAGTTCTGGTAACACACCGGCCGCAGGAACCGATCGATCGCCAGGCTCCCCACCGACGTCCCCCGCGCATCCGAGGTGGCCGGGTAGGGCCCGCCATGTACCATCGCATCGCACACTTCAACACCGGTCGGGTAGCCGTTGAACAGCACCCGCCCAACCTTCTGCTCCAGCAGCGGCAGCACCTGGGCAAACTGCGCCAGGTCGTCGGCTTCTGCAATCAGGGTGGCGGTCAACTGCCCATGCAGGCTCGCCAGCGCGCTGTGCAACTGATCCGCATCGGCCACTTCGACCACCACCGTGGTCGGCCCGAACACCTCCTCCTGCAACAGCGCATCACCGTCGAGCAGCAAGCTCACATCTGCCTTGAACAGCTGCGGCTGCGCCTGGTTGCCCTGTTGTTCACGGCCCGCCAGGTGGCTCACCCCAGGGTGCGCCTGCAACGCCTGTACGCCCTTGGCATAACTGCGCAGGGTGCCGGCATTGAGCATGGTCTGCGCCGGCTGCCCGCCTAGCGTCGCCGCCAAGTGCGCAACAAACGCCGAAAACTGCGGCGAGCGCAGCCCGATCACCAGCCCGGGGTTGGTACAGAACTGCCCGCAGCCCATCACCACCGACGCCGCCAGCTCCGTGGCGATTTTCTCGCTGCGCACCTGCAGCGCCTGCGGCAGCACCAGCACCGGGTTGATACTGCTCATTTCGGCAAACACCGGGATCGGCTGCGCCCGCGCCGCCGCCATGTCGCACAGCGCGCGCCCGCCCTTGAGCGAGCCGGTAAAGCCCACGGCCTGGATCGCCGGGTGCTTGACCAGCGCCTCGCCCACCCCGGCGCCATAGATCATGTTGAACACGCCCTCGGGCATGCCGGTGCGCTCGGCGGCGCGAATGATCGCGTTGGCCACGTGCTCGGCCGTGGCCATGTGCCCGCTGTGGGCCTTGAACACCACCGGGCAGCCGGCCGCCAGCGCCGCTGCGGTATCGCCCCCGGCGGTGGAGAACGCCAGCGGAAAGTTGCTGGCGCCGAACACCGCCACCGGCCCCACGCCGATACGGTACTGGCGCAGGTCCACCCGTGGCAGCGGCTGGCGCTCGGGCAATGCGCGGTCGATGCGTGCACCGTAGAAGTCGCCCCGGCGCAGCACCTGGGCAAACAGGCGCATCTGCCCGCTGGTGCGGCCGCGCTCGCCCTTGATCCGTGCCGTGGGCAAGGCCGTTTCGCGGGTTACCAGCGCGACGAAGTCATCGTCCAGCGCGTCCAGCTGCTCGGCTATGGCCTCCAGAAACTCCGCCCGGCGCCCGGCCGGCAGGTTGCGAAACGTCGGGTAGGCCGCCGCTGCGGCGCGGGCGGCAGCGTCCACTTCCTCGGCGGTGGCCTGGGTGAACCGGTACGGCAGGGCGTCGCCGGTGGTGGCGTCATGGCTGTGCAGGGTGATGCTGCCGGCGGCGCTGCGCGCACCGCCGATGTAGTTGTGGCCGATGATCTCGGTCATGCAGACCTCCTGTTGAAAGGGTTGGGCTCAGGCCAGCGAGTTGCCGCGAGCGCTGGCGGTGTCGGTGCTGGCGGCAACCCGCTCGGCCGACTCGGCGTCGACCAGGTGCAGCGACTTGCCACGGGTTTCACGGGTCAGGCCGACGGCGACGATGGAGATCGCCGCGGCGCCCACCAGGTACCAGGCAATCGGCGTCGAGCTGTTGTACTTGTTGAGCAGGGTGATGGCGATCAGCGGTGCCAGGGAGCCGGCGAAAATCGGCGCCACCTGATAGCACAGCGACAAGGCGGTGTAGCGCACATGGGTGGGGAACATCTCGGCCATCAGCGCCGAGTAGGGCGCATAGGTCATCGACTCGATGGCCAGGCCCAGGCTGATCGCCGCCATGATCAGCCAGTTGTTGCCGGTGTCCATCATCGGGAAGCCGACGAAGCCCCAGAACGCGGTCAGCACCGCACCGGTCAGGTACACCGGCTTGCGCCCCACCAGGTCGGACAGGTAGCCCATCAGCGGGATCAGGAAGAAGTGCAGCAGGTGCGCGCCGAACATCAGCAGCAGAATCTGCGAGGTGTCCTTGTGCACCACCAGCTTGAGGTAGGTGATCGAGAAGGTCACCACGGTGTAGTACAGGATGTTCTCGGCAAACCGCGCACCGATGCCCACCAGCACCGAACGCCAGTGGTGGCGCAGCACTTCCACCACACCCAGCTGCTGCACCTTGTGCTGCGCCTGGCGGGCCTGGGCCTGCTTGAAGATCGGAGCATCATCCACGCTGGTGCGGATCCAGTAGCCGATCAGCACCACCAGTGCCGACAGCCAGAACGCCACGCGCCAGCCCCAGGCCAGGAACTGCTCCTCGCTCAGGGTGCTCGACAGCGCCAGCAGCGCCACCGTGGCCAGCAGGTTGCCGGCCGGTACGCCGGCCTGCGGCCAGCTGGCCCAGAAGCCGCGACGGTTGTCCGGGCAGTGCTCGGACACCAGCAGGATCGCGCCGCCCCATTCGCCGCCAAAGGCGAACCCCTGGATCAGGCGCAGCAGCACCAGCAGGATGGGCGCGGCGTAGCCGATGCTGTCGAAACCGGGCAGGCAGCCCATCAGAAAGGTGGTGATGCCGACCACCACCAGGCTCAGTTGCAGCAGGCGCTTGCGCCCGAACTTGTCGCCATAGTGGCCGAACACCAGGCCGCCCAGCGGGCGGGCCAGAAAACCTACGGCGTAGAGGGCGAAGGCGGCGATGATGCCGTCGATGGGGCTGTCGGTCTGGCGAAAGAACAACTGGCCGAACACCAGTGCCGAGGCCGTACCGTAGAGAAAGAATTCATACCATTCGGCGACGGTACCGGCCATGGCGGCCGCTACCACACGCTTGAGGCCCGCCGGGGCGGTGGATGCGCGGGGAGAGGGGTGTGCAGTGCTCATGCTGGCGTTTCCTGTGCAGGCGCAAGACAGAAAAACAGGCGCGCCGGGTGGGCCCCGCAGAGAGGCCCGCCCGGCACTCACTCAGAGGCCGACATCCGGCAGTTCAGGGCGATTGGCCAGGGCCTTGGCCATGATCTGCTCGACGAACTCGCGGTCGTCCTTTGGCAGGGCCAGGCGCGGTGGACGGGTCAGCGCGCTGCCGCGACCGGCAATGGCTTCACACAGCTTGATGCACTGCACCAGGTCGGCGCGGGCATCCAGGTGCAGGATCGGCATCAGCCACTCGTAGATCGGCATGGCCTCGGCAAAGCGTCCGGCCTTGGCCAGGCGGAAGATCGTCTCGCCCTCCTTGGGGAACACGTTGGACATGCCCGACACCCAGCCCTCGGCGCCCACCGCGATGCTTTCGAGCACCACGTCGTCGAGGCCGGCGAACAGCACGAAGCGGTCACCCACCTCGTTGCGCACGTCGATGAAACGGCGGGTGTCGCCGGAGGAATCCTTGAAGCACACCACGTTGTCGCAGTCGGCCAGGGAAATCAGGATGTCCGGGGTCACGTCGTTTTTGTAGATCGGCGGGTTGTTGTAGACCATCAGCGGCACGTCGGCATGCTTGGCCACGTAACGGTAGTGCTCGGCGGTCTCGAACGGCTTGGAGCCGTACACCAGTGCCGGCATCAGCATCACCCCGTCCACGCCCACCTTGCGCACCGCGTTGGCCACCTTGGCGGCCTGCACGCTGGTGAACTCGGCCACGCCGCAGATCACCGGCACACGCCCACGCGAGGCATCCACCGCCACTTCGGTCACGGCAATCTTTTCTTCGGCCGTCAGCGAGGTGTTCTCGCCCACCGAGCCGCACACCACCAGGCCCGACACGCCGTCGCGGATCACGTTGGAAATCACCTGGTGGGTTTTTTCCAGGTTGATGGAGAAGTCGTCGTTGAATTGGGTGGTGACCGCAGGGAACACGCCACTCCAGTTGATGCGCTTGCTCATTGGTTGTCTCCGGTGGTTGTTAGTATTTCGTATACGATATTTTATGTGTGTGAAGCAGACCAGCGTTATTTCGGGGTTTTTGCTGGTCTTTCTGCTTAGGGTTTGTGAATCAAGGGCTTAGCGATCAGGCACCGGGCCAGGTGTCCGACAGTCGGTAGCCTTGTGGCCATGGGTCGGCGGGGTCGAGCAGCAACTGGTGGGTACCGGTGATCCAGGCGCGCCCCGAAATGCACGGGTAGATGGCGGCGCGGCCGGCCACTTCGGTCAGCGAATCGATGCGACAGTGGAACTCCGAGCCCAGGATCGAACGGCCGATGAAGCGTTCGCCCACCTGCATCAGGCCCTTGGCCTGCAACACTGCCATGCGCGCCGAACAGCCGGTGCCGGTGGGGGAGCGGTCGATCTTGCCGGGCTGGATCACCACCGCGTTGGCACCGGTGGCCACGCCATTCTCCATCACGATGGGCGCGGCGATCTGGCAGAACGAGATATGCGACCAGCCGGGGTTGAGCGGGTGCACAAAACCCAGTTGTTCGTTGGCGGCGCGGGTGATCTTCAGACCCACCTCCACCAGGTCGGCGGCCTCGTCGGGGCGAATGGCAAAGCCCAGGCGCTGGGCATCGACAATCGCGAAACTGTCGCCGCCATAGGCGGTGTCGACCTGCAGCGAGCCCACGCCCTCGACCTCGATCCAGGCGTCCAGGCGGTCGGCGAAGGAGGGCACGTTCCTGACCTCCACGCGCTGAACCTTGCCGTCCCGGCATTCGGCCACGGCCTCGATCAGGCCGCCGGGGGCTTCGAGCACCAGGCGGGTCTGCGGCTCGGTCATCGGCAGGATGCCGCTGTCGAGCAGCACCGTGGCCACGCACAGCGAGTTGGAGCCGGACATCGGCGGGGTGTCGGCCGGCTCCATGATGATCCAGCCCATCTGCGCGGCCGGGTTCTTGGGCGGCACCAGCAGGTTGACGTGGCGGAACACGCCGCCACGCGGTTCGTTGAGCACGAAATTGCGCAGGGTGTCGTCCTGCGCGATCCAGCGCGACTGTTCCCACAGGGTGTCGCCCGGTGGCGGCGCGACGCCACCGACAATCACATCGCCGACCTCGCCTTCGGCGTGGCAGCTGACTACATGAATCACCTTTGATGAACGCATTGCCTGGCTCCTGATTGATGGTGTGGCCTTCGCTGGCAAGCCAGCTCCTACAGGCTGCGCAGAACCCTGTAGGAGCCGGCCTTGCCGGCGAAGGGGTCTGAAGCTATTTCACCGACTTGAGAAACGCCGCCGTCTCCGGCTGCTGCGGGTTGCCGATCACCTGGTCCGGCGAGCCGATCTCGTGCACCAGCCCGTTGCGAAAGAACGCCACCCGGTCCGACACATCCCGCGCAAAGCGGATCTCGTGGGTCACCAGCACCATGGTCATGCCGTCTTCGGCAAGCATGCGCATGGTGTCCAGCACTTCGCCCACCAGTTGCGGGTCGAGCGCCGAGGTGGCCTCGTCGAACAGCATGTAGTCCGGCGACATCGCCAGCGCCCGGGCAATCGCCATGCGCTGCTGCTGGCCACCGGACAACTTGCCGGGGAAGGTCTTGAACTTGTCGCCCAGCCCCACGTGGGTCAGCTGCTGGATCGCCAGCGCCTCGGCTTCCTCGCGGCTCTTGCCCAGTACCTTGCGCGGCGCCAGCATCACGTTCTCCAGCACCGTCAGGTGCGGGAAGGCATTCCACTGCTGGAACACGATGCCGATCTTCTGGCGCAGGCGGTTGAGGTCGGTGGCGCGGTTGTGCACCTCGATGCCGTCCACGCGAATGCTGCCCTTCTGGATCGGCTCCAGGCCGTTGATGCACATCAGCAGGGTCGACTTGCCCGAGCCCGAACCGCCGATGATCGACACCACCTCGCCCTTGTTCACCGTCAGGCTCACGCCCTTGACCACTTCCAGGTCGCCGAAGGATTTGTGTACGTTGTCGATCTCAATCATTTTCTTGCCACCTTCTTTCCAGTCGGGCGCCCAGGCGTGCGACCACCAGGCTCATGACGTAATAGATGAGGCCCGCGATGCACAGCACCAGCAGGGGTTCCTGAATCCGTGTGACGATGGTCTGGGAGGCGCGCAGCAATTCGACGATGCCGATCCACATCACCAGCGCGGTGTCCTTCATCACGCTCAGCACCAGGTTCAGCCAGCCCGGAAAGGCCACCCGCGAGGCCATCGGCAGCACGATCCAGCGCAGGTCCTGCAGGTAGCTCAGGCCCAGCGACCGGCTGGCCCGGCGCACGCTGGGCGGCACCGCCAGCACACCGCTGCGCACGATCTCGGTGAAGTACGCCGCGGCGTACACCCCCAGCACGATGCAGCCCACGCTGAAGGCGCTGATGTTCAGGCCCACGATGCTCTTGAACGAGTTGAACAGCACGAACTGGATCAGCAGCGGCACGCTGCGAAACACATCCAGCACCCAGGCCAGCGGCAGGCTGGCGCGTGGCAGCAGCGCACGCAGCAGGCCGAACACCAGCCCGGCCACCGAGCCCAGCATGATCGACCAGAAGGTCAGCTGCAGGGTGACCCAGGCCCCGTCGAGCAGGAACAGCATGTCGTTCCAGGTAAAGCTTGTAGAAAACATGGACAGCTCCTCAGTAACGGAACAGCCGCCAGGCCATCAGCCGGGCCACCGCGACGATCAGCTTGGCGATCAGGTAATACAGCACCGCTGCAATGGCGAAGTACTCGAAGGTGCGGAAGGTCTTGACGTTGTAGTCCTGGGTCACGCCGGTGAGGTCGTTGTTGAGCCCCACGATCACCCCCAGCGAGGTCATCAGCACCGCCCACACCATCTGGTTGCTCAAGGGGTAGAACACCACCCGCAGCAGCTGCGGCACGATGATCATGCGGTAGGCCTGGAACGCGCTCATGCCCAGCGAGCGTGCCGCGCGCATCTGCGTGGTCGGCACTGCCTTGAGCCCGCCGCGAAAGTTCTCCGCCAGGTACCCGGCGTTGTTGAAGGTGATGCCGGCCAGCAGCGCGAACCACGAACTCACGTGCAGCCCCAGCGAGCCAAGCCCGAAGTACAGGATGTAGATCTGGAACAGCGAAGGGGTGTTGCGCGCAATCGATACCCAGGCATTGCCGATGCCGCGCAACACCGGCTGCTGCGCTTCACGCATCACGGTCAAGGCCAGGGCGATCAGCACGCCGAAGATCATCGACAGCGCGGCGGTCTCGAAGGTGACCCAGGCACCGGCCAGCATGTCGGGCAGGGCGCGCAGGGCCGAGCGCCATTGGAAGGTGTAGTCAAACATGCGCGGGGCTCTCCTGTGGGGCGGCCGGTTGCAGCCAGGCCGGCAGGCGACCGCTGGCGCTGCCGGTGCAGGCGGCCTCGACGCACTCGCCAAGGCTGGCGAAATGCACCGCCCGGCCCGCCAGCCCGGGGGCGTAGTGGGCGTATTTGCCCGAGTTGGTCATCAGTGTGCGGGCGGCGGGCGGGATCACCGGCTCGCCGAGCATGCACCAGCAGGTGTCGGTCACCAGCACCGCGCCGAAGGCTTCGATCGGGGCAAGGTGGCCGGCGTCACGGGCCTGCTCCAGCACCGCACGGCCGCAGGTGATCACCAGGCTGACCGCCGGGTTGCGTGTGCGCCCGCGGCACAGCTGTGCCAGGTGCGCGAACTCGCCCAGGGAGAAGTGCGGGTTGCCCAGCGACACCAGGTCCACCTGGCTGTCACGGGCACTGTTCAGCTCGCGCCAGCTCACCAGCAGGTCGGCCAGGGCAATGCGTTTTACCGGCAGCACCTCGCCCGCGCTGACTGCCTGGGCCGGGTCCAGCGCTTCGGGGGTGACCCCGGCGATATGGAACAGCGGCGCCGCCGAGGTGGTGGCGAACGCGGCGCCGAAGGCCTTGAGGTCGTCGTGGGTCGGGGCAAAACGCTCCAGGCCTTTCACCAGCGGGATCTGGCTGCCGACCATGGCGCCGATGTGATAGCCCAGCAGCGGGTAGAACGCATCGTCCAGTTGGGTCAGCGCCGGCAGGTCGATCTGCACCCGCGCCTTGCGCTGGGCCTCCAGGTGGCAGCCGATCAGCGGCGCGCGGCCGGTCAGGGCGATGCAGATATCCAGGTAGTCGGGGTACTTCAGGGTGCGCGCGCCGAGCACGCTGTTGGCGTACACCACGGCGTTGGACTCGGCCCACACGATCTGCTCGCCGAGCTTCGGCGCGCCGTCGAGCAGGTAGGGGGCGCAGGTAAAGCTCATCTGCGCGCCCATCGCCATGTAGGCATCGCCCAGCGCACTGGCAGGTTCGCCCAGCGCCGCGTCGATACCCAGTTCGCGCCAGCGGCGCTGGTCCACGGAAATCGAGTTGAGGGTGGTCGGCACCCGCACCCTGGCGCCCCACTGCACCAGCTGCTGCGCAAAGCGCAGGCTGGCGGGGCCGGTGTAGATGCAGCCGTCGATATGCGCCTGGCTGATGTCCACCAGGCTGTGTGCGCCCTGCAGCTCGGCCATGCGCAGCACGATCTGCATCGCCACCTGCGCGGCCTTGCCCAGGTCGCCCGCGAGCAAGGCCTGGTCGTGGTCGGTAAGGGTGAGGGTGGTCGGGCGCGTCGCCGCCGGCGAGCTGGCCGGGGCTGCCGGCAGCGCCTCGGCGGGGGCCTGGTCGAACAGCACCAGGCGCTCGCCCTGCACCTGCGCGAAGGCCTTGCCGCGCAGGGCGGCAAAGGCCTGCTGGCCGATGCACAGCACCGGCAGCGAGCGCCCGAACAGCAACTGCGCCACCAGCACGCCCAGGGTCAGGATCTCATCCGGCTCGGCCAGCACCAGTGCCGCCGGTGCATGGCCGTTGCTGATCAGCTCCATCATCACACTGCTGCCGGTGCACGAGCCGCGCCCGCTGGGAATGGCCAGCACGCGGCCGGCCAGGTGTGCGCCGCTGAGCGGGTGATGGCGGTCGATGACCTCGCCGCTGAAGGCGTCGACACCGCCCCAGAAACTCAGGCCGATGTCGGCGAACAGCAACTCGCCACTGGCCGCGCCATCGACCAGGCTACGCCCGTTCAGGGCAGTGGAAGGGCTGGGCATGCCGGGCACCTCAGTAGTAGACCTTCGGCACGGTCAGGTCGGTCGGCGGGATATCGGTGCCTACCCATTTGACGAACAGCTCGTTGTAGCGGCCGCTACGTACCTGCTGGTTGACGAACAGGTTGAGGTAGTTGAGCAGGCCGTACTCGTTGCGCTTGGCTCCCAGCGACACGTAGTCGATCACGTAGGGTGCGTTGCCGGCGATCTTCAGGTTCTTGTACTTGCCCGACTTGAGCGTGGCGGCGGCCACGGTGTTGGTCACCACGGTGGCATCGATGTGCCCCTGGGCCACGGCCAGGATGGTGTCGTTCTGCGACTGGTAGGCGCGGAAACTGCCGCTGCCCCACTGCTTCACGTCCTTCTCCAGCGCGATGGCTTCATAGGTGCCGCTGGTGTTGCCCAGGGCCTTGCCCTTGATGTCGTCGAAGCTGTTGATGCCGGTGTTGTCGCGGGTCAGCACGACCATCTGGAAGGCAAAGTAGGGCACCGTGAGGCCGACCGTCTTGGCCCGCTCCAGGGTGTCGGAGGTGGACGCCACGATCACGTCGGCCCGCCCCGAGACCAGCGCCGGGATACGGTCCGGGAACGGCGTCTCGACGATCTCGGCATCAACCCCGAGGACCTTCGCCAGGTCGTTGCAGTAGTCGACGTCGAAGCCGGCCGGCTTGTTGGCGTCGTCGCGAAAGCCCATGGGCGGGAAGTCCAGGGTCACGGCGCAGCGCAGCTTGCCGGAGCCGATGATGTCATCGAGCTTGTCGGCCTGGGCGGTGGCGATGAAGGAGGTACTGAGCACAGCGCTGAGAGCTACAACAAAAGCGGGGTTTTTCATGGAAGCCTCGTTTGTCGGAAGGTGCTGGTAGCGGGCGTATTGTGAATTTCGTATACGATATTTTTATAGCAATGCGCGTGCCTGTTTTTGCCCGCGCGATGCAATTGCTTTGCGGCCCTTGAGCCAGAGGACTTGCGTTGAATCCGGCAGGGCAGGCGGGCGGTGCGCAGGAAACGCTGCCCGGTGCCGGCGGTGTTACATATGGGAGCAGTGGGTGCGGCGGCGCACCCTTAAGGAACACACCGCGTCTAGCGGCGGGTATCGCGGTACTGGCTTGGCGACAGGCTGGTGAGGGCGCGGAACTGGCGGCTGAACGCGCTGTGGTCGGTGTAGCCGCAGCGCAGGGCGATCTCGGTGATCGGCAGGTCGCTGTGGTGCAGCAGTCGCGAGGCTTCTTCAAGGCGCACCTTGTGGATCATCTGGCGCGGGGTGAGCTGGAACACACGCTTGCAGTTGCGCTCCAGCTGCGCGGCAGACAACCCGGCAATCGCGGTCAGCTCGGCCAGGCTCACGGGCCGTGCGAAGTGCTCGCGAATGTGCGCATCCACCGCCGCCAGGCGATCGAAGCCGGGGTGGCTGGCCTGGGGCGCCTGCAGGTCGCGGGAGATGCCGGCCAGGCCGACGATCTGGCCCTGGGTGTCGAACAGTGCCAGCTTGTGGGTCAGGCACCACACCGGCTGGTTGCCGAAGTACAGGTGCAGTTCGAGCTGGTCGGCCAGCTCGCGGCCGCTGTCGAGCACGCGGCGGTCCTGCGCGGTGTACAGCGGGCCGAAGCGCTCGGGGAACACGCTGTCGGCGGTCAGCCCCAGCAGCTCGTGGCTGTGCCTGAAGCCGCAGCGCCGCGCCAGGGTGTGGTTGACGAAGGCGTAGCGGGCCTGGATGTCCTTGATGAAGAACACCACGTCGCTCAGCGTATCGAGCAGCGGCGCGATCGGCTGCAGGCTGCTCAGCAGGCTGGGCAGGTCGCAGGGCTGGAAGCTGTTGAGCGATACGTACATGGCGCTGACGGTCTGGTGGGCACCTTCGGGATCATAGAGATCCGGCGCCCGCCTCGAAAGCCCCGGGCTGCGTTTCATGCGGGCGGGGTGTCGTCCAGGCACAGCAGGGTCTCGATGCGCGCCGGGCTGAACGGCGGGCGCGGCGCCGAGGGCTGCCAGCCGAACAGGTGCTGCGCTGCGGCGCCGCACACCCGGCCCTGGCAGGCGCCCATGCCGCAGCGACTGCTCAGCTTGGCCTCGCGCCAGTCACGCTGGCCGGCGAGCTTGCTGTAGGGCACGTCCTCGCAGCGGCATACCAGGGTGTCGGGGCGCGCCAGTTGCTTGAGCTGCGGGGCAAGGGCGAAGGCGTGGTTGAGCGCCTTGGCGAAGCCCTGCCAGCGCGCTCGCTGCGGCCAGTGGCGGGCGGCGCCCTGGCGGTCGCCCACGGCCGCCAGCCCGGCAATGGTGCCTTCCACCAGCGCCAGTTCGCTGCCCCCAAAACCAGTGCATTCCCCGGCCGCGAACAGGCCCGGCTCACTGGTGGCCTGCCACGCATCCACGGCCAGCGCCTGGCCATGGAGTGTGCAGCCCAGGGCCTGGCCGAGCTGGCTGTTGGGAATCAGGCCGAAGCCGCAGGCCAGGCGCTCGCAGGCCAGCTCGACCAGCTTGCCGTGCTGGCGCAGGCGCACGCCTTCGAGGCGCTCGGTGCCGAGTGCCTCCACCACATGGCTGTCGGTGCGGTAGTGGCGGTCGAACAGGCCGAACGCTTGCAGCAGCTTGTTTGGCCAGCGCGGCAGTTGTGCGGCAAAACCCGCCACCGCGCCGCGGGTTGCCTGTTCGGCAACGCCTACCACCTGCGCGCCGTTGTGCCGCGCCGTGGCAGCGCTGGCCAGCAGCAGCGGGCCGCTGCCGGCGATCACCACGCGCTGGTCGCGCACCGGCAGGCCGCCCTTGATCAGTGCCTGCAGGCCACCGGCACCGGTCACGCCGGGCAGGGTCCAGCCGGGGAAGGGCAGCAGCAGTTCGCGTGCGCCGGTGCACAGGATCAGCGTGTCGTAGTCGATCACCCAGCCGCGCTCGGCGTCTTCCACCAGCAACTGGCGCGGGCCGGTGGCGGCGATCACGCGGGTCTGCAGGTGGTGCTGCACATTGTTCAAGGCGCCCACGTGCTCGCGCAGGCGCTGTGCCTGCGTCGGCACGCTGGCCTGCGGGCCGTCGCGCCAGATCTGCCCGCCGGGCCAGGGGTTGTCGTCCAGCAGCACGATGCGTGCACCGCTGGGGGCAGCGGCCAGTGCGGCATTGAGGCCGGCCGGGCCGGCGCCGATGATCAGCACGTCGGCATGGGCGCTCATGCGCGGGTCTCCACCTGCATGCCGTCGCGGCACAGGGTCTGGCAGGCCAGGCGGCGCCGGCCGTCGATGCTCACCCGGCATTCCTGGCAGATGCCCATGCCGCACAGCGGTGCGCGGCGCTGGCCGCTCACCGAGGTACGCGTGCAGCCGTCGCCAGCCAGGGCCAGTGCAGCGGCCACGCTGGTGCCTTCGGCCACGCGCAGGGCACGTCCGTCCAGGGTCAGTTCAGGCATGGGTCGGTTCTCCGAGAAAACGCTGTGGCAGGTAGGCCTGTGCGGCCAGGGGCGGGTGTTCGTCGAACAGTTGCGCCACCAGCAGGTCGGCGGTGGCCGGGGCCGTGGTCACGCCCAGCCCTTCATGCCCCACCGCCAGCCACAGGCCGGGGCGTTGCGGGTGCTGGCCCACCAGCGGCAGGCCGTCGGGGCTGGCGGCGCGAAAGCCGGTCCAGGCGCGAATCGCATTGAGCTGGGCCAGCGCCGGCACGTATTCGGTGGCGCGCTTGAGCATCCTGGCAAGCATCCAGCCTTCCACCTGCGGGTCGGTGGTGCCGAACTGGCGTGAGGCACCGATGAACAGCTGGCCGGTAGGTCGCGGCTGGATATTGCACGCGGCCGACGGGCCGCTGGCGTTGTGCGCACTGGTCACGTAGCCCAGTTCCACCAGGGTGTGGGTGACCTGGCCGGGGTAACGGTCGGTGATCAGCAGGTGGCCCTTCTTGGGTTGTATCGGCAGTTCGGGGCACAGTTCGGTGGCCTGGATACCGTTGGCCAGCACCACGGCCGTGGCGGCCAGCCACTGGCCGTCGTCCAGGCGCACGCGGGCGCCATCCACCTCGGCGACCCGTGCCTGGCGCTGGCGAATGCGCGGCTGGTCGAGCATCCAGCGTGCGGTGGCCGGGGCATACAGAATGCCGTCGTCCTCGATCAGCAGGCCGCCCTCCAGCCCTTCGCGCAGCAGCGGTTCGCGTTCGCGCAATCGAGGTGCGCCGACCAGCTGGCAGATCACCCCATGGGCGCGCAGGTTGGCATGCTTGTGCTCGGCCACGGCCATTTCTTCAGCGTTGGCGGCCAGCCACAGGGTGCCGTTGCTGCGGTAGGCGCAGCCTTCGGGCAGGTTGCGCGCAATGTCGCGCCAGCGTTGCAGCGAGTATTGGCTCAGGGCCAGTTCGGCGGGGTTGTCGTCCAGCACCAGCAGGTGGCCCATGCCGGCGGCGGTGGCGCCGGGCAGCCCGGCATCCAGCACCAGCACGTCGAGGCCGCGCCGGGCCAGGGCCTTGGCGCAGGCCGCGCCGATGATGCCGGCGCCCACCACGATCACATCGGCGGCCAGGCCCTGGGTCACAGGCGGATGCCCCAGGCGAACGGGTCGTCCTGCTCGATGATCAGCGTGGCTTCGGCGCTGATATGCGCGCGGCCGCGAATGGTCGGCACGATGCGATCGCCTGCGGTTTCGAACGAGCCTTCGAACTGGCTGCCGATCACGCTGGCCTGGCGCCAGATCTGGCCCGGTTGCAGCTTGCCGTCGGCGGCCAGGCACGCCAGCTTGGCGCTGGTGCCGGTGCCGCAGGGCGAGCGATCATAGGCCTTGCCGGGGCACAGCACGAAGTTGCGGCTGTCGGCGTCGGGGTCGTCGGCGAACAGCTCGACGTGATCGATCAGGCCGCCGTCCTCGCCGCGCAGGCCCTGATCTTCCAGGGCCTGCTGCACGGCCACGGTGTAGGCGGTGAGCGCGTCGAGGTTGTCGCCGCTGATACGCAGGCCGTGCTCGGCCACCAGGAAGAACCAGTTGCCGCCCCAGGCGATATCGCCGGTCACTTCGCCGATGTCGGGCACCTGCACGCTGACGGCGTGGCGATAGCGGTAGGCGGGTACATTGCGCACGCTGACCGAGTGGTCGTCGTGCAGGGTGGCTTGCACGTTGCCCACGGGGGTTTCGAGGGTGTGGGTGCCGGGGCCGATCCTGCCCAGGTGGGCCAGCGAGATCACCAGGCCGATGGTGCCGTGGCCGCACATGCCCAGGTAGCCGGTGTTGTTGAAGAAGATCACCCCGGCGCAGGCGCTGGGGTCGACCGGTTCGCAGAGCAGTGCGCCCACCAGCACATCATTGCCGCGGGGTTCGAGCATGCAGGCGGCGCGCCACTGATCGTGGTGTTCGGCCAGCTGTTGCCTGCGTTCGGCCATGCTGCCGTGGCCCAGGTCGGGGAAGCCTGCGGTGACCAGGCGCGTGGGTTCGCCGCCGGTGTGGGAGTCGATCACGGTGATGCGTTTCATGGGGCGCGTCCGTTGGGGGTATGGACGCAAGGGTGGCGGTTGGTGGGGGGTGGCGTCTTGATGGAATTGCGCGGTGTGGATGACGAAATCGGCATAGGGCCATGACCTGTCCGAACTGTTGCAACGCGCCATGGCCTGGGGGTTTTGAGAGATCAGCCTTGTTGGCCCGGCTCCAGACCGGGGTGGGGCTTGGCCATCGGCAAGTGCTCCAGCAAGGTCTCGCACACCCCCGCAATATGCTCATCCAGCAAGCCCACCGCGCGCTCCACATCACCCGCCCGGCATGCATCGAGGATCTCGCGGTGTTCGTGGTCGGCACGCTCCTTGCCCGCCGACAGGCTCATCTGCATGCGCAGGTACCGCTCCAGCTTGTCGTTCACCGAACGGATCATGCTCACCAGAAACGGTCGCTGCGCCGGCTCGTACAGGCACGCATGCAACTCCCAGTTCAACTGCGCCCAGCGGCCCACATCGTTCTCGCCGATGAACTCCTGGCAGATGCGCTCGGCCTGTTCGAACGTGGCCTCGGTCATGTTCGGGATGGCCAGGCGCAACACCTTGTCCTCCAGCAACATGCGCACCTCGAACATCTGCGCCAGCTCGAAGTCCGACAAGCGCGTGACCATCGCCCCCCGGTTGCGCTGGAACATCACCAGCCCCTCGGCCTCAAGCCGCTTGAGCGCCTCGCGCACCGGGATCTTGCTGACGTTGAACTGACGCGCGATGTCGTCCTGGCGAATTGGCTCGTCTTCGTCGAAGTGCCCGGCCACGATGGCATCGCGCAGGTGCCGGGTGATGATCTCGGACGTGGAGGGCGTGTTGCCCAGGTCCGGCGCGTTGAGTTTGGGTAGGTTCACGGTGGCAATCATTCGAGGGGATTTAGGGATATGGTATACGAATTATCTGGAAACGTTCGCTCGGGAGCGCGACGCGTTGCCACACGATGACGGCGACGGCGGCTCGAAACCGTCCCCCGACAGGCACTGGCGCAGGTGCGTCAGCAGCGTCGCGACCTTGGGCTGCGCCTGCCGGCTCTTGAGCCACGCCAGGTGAATCGGCAGGCCGTCGGTGGCCAGCGGCGCCAGCACCTGTACCAGGCTGCCGTCTTCCAGCTGACGACGAATCAGCCAGGTCGGCAGCTGTGCGATGCCATGCCCGGCCAGCACTGCGGCCACCTGGCCCTCGGCATCGCCCACCGCCATGCGTGCCGGCATGATCCGACGCTCGGTATGCCCGGGGCGGGCGGTAGGGAAGTGCCACGGGCCGACCATGCCGTCATTGAGCCCGTACACGATGCAGCTGTGGCGTTCCAGTTCGAGCTCGTTGCCGGGCTCGCCATGACGCTCCAGGTACGCGGGGGCGGCGCAGAACACCACGCGCTGCGAGCCCAGGTAATGGTGCCCCACCGCCGCCGGCCAGCTTTGCGGCCCGCCGATGCGCACGAACAGGTCGATGCCGGCCTCGACCGGGTCCACGAAGCGGTCGGAGAAGGTCACGTGCGGCATCAGCAGCGCATGCTCGCGCACGCAGGCCAGAATCGCCGGCAGCCCGTGCAGGCGCCCGAAGGCCGCCGGCAGGTCGATGCGTACCCGGCCGCGTGGCTCGGCGTCTTGGGTGCTCAGCGCCAGCTCCGCCTCTTCCAGCTCGGCCAGCACGCCGGTGCAGGTGCGATAGAACGCCGCCCCGGCTTCGGTCAGCGCCACGCGCCGTGTTGTGCGTGCCAACAGGCGCGTGTGCAGCCGCGCCTCGAGCCGCGCGACGCTCTTGCTGACTGCCGAGCCGGTCAGGTTAAGGCGCTCGGCCGCGGCCTTGAAGCTGCCCAGGTCGGCCACGCAGACGAACACGTCGATGCCCTTGAGGCGTTCCGAAGAATACATGTGCCCACCCCATTGATGAATTGCAGTCACTTTACCCGGTAAAACATATCGCCAATACGCCGTTTGTTCCCGAGTAGCCTGATTCAACCTCTACTGCACAACAGGTTGCGACCATGCACGACACCAAGCCCACCGTCCTCATCACCGGCGCCACCGGCCAGATCGGCGGCGACACCCTGCGCTTTCTGCAAGGCGACGACACCATCGAACTGGTGGCCGCCGTGCGTTCGCCGGCCAAGGCGCAGCCCTTCGAGGCCCGTGGCATCCGCACGGTGATCATGGACTTCGACCACGAGCACACCCTGGCGCCGGCCCTGCAGGGCGTCGACCGGGTGCTGCTGGTGACCGGCTACAGCGTCGACATGCTGCGCCAGAGCAAGGCCTTTCTCGACCGCGCACGCCACGCCGGGGTGCAGCACGTGGTGCACCTGGGGGCCTGTGGCGATGACGACGCCACCATCGGCCACTGGGCCTGGCACCAGTTCGTGGAGCGCTATGTGCAATGGTGCGGCTTCAGCTTCACCCACCTGCGCCCGGAGTGCTTCATGCAGAACCTGCTCAGCTACGACGGCACCCAGGCCGTGCGCAACGGCGTGATCGAACAGTACACCGGCCACACGCGGTTCAGCTGGGTCGACGGCGAAGACGTGGCGCGGGTGGCGGCGCAGGCCCTGCTGCACCCGCAGCGCCATGCCGGGCAGACCTACCGCCTGGGCTACGACGTGAAGTCCTACGACGAGGTGGCACAGGTGATGAGCGAGGTACTCGGCCAGCCGTTTCGCTATGACGCGCAATCACCCGACGTGTTTCTCGAAAACATGCGCGCCGCCGGCGCCGAGATGGCCTACATGAGCTGCGTGCACGACAACTTCACGCGCATGGCCGTCGGCACCATCCCCGGGGTCGACCAGGTGTTCGACAACTTCCAGGCCATCACCGGCCGCGAGCCGGTGCGCTGGGTGGATTTCGTGCGCAAGCACCGGGCTGCATTCGCCTACTGATCGAATACATATCTGAATCTTTTTGTAAGAGGTAAATGACATATTAGAAGCGGGTCAATCTTCATTTTAAAATACAATAGTGTATGTTTGTGCGCGGTGCGCCTTGCGCCGTCGTGCATAACAATAAAATGAGGTATTGCCCCCTATGATCGGGTTGAGACATCTGCGTATCAGCACCCGCATCACCGTGCTGGTGATCGGTATCACCCTGTTTGTCGTGTTGCTCAGTGGCTGGCTGGGGCTGACCCTGCAACGCAGCCTGCTGCAGGAGAAGATGGCCGGTGTCGGCACTGCGCTGGACACCGCATCCACCCTGCTGGCGCATTATGAGAAGCAGGCCGAGGAAGGCCACCTGAGCCGCGCCGAGGCGCAGCGCCAGGCGGCAGAAATGGTCAGCCGCATTCGCTACCTGGGCGACAACTACCTGCTGATCCTCGACCTGCAGCACCGCATGCTCATGCACCCCAAGGCACCCGCCCTGGTGGGCAAGTCGCAGGCCGATTTCAAGGACGTCAACGGCAAGCCGTTCGCCCGTGAAATGATCGACCGGGCCGTGGCCCAGGGGCGCGGCACGGTCGAGTACTGGTTCCCGCGGGCAGCCGGGCAGGCGCCGGAATTCAAGGTGTCCGAGGTGGTGCTGTTCAAGCCCTGGGGCTGGGTGCTGGCCAGCGGCATCCACCCGCAGGACGTGCGCCACGAAGTGAACACGGTGCTGCGCATGCCGGCGTTGCTGGTGCTGGTGGCGTTGCTCGGCATGGCGCTGTGCGCCTGGCTGCTGATTCGCAGCATCACCCGGCCGCTCAACCACACCGTGCAGGCGCTGGCCCGCGCCACCGATGGCCACACCGACCTGACCTTGCGCCTGCCCACCGACGGCTTCGACGAGCTGACTCAGGTGGCGCACAGCTTCAACCGCCTGGTGGAGGCTGCGCACCGCGTCACCCGCAGCATGGCCAAGGCCAGCCAGCGCATCTCCAGCACCAGCGACAGCCTGGGGCAGATCACCGAGGCGGCGCAGCGCAGCATGCAGGCCCAGCAACTGGAGACCGACAGCGTGGTCACGGCCATGAGCGAGATGGTCAGCACCGTGCAGGACGTGGCGCACAATGCCAGCGTCGCCGCCAGCGCCACCCGCGATGCCGAGCAACAGGCCACGGCCGGCAGTGCCACGGTGCGCGATGCCGGTGAGGCGATTGGTGCGCTGGCCGAGGCGCTGGAGCACAGCCGCAGCGTGGTGGACCAACTGGCCACCGACTCGGGCAGTGTCGGGCGCGTACTGGACGTGATCACCGCGATTGCCGAGCAGACCAACCTGCTGGCGTTGAATGCTGCCATCGAGGCGGCGCGTGCAGGTGAGCACGGGCGTGGCTTTGCGGTGGTGGCGGACGAGGTGCGCACGTTGGCGCGGCGTACGCAGCAGTCGACGCTGGAGATCCAGCAGATCATCAACCGCGTGCAGGCCGGTGCCAGCCAGGCGGCGGCGCAGATCGGCGCCAACGTCGAGTCGGCGCAGCAGCCGGTGGCCGCCTCGGCGCGGGCGGGGCAGGCGCTGGCGTTGATCGATGCGTCGGCGTCCACGGTGAGCCAGATGACCTTGCAGATTGCCAGTGCGGCGGAGCAGCAGGCGGCCACGGCAGACGGTATCAACCGCAGCGTCACGCGCATCCACGACGCCTCGACGGTGAGCGCGCGCACCATCGAGCAGACGCGCCAGTCGTGTGATGAGTTGAGGGCGTTGGCGCAGCAGCTGGAGGAGCAGGTGGGGCAGGTGGTTACGGGGTAAATTGTGAGGGCCCCTTCGCGGGTCAAGCCCGCTCCCACAGGATCTCACCCGCCACGCCAGCATTTTGGACGCACCGCAAGACTGTGGGAGCGGGCTTGACCCGCGAGAGGCCTGACCAGGCACTGCAAGACAATCGGACTGTCATGGCCACCCTGGAATGCAAAACGCCCCGGCAAGCCGGGGCGTTTTTCATCTACACACGATGCCAGCGCGTTACCAAAGCGCCACGGTGTAATCCACGTTCACCCGCAGCTCGTTGTCATCCCTGAACGCCGCAGTCGAGGCAAAGTCATTGCGGTACCACGCATGGCGCAACCGCAATGCAACGTTCTTGAACGTGCCGCTCTGCACCACGTACGACAACTCGATGTCCTTCTCGCTCTCGCTGCGCCCGCTGCCGCCCAGCGCATTCGGCAATTCGATGCGGCTGCCGTCCAGGTAACGCAGCATGCCCTTGAGCCCCGGTACGCCCAGGGCGACGAAGTCGTAGTCATAGCGCACCTGCCAGGTACGCTCCTTGGGGTTGAGGAACTCGCTGCTCAATGCGCCCTCGCTCACCACCATCGGCTCGGACCCGGCGATGTACGGCATCGCCGTATCGCCGCTCAATTGCATGTAGCCCAGCCCCAGGCTGTGTGCGCCCAGGCTGTAGGTGCTCATCACGCCGAAGGTACGGTTGTCGACCTTGCCGGCCCTGGCCGGGCCGTCCTCGCCGCTGATGTGGTAACGCACATCGGTCTTCAGGCGCCCGTTCGCCACCGCACGGTTGTCGACGAAGCCGACGTAGTCCTGGCGATAGATGTCCTCCAGCTGCGCATGGTAGTACTTGAGCACCAGTTGCTCGGACCACTGATAGTCGCCGCCGCCATAGGTAAAGCTGTCCGACTCGGCCGCACCATTGAAGCGCCGGTTGGGCGCGGCGACGGTGATCTTCTGGTAGTTGGTGGAATCGCGCTGGTTCATGCGGTCCAGGCGCCCGCCGCTGAGGGTCAGGTTGTCGATGTCCTGGGACTTGAACTGCACCCCGCGAAAGGTCTGCGGCAGCAGGCGCGTGGGGCTGGCGAACAGGATCGGCGAAAACGGTGCCAGGGTGCCGGCCTGCAGTTCGGTCCTGGAGACCTTGACCTTGCCGGTCAGGCCCAGCTCCGAGTAATCGTCGCGCGGGTCGCGGTCCCTGGGGTCGAACGGCAGCAGCCCGGTGCCGGTGCGCGCGGGGCTGGAGTCCAGTTTCAGGCCCAGCATGGCCTGGGCATCCAGGCCGAAGCCGACGGTGCCCGGGGTGTAGCCGGAAGTGAAGCGCAGGATGAAGCCCTGGGCCCATTCGCGCGTCGCCGACTGCGCCGATTCGCCCTTGTAATCACGGTCGAAGTAGTAGTTGCGCGCGGTCAGGGTGGCCTTGCTGTCTTCGATGAAACCCTGGGCCAGCAGTGCCGGGCTGAGCCCGCACAGGGTGCCGAGGGCGAGGGTGGTGTTGACCCGTTTCAGAGTGCTCATGGATCTGCCTTTTTTATTATTGTTGTGGGGGTTTATTCAGGGGCATGCAGCAGGACCCATTGCTGGTCCTGCACGCTCACCAGTGCACGCGCGCGCTGGTCATGGCCGAAATGGTCGGTGGCGCTGAGGTTGTACACGCCATGGGTGCCGACCACGTCGCGGGTCTGCTCCAGCTGGTCGCGCAGTTGCTGGCGAAATTGCGTGGTGCCGGGCTCGGCACCCTTGAGCGCCGCCGGGGTGGCCGCCTGCACCAGCAGCATGGCGTCGTACAGGTAGGCGCCGAACGGCGACAGGCTGTTGTCGCCGTACTTGGCCTGGTAGTCCTGCGCGTACTGGCTGGCGATGGCCTTGGAGGGGTGGCTGGCGGGCAGCTTGTCCCACACCACCACCGGGCCCACCGGCAGTATCGCACCGTTGAGCGCCTTGTCGCCGATGCGCAGGAACGCGCTGTTGGCCGCGCCGTGGGTGTGGTACACGGTGCCCTTGTAGCCCAGCCGGCGCAGCTCGGTATGCGGCAGCGCCGCCGGGGTGCCGGTGGCGCCGATCAGCACCGCGTCGGGCTTGCTGCTCATCACCTTCAGCGCCTGGCCGCTGACCGACGAGTCGGTGCGGTTGAAGCGCTCGTCGCGCACCAGCGTGATGCCTGCCGCCGGCGCCATTTCGCTGAGCACCTTGTGCCAGTCTTCGCCCCACACATCGTTGTAGCCGATGTAGGCGAGGGTCTTCACACCGTTCTGCTGCATGTGCTCGATCAGCGCCTGGGCCATCAGGGTGTTGGTCTGGGCGATGGTGAAGATCCAGCTCTGCTCGCCGCTGGCGGGGCTGAACGGTGCCAGGGCGATCTGCGCGGTCTGGCTCTCCTTGGCGATCTGCGCGACTGCTGCCGAGGTGGGCACGGTGGTCGAGCCGATCAGCAGGTCGACCTTGTGCTCGCTGACCAGCTTGCGCGCGTTCTTGGCCGCGGCGGTACTGTCGCTGGCATCGTCCAGTACCACGTATTTGACGGCCTGCCCGGCAATCTCCCTGGGCAGCAGCGCCACGGTATTGCGCTCGGGGATGCCCAGCGAGGCCCCCGGGCCGGTGGTGGAGAGAATCACGCCGACGGTCATGTCGGCCTGTGCAGCGGTCGACAGCGTGGCCAGCAACAGCAAGGGAAGAATCGGTTTCATGCAAGCTCCTGATATTGTTTTTATGGGTGTGGCAAGTGCTGCGGGGCGCTACGTGCCGGTAGCGCTGATCACCTCCGTGGTGGCGGTGGGCGCGGGTGCGCGGCCCAGGTAGCTTTCGACCACCCGGGGGTTGCTGGCCAACGCCTGGGCGTCGCCTTCAAGCACGATTTCGCCGACCTCCAGCACGTAGCCGTAGTCGGAAATCTTCAGCGCAGCGCGGGCGTTCTGCTCCACCAGCAGGATCGACACGCCGCTCTGGCGCAGGGTGTCGAAGATGGTGAAGATCTCGCCGATCACCCGCGGCGCCAGGCCCAGGCTCGGTTCGTCGAGCATCAGCAGGCGCGGTTTGGCCATCAGCGCGCGGCCGATGGCGAGCATCTGGCGCTCGCCCCCCGAGAGCGTGCAGGCGGCCTGCTGGCGCCGTTCGAGCAGGCGCGGGAACAGCCCGAACACCTCGTCGAGGGTCTGCTGATGGTCGCGAAAACCGCGCCGGTGGCGGCTGAAGGCGCCCAGGCGCAGGTTGTCCTCCACGCTCATCAGGCCGAACAGCTCGCGGCTCTCGGGCACCAGCACCATGCCCTGGTTGATGCGCTGGGCCACGTCGTGGTGGCCCAGCAACGCCTGGCCGGCGTAGGTCACCTGGCCCTGGCAGGGCAGCAGGCCGATCAGCGCCGCCATCAGGGTGGTCTTGCCGGCGCCATTGGGGCCGATCAGGCTGACGATCTGGCCTTCCTCCAGGTGCAGGTCGAGGTTGCGTACCGCCTCGACCTTGCCGTGGTTGATCGACAGGTTGCGCACATCCAGCAGGCGACTCATTCGACACCTCCGAGGTAGGCGGCCAGCACCGCAGGGTTCTGCTGGATCTGCAGCGGGGTGCCGCTGGCCAGGGGCTGGCCGAATTCCATCACCACGATGTGGTCGGCCAGGCCCATCACGAACTCCATGTCGTGCTCCACCAGCAGCACGCCCAGGCCCTCGCCACGCAACTGCTCGAGCAGTTGCGCCAGCGCCTGTTTCTCGCCATGGCGCAGGCCGGCGGCGGGTTCGTCGAGCAGCAACAGCAACGGGTCGCTGCACAGCGCGCGGGCGATCTCGACGATGCGCTGCTGGCCCAGCGGCAGACTGCCGGCCGGGGTGTGCAGGTATTCGCCCAGGCCCACCCGCTGGATCTGACGCGTGGCCTCGGCGAGCAGGGCGGCTTCTTCCTTGCGTTCCAGGTGCAGCATCGAGCGCAGCAGCCCGGCCTTGCCCCGGGCATGGGCGCCGAGGGCGACGTTCTCCAGCACGCTCATCTCGCCCAGCAGGCGCACGTGCTGGAAGGTGCGGCTCACGCCCAGGTGGGCAATGGCGCGCGGCGACAGGCCTTCGATGCGCTGGCCGTTGAAGGTGATCTGCCCGGCATTGGGCGTCAGCACCCCCGACAGCAGGTTGAACAGGGTCGACTTGCCGGCGCCGTTGGGGCCGATCAGCGCGGTCACCTCGGCGGCATTCACCGACAGGCCCATGTTCTTGTTGGCCACCAGCCCGCCGAACTGCTTGAGCAGCCCCTGGGCCACCATCAGCGGCTTGCCGGCCGCCGGCATGCTGCGCCGGGGCAGGGCCGGCGCGTCATCCAGCACCAGGGTGCGCGGGCGGCTGGCCGGCAGCACGCTGCGCAGCACCGGCAGCAGGCCGCCGCGGGCGTACTGCAGCACCAGGATCACCAGCACGCCGAAGAAGATCATCTCGACGTTGTCGGCGTGCCCGAACAGCTGCGGCAGCACGTCCTGCAGCACCTGCTTGATCAGGGTCAGCAACGCTGCGCCCAGCAGCGCGCCCCACAGGCTGGCGACGCCGCCCAGCACGATCATGAACAGGTACTCGATGCCCATCACCACCGAGAACGGCGTGGGGTTGACCACCCGCTGCAGGTGCGCGTACAGCCAGCCCGACAGGGCCGCGAGCAGGGCGGCGATGATGAACACCTGCAGGCGGCTGCGTGCGGTATCGATGCCCATCGCCTCGGCCATCCCGGCCGATTCCTTGAGGGTGCGGATGGCACGGCCCTGGCGGCTGTGCAGCAGGTTGTCGAGCAGCCACAGGCTGGCCGCCAGCAACAATCCGATCAGCACGGCGAAATCGGCCGAGCCGCTGATCTGCCAGCCCAGCAGCTCGATGTTCGGCAGGTTCTGCAGGCCGCCGAAGCCGCCCAGGCCCGGCAGGTTGCCGAACAGGTAGAACAGCGCCAGGCCCCAGGCCAGGGTGCCGATGGGCAGGTAGTGCCCGGCCAGGCGCAGGGTCAGCAGGCCCAGGCTGGTGGCCACCACCAGGGTGATCGCCAGCCCCGCCAGCAGGCCCAGCCACGGCGACAGGCCGTACTGGGTGGTGAGCACCGCGCTGGCGTAGGCGCCAATGCCCACGAATGCGGCCTGGCCGAACGAGGTCATGCCGCCGATGCCGGTCAGCAGCACCAGGCCCAGGGCCACCAGGCTGTACAGGCCGATGTAGTTGAGCAGGGTCACGTGAAACGCGGGCAGCACCAGCGGCGCCAGGCCCGCCACCAGCAGCAGGGCCAACAGGGGGATCAGTCGCAGGGCCATCAGTGTTGCTCCTCCAGATGCGGGTTTTTCAGCGACAGCCACAGCAGCACCGGGATCACCACGGTGAACACGATGACCTCCTTGTAGGCCGAGGCGCCGAAGTTGGCGAAGCTCTCCAGCACGCCGACGAAAAACGCACTGGCCGCGGCTATCGGGTAACTGGCCAGGCCGCCGAAGATCGCCGCCACAAAGCCCTTGAGGCTGATCAGAAAGCCCGAGTCGTAATACAGCGTGGTCAGCGGGCCGATCAGTACCCCGGAGATCGCGCCGATCAGCGCGGCCAGGCCGAACGCGGCCTTGCCGGCCAGCTGGGTGGGGATGCCCACCAGCTGCGCGCCGGTACGGTTGAGC
Organism: Pseudomonas sp. VE 267-6A; assembly: GCF_024126555.1. Classification (NCBI taxonomy): domain Bacteria; kingdom Pseudomonadati; phylum Pseudomonadota; class Gammaproteobacteria; order Pseudomonadales; family Pseudomonadaceae; genus Pseudomonas; species Pseudomonas sp. VE 267-6A. The sequence continues at coordinate 77,759 of NZ_JAMYBY010000014.1, forward strand.
GCAGTGGCACGCAGCGCCTTGCCGTACAGGCTGTGGCCGAAGAAGGCATACAGCAGGCCGATCAGCAGCAGCGCGCTGCCGATCACCAGCAGGCTCTGCAGGCCCACCGGCAGCTCGCCGAGCATGAACACCGACTCGGCCAGGGCTTCGGTGCGCACGCCCTCGGCGCCGAACATCAGCAGGCTCACGCCCACCAGCGCGATATGCACCGCCACCGACACGATCAACAGCAACAGCACCGAGGTCTCGGCCACCCGCTGGTACACCAGGCGGTACAGCAACGGCCCCAGCGGCGTGACCAGGGCCAGGGTCAGCAGAATCTGCAGCAGCGCCGGCAGGCTCGCCAGGTCGAGGTTGCCCAGCACCGCCCACAACAGCAGCGGCAGGCTCAGGTAGCGCGCCAGCAGGCCCGGCAGCCGGCGCCATTGACGGCGCCGTGCGGCGTCGGTGCAGTCCAGTGCGCAGGCGGCCAGCGAGCAGCCCAGCAGCAGCCACACGGTGCCGGGCATCAGGCCCAGCTGCAGGGTGGCCAGGGTCAGGGCGCTGTAGGTGACGAAGTCGCCCTGGCACACCAGGATGGTGCGCGTCACCGAGAACACCAGCACCAGGGCCAGCGCCACCAGTGCGTAGATCGCGCCCGTGGTCAGGCCGTCCTGGGCAAGAAACGCCAGTATCGAGAAATCCATGGGCAGGCCTCAGCGAGCAGTGGGCAAGGGGGAGGTGGGGTGCCGGCCGCAGAGGGCGGTCGGCGTCGGTGCGGCGGTGCCGTACCGGGGGCGTGACGGGTCGGGCGCGCAGGGCGGGACCCGGCGAGAGCGTGCAGGCGCGTGCATAGTGAAGTACTCGTTTTCTATTCTTATTGTGGTGCGCCCCTGCCCGGGGCAGGGCAACATGCAAGGCGTTTAAATACACATGTGCATGTGTATGTATAGACTACGCGGGAAGGTGGGCGGCTTGTCAACAGGCGCCGCAGCGGCGCGCCTGCATTCGCCGATTTATTCGATTATCTATTTGAATTTATTGAATAAATATTTTTCAAGACGAGCGTGCCAATACCCGCTGGATGGCGGGTATTGGATATACAGAGATACATTTGTGTATTTGCAATGTGCCGAGCGGGTCGGCACAGGCGCTCAGGCCGGGGCGTGGCTGCACGCGGGGAGGAGGATGCCGGCCATGCGCTGGCTGCGCGCCAGGCGTTGTTGCGGGGTGTCTTCGCTGTGCAGCAGCGACAGGCTGATCTGGTAGGCGTAGATCAGGTAGGCGCGGTCCTGGGCTTCGTCGCTGGGCACGCCGGCCTGAATCAGCAGCCCCTCGATGTAGTTCAGGCGATGGCTGTCCACCTCGTCGATGGCCTGGCGCGCCTGCTTGTCGCGCCGCGCCCAGCCGCGGATGCCCAGTTCGATCGAGGCGGCGTCCTTGGCGGTCTGGCCGTGGGAAGGCAGCTCCAGCAGGCGCTGCAACTGCTGCAGCGGCGAGCTGTGGGCCGTGCGCAGGTTGAGGATCACATCCTCGGTGGCGCGTGCGCGCCAGTTGCCCAGGATGCCTTCGAGCAGTTCGCCGCGGCTTTTGAAGTGGTAGTAGAAACTGCCACGGGTGATCTTCAGTTCCTTGGCCAGGGTGTCGACGCGCACGGCGTCGACGCCGCTGGTGACAAGCACTTCCTGTGCCGCATGAATCCAATCTTCCCGCGTGAGGTTGGTGCGTGATGACATTGTGTAGGGCCTTGTCCAACAAGCTGGATAAGCGCCAGGGCAGCGCAGGGTTCGACGCTTGGCCTTGGCAGCAAACCGTCATTCTAACGCCCGCCGCAACGGCGAAGCTATTGCCGGCATTGGCCACAAGGCCAGTGCCGGGTGTCCGCATCCTGCCATACATGACAGTACATAGGTGTAGGTGCGGCTGCTCATTATTTGAAAATAGTCATGTTTTTTCATTGACTCAGGTCAAAACGGTAAATAGCATGCAGATACACAACTGTATGTTAAGAATAAAAACCGGAGGCCGACATGAGCGCAACTGCAAAGACTCTGCTCGCAGCAGGGCACCACACCCACTACCACGAGGCCGGCCAGGGCGAGCCGCTGTTCCTGCTGCACGGCTCGGGCCCGGGTGTTTCGGGTTGGGCCAACTGGGCCGCCAGCGTGCCGGTGTTCGCCGACCGCTGGCGGGTGATCGTGCCGGACATCGCCGGCTTCGGTTTCACCGAGTTCAAGGATGACGCCCGGTACGACATCAAGCTGTGGGTCAGCCACCTGATCGGCATCATGGATGCCCTGGATATCCAGAAGGCCTCCTTCATCGGCAACTCGTTCGGCGGCGCCCTGGCCATCGGCCTGGCGGTGTTCGCCCCCGAGCGCGTCAACAAGCTGGTGCTGCTCGGCACCCCGGCCGGCGAGTTCGTGCAGACCCCCGGCCTGCGCGGCGCCTGGGAATACGAGCCGTCGCTGGCCAACATGCGCCAGCTGATGGAGCTGTTCCCCTACGACAAGGCGCTGATCACCGACGCCATGGTGCAGGCCCGCTACGAGGCCAGTGCCCGGCCCGGTGCCCAGGCCGCCTTGCGCAAGCTGATCCCGCAGCCCGCCGCCGAAGGCCAGACGATGGTCAAGGGCTTCCCCGCCGCCGCGCTGGCCAAGATCGTGGCGCCGACGCTGGTGGTACACGGTCGCGAAGACTGTGTGGTGCCGCCGGAGTGCGGGCTGCTGATCGCCAACAGCATTGCCGACGCCGACCTGCACCTGTTCGGGCGCTGCGGTCACTGGGTCCAGAGCGAGCAGCCACGGCGCTTTGCCGCGCTGGTTCGCGACTTTCTCGGCGAGTAATCCGGCATGAGCAGAAACGTGATGGAGCGGGTGCTGTGGCAGCTGTGCGTGGAGCGCGCGGCCAAGCAGCGCTTTCGTGAAGACGCCGCAGGCTTCGTGCAGCGCTTTGCCCTGGCCCCCGACGAGGCGCAGATGATCCTCGACTTCGACGTGGCCGGCCTGCAGGCGGCCGGGGTCAACCCGATGCTGACCATGGGCTTCTGGCAGGAGCTTTCGCCGCAACGCAGCATGCGCGTCTACAAGCAGCGCCTGGGCTGTACCGATGAACAAGGCGCGGGGTTTTCCGCCGCGCTCAAGGGGTGAACCGATGGGCAAGATAGTGGGCGGCTTCTGGATGCCGCATGACCCGGTGATGTTCGTGGCGCCCGAAGCGCCACCGGCTGCACAACGCGATGCCGTATGGGGCGCCTATGCCCAATGCGCCGAGCGCCTGGCCGCCTTGCAGCCCACGGCGGTGATCATCGTCGGCTGCGATCACTACATCCTGTTCGGCCCCCATTGCCTGCCGCGCTACGTGATCGGCACCGGCGACGTGGACGGCCCCATCGACCGCCTGCCGGGCCTGGACCGGGGGGTGGTGCGCAACCACCAGGCGCTGGCCGAGCACATCGTCCATCACGGTGAAGGGCAGGGCGTGGACTGGACCGTGGCGCGCAGCTTCACCGTCGACCATTCGTTCTCGATCCCGCACCAGCTGGTGGTCAAGCCGGCCGAGGCCCTGCTGGGCCGTGAGCTGCCGAGCATCCCGGTGTACCTGGCGTGCGGCGTCGACCCGTACATCTCGCTGGAGCGCTCGGCCGACCTGGGCCGGCAACTGCGCGCGGCAGTCGAGGCGTTCGACGCCGACGAGCGCGTGGTGATCATCGGCAGCGGCGGCATCAGCCACTGGGTAGGCACCGTCGAGATGGGCCAGGTGGCCGAGGACTTCGACCGCGAAATCCTTGCCCACGGGGTCAACGGCGACCTGCAGGCACTGTGCGCCTACCGCGACGAAGACATCCTGCGTCGGGCCGGCAACGGCGCGATGGAAATCCGCAACTTCGCCTGCGCCATGGCCGCCCTGGAGCGTCCGCGCGGTGAAGTGATCGCCTATGAAGCCGTGCCCGCCTGGGTCACCGGCCTGGGCTTTGTGCAACTCAACAACGAGGAGCCGGCATGAGCCGCATACTGCTTTGCCAGCGTGACGAGCTGGCGCCGGGCGAACTGAAGAAGGTCGCCAACGGCGATGGCGATGCCCTGTGCGTCTACAACCTGGGCGGCACCTTCTACGCCACCACCGACATGTGCACCCACGCCACCGCCTCGCTGGCCGAAGGCGACATGGAAGACGACCTGATCACCTGCCCGGTGCACTGGGGCCAGTTCCATATCCCTAGCGGCAAGGCTGTGACCTTCCCCTGCGAACGGCACCTGCGCACCTACAAGGTCATCGTCACCGACCGCGAGGTGTATGCCGACACGGCCCTGGAAGCCGACGAGGCGCTGGCCGACGCCGACAGCCCGGTCTGACCGGGCGCCGTCCAACCGCATACCTGTGAGTCTGAACCATGGATAACAACAAGCACATACCGCTCAGAACCCTCGAAAGCACGCCCGCCCTGGGCAACCTCGACCGCCTCTGCGACATGCAGGAGGGGCGCCTGTCGGGCAAGGTGTTCTGGGACGAGGCGATCTACGAGCAGGAGCTGGAGAAGATCTTCGCGCGCTGCTGGCTGTTCGTCGCCCACGAATCCCAGTTGCCCAGGTCCGGCGACTACCTGACCACCTCGATGGGTGAAGATGAAGTGCTGGTGGTACGCCAGAAGGACGCCTCGATCAAGGTGTTCCTAAATGCCTGCCCGCACCGCGGCAACAAGGTGTGCTTTGCCGAGGCCGGCAACGCCCGCGGCTTCATCTGCAACTACCACGGCTGGTCGTTCGGCGCCGATGGCGGGCGCCTGATGGGCATGCACGAATCCAAGTGCTACGAAGAAAGCCAGTTCGACAAGTCCAGGCATGGCCTGCGCGAAGCCCGCGTGGCCAGCTACAAGGGCCTGGTGTTCGCCACCTTTGCCAGCGATGCGCCGACCCTGGAGGAGTACCTCGGGCCGATGACCTGGTACATGGACGTGATGCTCGACATGGACGAGGGCGGCAGCGAGTTCCTGGGCGGCTGCATCCGCTCCACCATCGAGTGCAACTGGAAGATCGCCGCCGAAAACTTCGTCGGCGACATCCTGCACGGCGGCTGGACCCACGACTCGGCGGCCAAGGCCATGCTCGGCGGCCCGGTGGCCAATGTCGGCGAACTGCCCGAATCCTACTCGGTGAACTGGAACGGCCACGGCTACGAGTTCGCCACCGACGTGGTCGGCAACGCCGCCACCCTGGGCGAAAAGGACATCAACAAGTACCTGCATGTGCTGCGCCCCAAGGTCGCCGAGCGCCTGGGCGAGTTCCGCTCAAAGCTGATCGGCGCGATCTCCTCGTTCACCGTGTTCCCCAACTTCTCGTTCCTGCCGGGGCAGAACACCGTGCGCATCTGGCAGCCGCGTGGCCCGCACAAGATCGAGCTGTTCACCTGGGTCATCGTCAACAAGAACGCCCCGCAGGACATCAAGGACAAATGGCGCCGTGGCGCGATGATGACCTTCTCGCCCACCGGCGTGTTCGAGATGGACGACGGCGAGAACTGGGAGTACTGCACCAAGACCAGCCGGGGCGTGGTCACGCGCTACCAGGACTTGTACGTGGGCCTGGGCATGCACACCCGCCTGGACGACAGCGAACTGCCGGGCAACGTGTTCAAGGGCCAGCTCAACGAATGCAACGCGCGGGCGTTCTACCAGCGCTGGAAAGACCTGCTGCAGGCACCGACCTGGGCCGACGTACCAGACCGCAACGGCACGCTGCGCTGAGGGGGCGAGATGACACACCAACTGCAGGACACCCCGGTGTCCATCGACGAGGCCCGCCGGGTCGAACAGTTTCTGCTGCGCGAGGCGCGCCTGCTCGACAACGAGTGCTGGGACCAATGGCTGCTGAGCCTGAGCGAAGCCATCCACTACTGGATGCCCGGCATCGAGAACCGTCGCCGCGAAGACAAGTCCGGGCCCTACCGCCTGGAGCACATGGCCTTCTTCGATGACGGCATGCGCGAGCTCAAGCGCCGCGTGGCGCGCTTCAAGCAGCCCTCGGCCTGGGCCGAGAACCCGCCCACGCGCAACGTGCACCTGGTCAGCAACATCGAGGTGTACGCCGGCGCCGAGCCGGGCGAGTACCTGGCGTATTCGTGCTTCGTCAACGTGCGCAGCCGCGGCCTGGACGAACACGCCCAGCTGGCCGGGCGGCGCGAGGACGTGCTGCGCCTGGAGGCCGAGGGCCTCAAGCTGCTCAAGCGCAAGATTCTGATCCCCAACGCGATGTTGCTGTGCAAGAACATCAACACGTTCCTATGAGGGCCTGCACATGGCTTGGTTGAAAGGGCAGGTGGCACTGGTCACCGGCGGTACCGGCGGCATCGGCAGCGCCATCGTGCGCCGCTACGTGGCCGAAGGCGCCAGGGTCGCGGTAATGGGCCGCGACGCGGCGCAACTGGCGGCGCTGGCTGCCGAGCTGGGCGATGCGGTGATCACCGTGCAGGGCGACGTGGCGCGCTATCAGGATAACCAGCGCGCCGTGGCCGCCACCCTGGAGGCGTTCGGCAGGCTCGACACCTTCGTCGGCAACGCCGCGGTGTTCGACTATTTCACCCGCCTGGACCGCATCGCCCCGCAGGATTTCGAGGGTGCGTTCCAGAAACTCTTCGCCACCAACGTGCAGGGCTACCTGCTCGGCGCGCAGGCGTCGATCGAGGCGCTGCGCCAAACCCGTGGCAGCATGATCTTTACCTTGTCCAACAGTGCCTTTTATGCCGGCGGTGGTGGCATTCTGTACGTCACCGCCAAGCATGCGCTGGTGGGCATGATCCGCCAGCTGGCCTACGAGCTGGCGCCGGACATCCGGGTCAACGGCGTGGCGCCGGGGGCGACCAACACGCCGATGAAAAGCCTGGATGGCCTGAACAGCCGCAGCGTACCGCTCAACCAGATCCCCGGGTTCGAGGCCGGTGCCGCGCAGGCTGTGCCCCTGCAACGGATTGCCGAGCCCGAGGACCACACCGGGCACTACGTGCTGCTGGCCTCGCGCGAGAATGCCGGGTTGACCACCGCCAACATCATCCACAGCGATGGCGGCTGGGAGATTCGCAGCGCCGGCCCCACGCGGTCGCGCAAGGCCTGAGCCTTGATAACCAGAACAAGAGAGATGCGTGATGACAACAACAAGCCTGAGTGCACCGCAACAGCAACTCCTGAACCTGTTCGCCGGGCTCGACCTGCCGGTGCTGGCCGCGCCGATGTTCCTGGTGTCGGGCCCGCGCCTGCTCGCCGCCAGCTGCCAGGCCGGCATCGTCGGCAGCCTGCCGGCACCCAATGCGCGCACCGTCGAGCAACTGCAGCAATGGCTGGAACAGATCGTCGGCGAGCGTGACGCCGCGCAGCAGCGTGGCGAACAGTGGGCGCCGTGGATGCTCAACATGATCGTGCACAGCACCTACGACCGCTTCGAGGCCGAGCTTGAACTGGTGCGCCGTTACCAGCCGCCGATCGTTTCCACCGCCCTGGGCAGCCCCAAGCGCGTGCTCGACACCGTGCACGCCTATGGCGGGGTGGTGATCGCCGACGTGATCAGCCCGGCCCTGGCACGCAAGGCCGTGGCCGCCGGCGTCGATGGCCTGGTGCTGGTGTGCAACGGCGCCGGCGGGCATACAGGCAACTACAACCCGTTCGCCTTCGTCGCCGAAGTGCGCGAGTTCTGGGACGGCCCGCTGGGCCTGGCCGGGGCGATCTCCAACGGGCGCGACATCCATGCCGCGCAGGTGCTGGGCTGCGACTTCTCGCTGGTGGGCACGCGCCTGATCGCCACCCACGAAAGCCTGGTCGAGGACGCCTACCGCGACATGCTGGTGGAGTGCTCGCTGGACCAGGTGACCACCACCAAGGCGGTCAGCGGTGTGCTGGCCAACTGGATGCAGCCGTCGCTGGACAAGGCCGGCATCGACCCGCGCAGCGAAACCCGCCCCAGCATCGACTTCTCCGGCGACATCGCCACCGCCAACAAGGCGTGGAAGCACGTGTGGTCGGCGGGGCAGGGCGTGGGCCAGATCACCCGCACCTGCAGCGTGGCCGAGCTGGTCGACGAACTGCACCAGGGCTATCGCCAGAGTCGCGCGCGCGCGTTGTAAGCCAACCGGACCCGTTCAGGAGCAACCCCATGACCCACCCCAACCTTCAGGCCGCCGCCGCAGCGCTGGCCCAGGCCCGCTCGACCCGCACCCCGTGCGGGCGCATTTCCGAGCGTTTCGACATCCAGTCGCTGCACGACGCCTACGCCGTGCAGGAACTCGCCACCCAGGCCGCGCTGGCCGCCGGCCGGCGCCTGAGCGGGCGCAAGGTCGGCCTCACCTCGCTGGCGGTGCAGCAGCAACTGGGCGTCGACCAGCCCGACTTCGGCATGCTGTTCGCCGACATGGAATGCCACGATGGCCAGGCCATCGACAGCACGCGGCTGATCCAGCCCAAGGCCGAGGGCGAGATCGCCTTCGTGCTGGGGCGCGACCTGCCCGACCCCGACACAACCCTGGGCGAGCTGCTGCGCGCGGTCGACCATGTGCTGCCGGCGCTGGAAATCGTCGACTCGGCCATCGAGGACTGGAAGATCACCCTGGTCGACACCGTGGCCGACAACGCCTCCTCGGGCCTCTACGTGCTGGGCAAGACCCCGGTCAGCCTGCACGGCCTGGACCTGGCTCTGGAAGGCATGCTGCTGGAGAAGAACGGTGCCCAGGCCGCCATCGGCGTGGGTGCCGCGTGCATGGGCAACCCGCTGGATGCCTGCCTGTGGCTGGCGCGCACCATGGCCCTGGCCGGGCGCCCGCTGCAGGCCGGTGACGTGCTGCTGTCCGGCGCGCTGGGGCCGATGGTGCCGGTGGTGGCGGGCGACAGCCTGCGCCTGCGCCTGACCCGCCTGGGCGAAGTGAGCTGTCGCTTCACCTGAGCCGTGCCGGCTTGAACCCGGCGGCCTGACCGACCGCCGGTACCTACAACAATAAAACCAGTGAGCAGCGGGCCGACGGCCTGCCGCGCTCACGAGGGCGTGCAATGTACGACTTCTTCAACGACCCCACCCAGCTGGCCCCCGCCCAGGTGCTGTACGAACCGCGTGCCGACGGCAGCTTCGTGCTCAGCTCGCCCGAGCCGCTGCAACCCTATGCGCGCTGCATCGGCCAGTGGCTGGAACACTGGGCCGTGCAGGCGCCGCAGCGTGCCTACCTGGCCGAACGGCGCGGCGCGGGCTGGTTCAGCCTGACCTACGAGCAGGTGCGCCAGCGCGTCGGCGCCCTGGCCCAGGGCCTGCTGGAACTGGACATCGCAGCCGGCCGGCCGCTGCTGATGCTCTCGGAAAACGACCTGGACCAGGCGCTGCTGACCCTGGCGGCGATGCACGTGGGCATCCCGGTGTCGACCATCTCGGTGGCCTACTCGCGCAATACCGGCAGCGGCTGCGCCAAGCTCAAGGCGATTGTCGAGGTGCTCAAGCCGGGGCTGATCTTCGTCAACGACGGCGATGCCTATGGCCGCGCCATCGCCCTGGTCGACCCGGACTGCCCGGTGGTGGCGGCGCGCAACGCCCAGGAAATCCCCGGTGCGCTGGCCCTGCCGCACCTGTACAAGGCCGAGACCGCGGCGGTGATGGCCGCCTTCGCGCGCCTGGATGGCGACACCCCGGCGCGCTACCTGATGACCTCCGGCTCCACCGGTGCGCCCAAGGCCGTGGTCAACACCCACGGCATGCTCTGCGCCAACCAGCAGGCGATTGCCCAGTGCTGGCGCTTTCTGGAGCAGGGCGAACTGATCGTGCTCGACTGGCTGCCCTGGAGCCACGTGTTCGGCGCCAACCACAACTTCAACCTGGTACTGCGCAACGGCGGCACCCTGTACATCGACGACGGCCTGCCGGTGCCGGGGCAGATCGACCGCACGCTGGAGAACATCCGCTCGGTCAGGCCCACGCTGTTCTTCAACGTGCCGCGCGGCTACGAGATGCTGCTGCCGCACCTGGAGCGCGACCCGGCGCTGGCCCAGGCCCTGTTCGGGCGCCTGCGCATGCTGTTCTATGCCGCTGCCGCCCTGCCGCAAAGCAGCTGGAGCCGGCTGGTGGCGTGTGCCGGGAAGGTGCGCGACACGCCGCTGTTCTTCGCCACCGAATGGGGCTCCACCGAAACCTCGCCGGTGGTCACCAGCGTGCATTTTGCCGCCGACAAGGCCGGCATCATCGGCCTGCCGGTACCGGGCACCGAGCTCAAGTTCGTGCCGGCCGGCGACAAGCTGGAGATGCGCGTGCGCGGCCCCTCGGTGTTCCCGCGCTACCTGGGCGACCCGGCCAGCACCCTGGCGGCGTTCGATGAAGAGGGCTTCTACCGCATCGGCGACGCCGGGCGCCTGGTCGACCCGGCGCGCCCCGAGCTGGGCGTGCAGTTCGACGGCCGCGTGACCGAGGACTTCAAGCTCAGCAGCGGCACCTGGGTGTCGGTGGGCACGCTGCGCCCACGCCTGGTCAGCGCGCTGGCGCCGTATGCCAGCGACTGTGTGATCGGCGGGCATGACCGCGACATGATCGGCGCGCTGGTCTACCCGTCCCAGGCCCTGCGCGACCTGCTCGGCGCCGAGGGCCAGCACATGAGCGGTGCACAGCTGGCGCTGCAGCCCGAGGTGCGCCTGGCGCTGTGCGCGGGCCTGCAGGCACTGGCCCGGGAATACCCGGCCTCGTCCCAGCATGCCGTGCGCCTGGTGATCCTCGATTCGCCGCCCAGCCTCAACGACGGCGAGATCACCGACAAGGGCTACATCAACCAGCGCACCGCCTTGAGCCTGCGCGCCGAGGCCGTGCAGCGCCTGTACGCCGACAGCCTCGACCCGAGCGTCATCCTCCTCGCCGAAGTCTACGGAGAAGCCGTATGAACCCTGCAAAATTCAATGTCGCCATCATCGGCTCCGGCAATATCGGCACCGACCTGATGATCAAGCTGCTGCGCCACGGCAAGCACCTGAAAATGGCCGTGATGGTCGGCATCGACCCGGCCTCCGACGGCCTGGAACGCGCCCGCCGCCTGGGCGTGGCCACCACCCACGAAGGGGTCGAGGGCCTGGCGCGCATGCCCGAGTTCGCCGATATCGACTTCGTGTTCGATGCCACCTCGGCCGGCGCCCATGTACGCAACGACGCCTACCTGCGCGCACGCAAGCCCGGCATCCGCCTGATCGACCTGACCCCGGCAGCCATCGGCCCGTACTGCGTGCCGGTGGTGAACCTGGAGCAGAACCTGGCGCAGTTGAACGTCAACATGGTCACCTGCGGCGGCCAGGCGACCATCCCGATGGTGGCCGCGGTGTCGCGGGTGGCCAAGGTGCACTACGCCGAAATCGTCGCCTCGATTGCCAGCAAGTCCGCCGGCCCCGGCACCCGCGCCAACATCGACGAGTTCACCGAAACCACCTCCAAGGCCATCGAAGCCATCGGCGGTGCAGCCAGGGGCAAGGCGATCATCGTGATGAACCCGGCCGAGCCGCCGCTGATCATGCGCGACACCGTGTTCGTGCTCTCCGAAGCCTGCGAGCAGGCCCGCGTGCAGGCCTCCATCCACGAGATGGCCCAGGCGGTGCAGGCCTACGTGCCCGGCTACCGGCTCAAGCAGCAGGTGCAGTTCGAGGTGATCGAGCCCCAGGCGCCGCTGTTGATCCCGGGCCTGGGCCGCTTCAGCGGGCTCAAGACCTCGGTGTTTCTCGAAGTCGAAGGCGCCGCCCACTACCTGCCGGCCTACGCCGGCAATCTCGACATCATGACGTCCGCCGCGATGGCGACCGCCGAGCGCATGGCCCAGGCCATGGCGCACAACTGAGGATGCCCGCATGACGTTCAATCCCGCCAAGAAGCTCTACATCAGCGACGTGACCCTGCGCGACGGCAGCCACGCGGTGCGCCACCAGTACTCGCTGCAGAACGTGCAGGACATCGCCCGTGCGCTGGACAAGGCCAGGGTCGATTCCATCGAAGTGGCCCACGGCGATGGCCTGCAGGGCTCCAGCTTCAACTACGGATTTGCCGCCCACACCGACCTGGAGTGGATCGAGGCCGTGGCCGACGTGATCAGCCACGCCAGGATCACCACCCTGCTGCTGCCCGGCATCGGCACGGTGCACGACCTCAAGGCCGCATATGACGCCGGCGCCCGCGTGGTGCGCGTGGCCACCCACTGCACCGAGGCCGACGTGGCCCGCCAGCACATCGAATATGCGCGCGGGCTGGGCATGGACACCGTGGGCTTTCTGATGATGAGCCACATGATCCCGGCCGAGCAGCTGGCCGCCCAGGCCAAGCTGATGGAAAGCTACGGCGCCACCTGCGTGTACATGGCCGACTCCGGCGGTGCGATGAACATGCAGGACGTGCGTGATCGCTTTCGCGCGTTCAAGGCCGTGCTCAAGCCCGAGACCGAAACCGGCATGCATGCCCACCACAACCTCAGCCTCGGGGTCGCCAACTCGATCACCGCGGTGGAGGAGGGGTGCGATCGCATCGATGCGAGCCTGGCCGGCATGGGCGCGGGCGCCGGCAACGCGCCCCTGGAAGTGTTCATCGCCGCCGCCGAGCGCCTGGGCTGGAACCACGGCACCGACCTCTACACGCTGATGGATGCAGCCGACGACATCGTGCGCCCGTTGCAGGACCGCCCTGTGCGGGTCGACCGCGAATCGCTGGCGCTGGGCTATGCCGGGGTCTACTCCAGCTTCCTGCGCCACGCCGAAATCGCCGCGGCGCGCTATGGCCTGAAAACCGTCGACATCCTGGTCGAGCTGGGCAAGCGGCGCATGGTCGGCGGCCAGGAGGACATGATCGTCGACGTGGCGCTGGACCTGCTGGCCGCCGCCGGACGCGCGCAGTGACGGAGGGTACGCACATGAGCTTCACCCTGCAGATCCAGCCGGTCGGCCTGAGCTGCCCGGTCAACGCCGGGCAGAGCGTGCTCGACGCTGCCCTGGCCGATGGCCTGATGCTCAAGCACAGCTGCCGCACCGGCACTTGTGGCAGTTGCAAGGGCCAGGTGCTCAGCGGCGAGGTGGACCACGCCGACAGCCCGCTGGCAGTGCTCAGCGAAGCCGAGCGGGCCCAGGGCCTGGCGCTGTTCTGCTGCGCCAGGGCACGTTCCGACCTGGTCATCGACGCGCCGGAAGTCACCGAGCTGCGCGGCATCGGCATCCAGCAGATGGGCGTGCGCGTGGCCAGCCTAGACAAGGTCAGCCACGACGTGGCGGTGCTGCGCCTGATGCTCGCGCCGGGCGCCGCATTCGCCTACCTGCCGGGGCAGTACGTGCAGGTGCTGCTCAAGGACGGCAGCCGGCGCAGCTACTCGATGGCCACCGCAGCGGCGCGCGACAACCAGCTTGAACTGCACATCCGGCACATGCCGGGCGGGGTGTTCAGCGGGCATGTGTTCAATGCGTTGCAGCCCAGGGCGATTCTGCGCATGGAGGGGCCGTTCGGTTCGTTCTACCTGCGCGACAGCGAACGGCCGATGGTATTGCTGGCCAGCGGCACCGGCTTTGCCCCGGTGCAGGCGCTGCTCGAGCAACTGCGCGAGCGCGGCGACAACCGCCGCCCGGTGTACCTGTACTGGGGCGGGCGGCGCCGTGAGGACCTCTACCGGCATGAACAGCTGCTGGCCTGGGAGGCGCAGTTGCCGTGGCTGCGCTACACCCCGGTGCTGTCCGAGCCGGGCCCGGCCTGCGACTGGCAGGGTGCCACCGGCTTCGTGCACCGCCAGGTGCTGCAGGACTTCCATAGCCTCAAGGACTTCGAGGTCTATGCCTGCGGCGCGCCGATCGTGGTCGACTCGGCGCGACGCGATTTCGTCGAGCAGCGGGGGCTGGAGCCCGCGCATTTTCATGCCGATGCGTTCGTGTAGCTCAGGCCGGGCGAGCCCACGCACAGCGGGTGGGTGATCGCGTCACCGTCCTCGGCCCTCAGGGCCCTGGCCGGTGACGCCCCCATGCAGCCTGGATACAAAAAGTTACCTTGGGAAAACCCATTCAAATCAACCCATTAGGAAATTTACGGGATTCAGATACAAAAAATTTCAAAACTCCCGTGTACAGCTGAGGAAGGCCAGGGGTAATTTCTCCTACAAGCTGCGCGGTCAACTCTGCAATGGAATGCAGCCTGTAGCATCCCGGATCTTCATGCCTCCACCGGGGTTGCACCTACAACAATAGAGGGAGCTATCCGTGAACTGCATTTTCTGTGCAATCGCCAAGAAAGAAGCACCGGCTGCCGTTGTCTACGAAGACGAGCAGTGCCTGGCCTTTCTCTCGATTCAGCCGATCACTCCTGGCCATGTCCTGGTCATTCCCAAGGCCCACGCAAGCGGCCTGGGTGATATCCCTCCTCAAACCTGTGGCCACATGATGCGTGTGGGTCAACGGATGGCGGCCGCCCTGCGTGAAAGCGGCCTGAGCCTCGAAGAACAGCCCTGTGAAGGCATCAACCTGCTGCTGTGCGATGGCGCAGTGGCCGGGCAGACCGTAGGTCACGCGCACCTGCATGTGCTGGCCCGCTTTGTCGGTGACGGTTTCAACCTGGGTCATGCGGACCTCCCGATCGCCACGCCACAGGTGCTGGGCGAGCGCGCCGAGCAGATCCGCCGAGCCTTGGCCTCGCTACCACCGAACTGACAGCACCTCGCTCTGGTTCAACGGCACGCCCGCCACTAGCGGGTGAGTGTCTGGCTGTGCGCAGCCCGTAAATCAACAACCTATGGCTATCTACGCAAGGAGGCGAAGCTATGTATTGTCCTGTGGAAACTTAAGTCGTGCGCTGGGCTGAGTTGAATACTACAGATCACAATAAGAAGGGATTTCTCATGCCGTCACTCGCCAGTAACAAGGCTGACTTGCCTTCGGCAAGTATGCAGTTGGTCAAGGATGATTCCGCCGGTTCGGCCATCTACAGTTTCTATGATTCAGTCCTCCAGGAGTTGTGCCAGTCTGACAAGGTAAAGGTCAGGCAGGTGGTAACGCCTGCGCAATTCATCGAACTTTCTCGTGCCCGTAGCCGGTTGTATGGGCAGCGCAAGATCTATTACAAGACGCTGTTTGGCAACTCGGTCGACAACACCGTGTGCCTGGATGAATACGACCCGCGTTCCTATGTGTTTGCCTTTTATCATGATGGTGAAATCATCGGCACTCAGCGTATTACGCCGTTCCCTCACGAGTCGGGTGAGTTCATCAGCCATGAACAACTGGTGCAGTTCTCCGGGCCCAACTACGAGCACGAGTGCGTCGAACTTTCGCGCCTGATTGTCGACAAGCATGCCCCGGTCAAGAACGTGGTCAACGGGCTGGCCATGACCGGTGCCTCGCTGGTGGCCCTGCAAGGCGGCTACAAGACGTTCATCACCTATGTGAAGCCACGGCTGGCGCCGAAGTTCGACAGCTTCGTGTTCGATCAGGACGGCATCTTCTTCCAGATCAAGGCCCGTGGCGATCACTACTACGCCCTGTACAAAGGCGATCTGATGCCGTCGGTGACGCCCTTCTTCGGCCTGCCCAGCTGCCCGGCAGACCTGAAGGACGTCGATGACCTGATTCGTCATACCTTGGCCGCCCGTCACGCGAGGCAGTCACTGGCGGGATAAGCATCACACAATAACGACAACATTGAGGTTGATCCAAGATGGAAGCCAGGAACAAAGAAGTGGTCATCGAGTTTTACGAGCGCATGTTTGGTCAGCGTGAACTGGCGGTTGCCGATACCTTGATTGCCGAGGACTACGTGCAGCACAACAACGTGTTCATTCCCCCGCGCCGCGAAGGCTTCAAGACCTACTTCACGCAGTTCTTCAAGACGTTCCCCGAGTCGGGTACCAGTATCGAGCGGGTCTGCGCCGAAGGCGATTATGTCTTCCTGTATGCCAAGCACTGGGCCAAGCACAGGTTCTTCACGGTGAACTACAAGGTGATCGATATCTACCGTGTTGAAAATGGTGTGCTGATGGAACACTGGGACACTATCGAAGGCCTGGGCTTCTTTTCCAAGTTCATCTACATCATCAAGTCCGTGCTGCGCCTGTAACGCCGTATTTGCCTGACCGTATAACACGTGTCATGAACGATTTATCAACACGCCAAGGAAGAGAGTGAAATGACTGAAGTGACCGCGTTTCGCAAAGAGCTCAAAGCCATCTGTGACGCCGAATGGGAAAAGATCAAGGCCGGCCGTTTCTTCCAGATGATGAAGCGTCCCGAACTGCAGCGTGAGCTGTACATCAAGTCGATTGTCCAGGTGTACCACTACACCAAGAACAACGCGATCAACCAGGCGGTGGCGTGCTGGAACCAGGACCACAAGAAGGTCGGCCTGCTGCGTTTCGCGATGAAGCATGCGCTGGAAGAACTGGGCCATGAAAACATGGCGTACAACGACCTGATCGCCATTGGCGTGGACCCGTCGGAGTTCGAGAAACCGATGCTGCCGGCCACCGAGGCGTTCTACGGCTACCTGGACTTCGTTTCCGTATGCCGCGGCATCATTCCGCGCCTGGGCTACAGCTTCTGGGCCGAGGACTGCTATGAGCACCTCGAACCCCTGATGGACGTGTGCAAGAACCATCTCAAGCTGACCGACCAGCAACTGACCTTCTTCGTCGCCCACGCGATCATCGACGAGAAGCACTCCGAGCAGGTCAACGCCGCCATCGACCGCTGGGTCGTGACCGACGAAGAAAAAGAGGCGGTCAAGCAAGTGGCCCGCACCACGGTCTACCTGATGGGCAAGATCCTCGAGTCGGTCGCCGACGAGTTCTGATTGATCGGCACCAGGCGTCCTCGCGCACCCCGCTGCGCGAGGACTTTTTCACATGGCGTGCACAACAAAAAAAACGATTGGCTGGTCATGGCGTTTGTCGAACCGCCTGGCGGCCACGGTCAATCCACCAGGAGGTGCCATGAGTAGTAATAGCGACATGATTACCTGGGGCATGATGCTGCGCAAAATTCCCTCGATCACTCGGGCCATTCCTCGGCTCGTCAGGGGCCTCAAGGTTTCCAAACTCAAGGCCGATCAGCCCTGTGGCCTGGGCTGGGCCTTCGAACAGGCGGTTGCGCGCAACCCTCAAGGGCCGGCGCTGCTCTACAAGGACACGCGCTTCAGTTACGAACAGGTCAACCAGTGGGCCAACCGTTTCGCCCACTACCTGCTGGCCCGTGGCCTGAAAAAAGGCGATGTGGTAGGCATCTTCATCGAGAACCGCCCCGAATTGCTGGTCAGCGTACTGGCCGTGAGCAAGATCGGCGGCATCTGCGCCATGCTCAACACCTCGCAGACCAACAACGTGCTGATCCACAGCCTGGGCCTGGTCAACCCGTCGGCGATCATCGTCGGCCAGGAGCTGGTGCCATCGTTCGAGGCGGTGCGCGACGAGGTGGCCATCGACAGGCAGCGCACCTTTTTCCTGGCCGACACCGACACCACGCGCGATGCCGGCACCGCCCCCGAGGGCTACGTCAACCTGACCCTTGCCAGTCAGGGGCACGCTACGGCCAATCCGGCGACTACCCAGCAGGTCTACCTCGACGACGCCTGCTTCTACATCTATACCTCCGGCACCACCGGCCTGCCCAAGGCCGGGGTGTTCAAGCATGGGCGCTGGATGAAGGTCTACGGCAGCTTCGGCATGATCGCCCTGGACATGCGCCCCGATGACATCGTCTATTGCACCTTGCCGCTGTATCACGGCACCGGCCTGTGCGTGAGCTGGGGTTCGGCATTGGCCGGTGCCTCGGGCTTCGCCATCCGCCGCAAGTTCAGCGCCAGCCAGTTCTGGGAAGACACGCGCAAATTCAAGGCCACCACCATCTGCTACGTCGGTGAACTGTGTCGCTACCTGATCGATCAGCCTGCGGCCGGCAACGATGGCGACAACCCGGTGGTGAAGATGATCGGCAACGGCCTGCGTCCGGGCGTGTGGCTCGACTTCAAGAAACGCTTCAACATCGAGCGGGTCTGCGAGTTCTACGCCGCCAGTGACGGCAACATCGGCTTTACCAACATCCTCAATTTCGAGAACACCATCGGCTTTGCCATCAACGCCTGGTCGCTGGTGGAGTACGAACACGACACCGGCGAACCACGGCGCAACGCCGACGGATTCATGCAGAAGGTCGGCAAGGGCGGTCAGGGCCTGTTGCTGGCCAAGATCGACGACGACGCCCCGTTCGATGGCTACACCGACCCGGAGAAGAGCAAGAAGGTGGTGCTCTACGACGTGTTCGAAAAGGGCGACCGCTACTTCAACAGCGGCGACCTGATTCGCGATATCGGCTTTGGCCATGCCCAGTTCGTCGACCGCCTGGGGGATACCTTCCGCTGGAAGGGCGAGAACGTCTCCACCACCGAAGTCGAGAACATCATGGTGCAGCACCCCCACATTGCCGAAGCCGTGGCCTACGGGGTGGAAATCAAGAACACCAACGGTCGCGCCGGGATGGCCGCCATCACCCCGTCGGCGCCGCTGGAGCAGCTGGATTTCTGCGACCTGCTGCGCTTCGTCAAGAGCCAGATGCCTCACTACGCGGTGCCGATGTTCCTGCGCGTCAAGACCTGCATGGAAACCACCGGCACCTTCAAGTACCAGAAGACCAAGCTCAGAAGCGAAGCCTTCGACCCCAGCCAGACCGGCGAAGACCCGGTGTATGCCTGGCTGCCGGGCACCGAAACCTACGTGCGGGTGACCGATCAGGTGCTGCAGGACATTCATGGCGGCAAGTTCCGCTACTGAAGGGCAACCGCGCCAGCGGCGCACCGCAAGGCCTGCCTGCATGCATGCGCAAGGCTGCTCACTGGAGCGGGCGGCCTTGCGTCCCACTTTCAGCTTCACTGCTCTGCAACTTCTGCCTGCCGGATTCTGCAGCAGCCCGTCGTGACCCCCACCGCTTGATTGCGCGCCTGATGCTCTGCCCCTTGCGGTACAGGGCATTCCGGAGTACAGCTGATGGCAGGATGCCTTCAGTTGTGGCATCGCAGGAGCGTTTCATGATGTCGACCCCCTTACTGCCGGTGCCGCTGCCGCACAAGCGTGACGTGCGCCTGGCCGTGCTGCTGTTGCTGGTGATCTGCGTATCTCTGGCATCGCTGACGGCCTGGAAGATATGGGCTGCACGTCAGCGCGCGCTGAACGAGGTTCAGGTACACAGCCTCAACCTGACTCAGGCACTGGACACCTATGCCGAGGGCATCATCCGCCAGAGTTCGATGATGCTGCTGGGCCTGAGCGAGCGGCTCGAAGTCGATGGCGGCGGGCCGCAGCAACTGGCGCGCCTGGCCGGGCTGGTGGAGGAGCAGAACGAACTGCTGACGCAACTGCATGGGCTGACCATCTATGGCCCGACGGGCGAATGGCTGATGTCGACCAACGGCCCGATTCCGGACGGTGCGAACAGCGCCGACCGCGAGTTCTTCATCCACCATCGCGACAACCCGTCCCGCGAGGTGTTCATCGGCCCGCCGATCCGCAGCCGCTCCACCCAGGACTGGGTGATCACCGTCAGCCGGCGTTTCGAGCAGCCCGGGGGGCAGTTCGCCGGGGTAATCGCGGTGACCCTGGGGGTGGAGAACTTTCTGCGCCTGTTCGGCAAGATCGACGTGGGCAAGGACGGTGCGATTGCGCTCACCTACACCAGTGGGCGCATCCTGGTGCGCTACCCGTTTCGCGAGCAGGACATGGGCCGCGACTTTTCCCGGTCGCCGATCTACACCCGCTACCTGGTGGAAAACTCGGTGGGCACGGCTTCGTTTGCCTCGAGCCTGGATGGGGTGGAGCGCCTGTATGCGTTTCGCAAGAACGAGCACCTGCCACTGGTGACCACCGTGGCCATCGGCAAGCGCGAGGCCCTGGACGCCTGGCGCATGGAAGCGTGGCTGACGGTGGGGCTGGTGCTGGCGTTGCAGGGGGTGATCGCGGTGATTGGCCGGCTGCTGATCCGTGACATGCGCCATCGCGCCGAGATGGATGCGCAATTGCTGGTGGCGCGCGAAGAACTGCTGGCCACCAACCGGCAGCTGGCGGTGCTGGCCACCCACGACACGCTCACCGGGCTGGCCAACCGCCGGCGTTTCGACGAGGTGCTGGCCAGCGAAGTGCGGCGTGCCCAGCGCGAGGCCCAGCCGCTGGCGCTGCTGCTGATCGATATCGATCATTTCAAACGCTTCAATGACGCCTACGGGCACATTGGCGGTGACGAATGCCTCAAGGCGGTGAGCGCCTTGCTGCGCGAGTGCGTGCGCCGCCCGACGGATGTGGTGGCGCGTTATGGCGGGGAAGAGCTGGCGATGGTGCTGCCCAATACCGAGGTGGCGGGCGCGGTGGTGGTGGCCGAGACGGTGCTGGCGCGGTTGGCCGAGCTGAACATCGTGCATGCTGGCAGCCCGTTCGGGCGGGTGTCGGTGAGCATCGGTGTGGCAGGCATGGCGGGGCAGGGCGAAACGCCCCTGACGCTGGTGGCGGCGGCCGATCAGGCGCTGTATGCGGCCAAGGCGGCGGGGCGTAATCGGTGTGTGGTGTTCGAGGGGGGCGGTGCCGCCCATCGCGGGTCAAGCCCGCTCCCACAGGGGTAGCGCAAGCCTCTGTAGGAGCGGGCTTGGCCCGCGAAGAGGCCCTCACAGACGACACAAAAGCCTTATTGCCCCAACCACTGCGGCGTATTGAAGTTGCTCAGGCGCCGGTCCTCCTCTGCACACTCCACTGCCTGCAACGGATGCTCCAGCAACGCCCGCAGCAGGCTGCGCTCACCGGCCTGCCATGCCGCCTGCAAGCTCGCCTGCTGGCGCACCGGGATCACGCAGAACATCGGCTGCCACTGCTGGCCCTGGCGCACCATCGCCGCGCAGTCCCCGGTCACCGCCACGCTCAGCAGCTGCTCGAGCAACCCGCGCTCGATCAGCGGTGCATCACACGCCAGCACCACCAGCCAGGCATGCCGCGCCACCGCAAGCCCGGCCAGCACCCCGGCCAGCGGCCCGGGAAACCCAGGCTCGGCATCGCCCACCAACTGGTCGGCAAACGCCCGATAGGCGTGCTGGTTGCGATTGCAGGAAAGGATCAGGTCATCGCTCAGGTCACGTACCACGGCGTGCACGTGCGCGATCAGCGGGCGGCCCTGCCAGGACAGCAGGCCCTTGTCCTGCCCGCCCATGCGCTGGCCACGGCCGCCGGCCAGCAAAAGAATGGAGCAGGGGGGAAGTACGGCGGCGGTCATTGCAAGGTTCCAGTCCAGAAGCGGGCTAGCACCATCCCATGACCGCCGCGCGGCTGTCCATCAGCTTTGTTCGACCACCGCAGTGTCGGCCTGGGCGTCACGCCGGCGCCAGCCGGTCACGCGCATCACCACCACGAAGAACACCGGCACGAACACGATCGCCAGCGTGGCGCTGAGCATGCCGCCGATCACCCCGGTGCCGATGGCCTGCTGACTCGCCGAGCTGGCGCCGGTGGCAATCGCCAGCGGCACCACGCCCAGGATGAACGCCAGCGAGGTCATCACGATGGGCCGCAGGCGCAGGCGCGCGGCCTGCACGGTGGCCTCGACCAGGTCATGCCCTTCGTCCACCAGGCTCTTGGCGAACTCGATGATCAGGATCGCGTTCTTCGCCGACAGGCCGATCAGGGTGATCAGGCCGACCTTGAAGAACACATCGTTGGGCATGTCGCGCAGGGTCACCGCCAGCACCGCACCGAGCACGCCCAGCGGCACCACCAGCAGCACCGAGGTAGGGATCGACCAGCTTTCGTACAGCGCCGCCAGGCACAGGAACACCACCAGCAGCGACAGCGCCATCAGCATCGGTGCCTGCGCCCCGGACAACTGCTCCTGCAGCGACAGCCCGGTCCATTCCAGGCCAAAGCCCAGCGGCAGGGCATCGACCAGGCGCTGCACCTCGGCCATCGCCGCGCCCGAGCTGTAGCCCGGTGCCGGCTCGCCCGACACGGCAATGGCCGGGTAGCCGTTGTAGCGGGTCAGTTGCACCGGCCCCGATACCCACTGCGCCTGGGCGAAGGCCGACAACGGCACCATCTTGCCGCTGGTGTTGCGCACGTGGATCTTGAGCAGGTCCTCGACCTGGCTGCGCTGGTCGCCCTCGGCCTGCACAACCACCCGCTGCATGCGGCCCTGGTTGGGGAAGTCGTTGACGTAGGTCGAGCCGATGGCCGTGTTGAGCACCGTGCCGATGTCGTCGAACGACACGCCCAGCGCGTTGGCCTGCTTGCGGTCGATCAGCAACTGCACCTGCGGGCTTTCGGCCAGGGCGCTCTCGCGCACGTTGGCCAGCACCGGGCTTTTCGCGGCCTCGGCCAGCAACTGGTCACGCGCCGCCATCAGCCCGGCATGGCCCACGCCGGCACGGTCCTGCAGGCGGAACTCGAAACCGGTCGAGGTGCCCAGGCCATCCACCGAGGGCGGCAGCACCGCATAGGCCACCGCGTTCTTGAACTGGCTGAAGGCGATGTTGGCGCGCTCGGCGATGGCCTCGGCGCTGTCCTTGGCGGTGCGCTCGGACCAGTCCTTGAGCGTGGTGAACACCAGCGCCGCGTTCTGCCCGCTGCCCGAGAAACTGAAGCCCAGGATCACCGTGGTGTTGCCCACGCCAGGTTCGCCTGCGCTGTGCGCCTCGATCTGCTCGGCCACCTGCACGGTACGGTTGCGGCTGGCGCCGGGCGGCAGCTGCACGTCGGTGATGGTGTAGCCCTGGTCTTCGGTGGGCAGGAACGAGGAGGGCAGCTGGCTGAAGGTCCAGCCCAGCGCCACCAGCAGCAGGCCATACACCACCAGGTAGCGGCCGCTGCGCTGGATCGCGTGCATCACCCAGCGCTGGTAGCCGTTGCTCATGCCTTCGAACTTGCGGTTGAACCAGCCGAAGAAACCGCGCTTGACGTGGTGTTCGCCCTTGGCGATCGGCTTGAGCAGGGTGGCGCACAACGCCGGGGTCAGGCTCAGGGCAAGGAACGCCGAGAACAGGATCGATACCGCCATCGACGCCGAGAACTGCTGGTAGATCACCCCCACCGAGCCCTGCATGAACGCCATCGGCACGAACACCGCCACCAGCACCACGGTGATGCCGACGATGGCGCCGCTGATCTGCTGCATGGCCTTGCGCGTGGCTTGCTTGGGCGGCAGGCCTTCCTCGGCCATGATCCGCTCGACGTTCTCCACCACCACGATGGCGTCGTCCACCAGAATGCCGATGGCCAGCACCATGCCGAACAGGGTCAGCACGTTGATGGAGAAGCCCAGCGTCAGCATCACCGCGAAGGTGCCCATCAGCGCCACCGGCACCACCAGGGTCGGGATCAGCGTGTAGCGGATGTTCTGCAGGAACAGGAACATCACCAGGAACACCAGCACCATCGCCTCGATCAGGGTGTTGATCACCTGTTCGATCGACACCTTGACGAACGGCGAGGTGTCATACGGGATGTCGTACACCGCCCCGGGCGGGAAGTAGCGCGACAGCTCGTCCATCTTGGCCTTGACCAGGGTTGCGGTCTGCATGGCGTTGGCACCGGGCGCCAGCTGCACGCTGAAGGCGGTGGACGGCTTGCCGTTCAGGCGCGTGCCGTACTGGTACTCCTGGGCGCCGATCTCGACCCGCGCCACATCACCCACGGTGACCCGCGAGCCATCCGGGTTGGCGCGCAGCACGATGTCGGCGAACTCCTGGGGCGTCGACAGCTGGCCCTTGATCAGCACGTTGGCAGTGATTTCCTGGGTCGGGCTGCCGGGCAGGTCGCCGATGCTGCCAGGGGCCACCTGGGCGTTCTGCGCGGCAATCGCAAGGTTCACGTCCTCGGGGGTGAGGTTGAAGCCGATCAGCTTCTGCGGGTCGAGCCAGATACGCATGGCGCGTTCCGAGCCATACAGCTGCGCCTTGCCCACGCCCGGTACGCGGCGCACCTCGTTCATCACGTTGCGCGCCAGAAAGTCGCTCAGCGCGGTTTCGTCGAGGCGGTCATCGTCGGCGGTCAGGGTCACCAGCATCAGGAACCCGGTGGAGATCTTCTCCACCTGCAGGCCCTGCTGGGTCACCGCCCGCGGCAGGCGCGACTCGACGATCTTCAGGCGGTTCTGCACATCGACCTGGGCCAGTTCCGGGTTGGTGCCCGGCTGGAAGGTCGCCGTTACCGTAGCGCTGCCCAGGCTGCTGGTGGACTGGAAGTACAGCAGGTGATCGGCGCCGTTGAGCTCCTGCTCGATCAGGCTGACCACGCTCTCGTCCATGGTCTGCGCCGAGGCACCGGGGTATACCGCGTACACCTCGATCTGTGGCGGCGCCACGTTGGGGTACTGGGCCACCGGCAACTGCGGGATGGCCAGCGCACCGCCGAGCAGGATGAACAGCGCGACCACCCAGGCGAACACCGGGCGGTCAATAAAGAACTGCGGCATGGATCAGGGCCTCACTGGGCGGTGGTCTGGGCGATGGGGGCAGCCGTGTCGGTGGCGGGGGTCACGCTCACCTGGTCACCCACCTTCACGTGCTGCAGGCCTTCGGTGACGATGCGATCGCCCGGGGCCAGGCCCTCGGTGACGATCCAGCGGTCCTGCTGCACGCTGCCCAGCACCACGGCGCGCTCGCTCACGCGCTGCTCGGCGTCCACCAGCAGCACCCGCGGCAGGCCCGCGCTGTCACGCAGGATGGCCTGCTGCGGCACGCTGATGCCCTTGGGCTGCACTGCCTGTTCCAGGCGCACGCGGATGAAGCTGCCGGGCAGCAGGTCCAGGTCGGGGTTGGGGAACTCGCTGCGCAGGGTGATCTGGCCGGTGCTCGGGTCCACGCTGATGTCGGAGAACAGCAGCTTGCCCGCCAGCGGATAAGGGGTGCCGTCATCCTGGATCAGCGTGGCGCGGGCCTGGTCCTGGCCCACCTGCTTGAGCTCGCCGGCACGCAGGGCACGGCGCAGGGCGTTGATCTCGCGGGTCGACTGGGTCAGGTCGGCATGGATCGGGTCGAGCTGCTGAATGATCGCCAGCGGGGTCGATTCGTTCTGCCCCACCAGCGCGCCCTCGGTCACCAGGGCACGGCCCACGCGCCCGGAAATCGGCGCGGTCACGGTGGCATAGCCCAGGTTCAGGCGCGCACGCTCGAGCGCGGCCTTGGCCGCTGCCACTTCGGCGTCGGCCTGCATGGCGGCGGCGCGGGCGTTGTCATGCTCCTGGCGGCTGATCGCGTCGATCGAAATCAGCTCGGCGTAGCGCTGGTCCTGCAGGCGCGCCTGAAAGCGCGTGGCCTCGGCCTTGGCCAGGTTGGCGCGGGCGCTGTCGTAGTCGGCCTTGAACGGTGCCGGGTCGATGCGAAACAGCACGTCGCCCTGTTTCACGTCGCTGCCCTCACGGTACACCCGCTTGAGCACCACCCCGGCCACCCGCGCGCGCACCTCGGCGATGCGTGGCGCCAGGATGCGCCCCGACAGCTCGGTGCTGATGGCCAGGGGTTGCTCGCGCACGGTTTCGACGCTGACGGCGGGCTTGGGGGCTTGTTCTTCGGCAGGCGGCTTGCTGTCGCAGCCGGCCAGGGCCAGGCTCAGCAGCAACAGGGGCGCCAGGGTACGCAGACGGACGGGGCTTGAACTGGGCATGCGGATCTTCCATAAATGACCCGGCAATGCTAAGGCAGCCGCGCTACAGGCAGTTGTTAAGCTATGTAGGGCGAGTGTGAAAAAGTGTGAAGAATTTCGCGACCTGCGAATAAGCGCTATATCCTGCCTGACTTTCCCGGCCTTTCAAACTACCCATGCCCACTATCCTTCTGGTCGAAGACGACTGCGCCTTGAGCGAACTGATCGCCAGCTACCTGCAACGCAATGGTTTCAGCGTCAGCGTGATTGCGCGGGGGGACCACGTGCTGGAAGAGGCGCGGCGCAGCAAACCCGACCTGGTGATACTCGACCTGATGCTGCCGGGCCTGGACGGCCTGCAGGTGTGCCGGCAACTGCGCGCCGAATCGCTGCTGCTGCCGATCCTCATGCTCACCGCCCGCGACGACAGCCACGACCAGGTGCTGGGCCTGGAGATGGGCGCCGACGACTACGTCAGCAAGCCGTGCGAGCCGCGCGTGCTGCTGGCGCGGGTGCGGACCCTGCTGCGGCGCAGCAGCATCAACGAGCCGCATCTCGAGAGCGACCTGATCGTGATCGGCGGGCTGCGCATTGACCTGGCCGAACGCACCGTGCTGTGGCGCGACCAGACGGTGGAGTTGTCCAGCGGCGAGTTCAACCTGCTGGTGGTGCTGGCGCGCAATGCCGGCAGCGTGCTCAGCCGCGACTGCATCCTGCAGCAGTTGCGCGGCATCGAGTTCAACGGCACCGACCGCTCGGTGGACGTGGCCATATCCAAGCTGCGGCGCAAGTTCGACGACAGCGCCGGCGAGGCGCGCAAGATCAAGACGGTGTGGGGCAAGGGCTACCTGTTCAGCCGAGTCGAGTGGGAATTCTGAGGAGCGGCCACGGCCATGCTGAAAATTCTGGTACGCCTGTATCTGGTGACCATCGTCGCGTATGCCGGGTCGATCTTCCTGATCCCCGAACTCATCCTGCATGTGTTCCATGACCGCTACATCGCCTACAACCAGGACCAGGCGCGGGGCGTGCAGCGCCTGATCGTCAACCAGTTCCACCTCAAGCACCGCGACAGCTGGCCCCAGGTGGCCGAGGCGCTGAATACCGATTTCGCCCCCCTCAGCATCGAGCTGCGCCGGCGCGCCGACCTGGACCTGAACGCCGAGGAGCAGGCGCACCTGCAGGCCGGCCAGTACGTGGTGCGCCTGGGGGAGTGGGGCTATTACGAAACCGCCCTGGCGCCGCTGGACAGCGAGTGGATGGTGGTGCTGCGCAACCCGCCGGACCCGGCGGACATCTACCTGCTGTCGTGGGGCATCACCGTGCTGATCGGTGCGGCGCTGCTGGGCTGCCTGCTGTTCTGGGTGCGCCCGCACTGGCGTGACCTGCAGCGGCTCAAGGCCACGGCGCAGCGCCTGGGCGAAGGCAACCTGGCGGAGCGCACGCTGATCTCGCCACGCTCGAACATCGGCGCGTTGGCCAAGGTGTTCGACACCATGGCGGCGGATATCGAATGCCTGCTGACCCAGCAGCGCGAGTTGCTCAATGCGGTGTCGCATGAGCTGCGCACGCCGCTGACCCGCCTGGATTTCGGCCTGGTGCTGCTGTACGACGAAATGCCCCCGGCCAGTCGCAAGCGCCTGCTGGAACTGGTGGGGCACGTGCGCGAGCTGGATGCGCTTGTGCTTGAGCTGCTGTCGTACAACCGCTTGCAGAATGGCCAGGGTGGCGAGCGGGTGGAGGTGGCGCTGCCCGAGTTCGTCGACAGCATCCTGGGCAGCTATGCCGAAGAGCTGGATGGGCGCGGGGTGAGCCTGGAGGTGCGTGCCGAGCCGGATCTGCCGCGCTTTGTGCTGGACCCGCGGTTGACGGCGCGGGCGGTGCAGAACCTGATCCGCAACGCCATGCGTTATTGCGGGCAGCGCATCCTGCTGCGCCTGAGCGTGGATGCCAAGGGCGCGTGCGTGCTGACCGTCGAGGATGACGGCATCGGCATTCCGCAGGAGGAGCGCGAGCGCATCTTCCAGCCGTTCTACCGCCTGGATCGCAGTCGTGACCGTGCCACGGGCGGGTTTGGCCTGGGGTTGGCGATCAGCCGTCGGGTGATCGAGGGGCAGGGTGGCACCCTGACGGTGGGGCAGTCGGCGTTGGGGGGGGCGCAGTTTCGCATCTGCTTGCCGCGGGGGCGGTAGGGGCGACAAGTCTGATGTCAGGTGGATTCACTGCAATCGGGTGTCGAACACACCGAGGCTGGCAATACCGCCCCGTGTAGGAGCCGGCCTTGCCGGCGAAGCGCCGCGCTTGCGGCGCTCGATCCTGAGAGCGCTGCAAGGGCATCGGTTGGCTCTAGTCGGCCACCGCAATTCCTGGCTGGTTTTCTCGCTCACCCCTTCAATCATCAGCCTTGAAATTCATTCGGGCTGGAAGGTGCCTGTCTTGAATCCACCGGTGCTCCCAAAACCGAGCGCCGCCCGCGCGGCGCTTCGCCGGCAACGCCGGCTCCTACATTGGTTGCAACGAACCATGGCCTGCAGGAATGCAACTGCGCCGATCACGGCCCCGGCCGCTGCGGCCGAACCGACACCCCGAACGCATTGCCCATGCGCTGCCCCGTGGCCGACTGGTTGAACAACCCCAGCTGGTTCGGCGCGCGCCGGCTCACATCCACCTCCATCGCCTTGCGGTTGGCCTGCGCCGCGCGCTGCCCATTGCCGTTCTGCAACTGGCGCGTCAGGCAGTCGTACGCCAGCGCCCGCGCCTGGCCCACCTGCACGTCGATGCAACCCTCGTCCTGACCCGCCTGCACCACGCCACTCGACAGGCCACTCAGCAGACCGGCAACCAGCCACAACCCCGCGATTCGACAGCCCATGTCCATGCCCTCCCTGAAGCGGTTTCCCCCAGTCTAGCCCCAGGCGACTTCCCACATCGTTAAGGTTTTTTGCCTACCGCTGTCACATCAGATTCATACACAGGCCCCACGATGGCGACTTTCGGGGGAGACACCGGTTTGCGCCACTGCCTTGCCAGAATCGCCGTGCTGCTGTTGGCCGTGCTGGCGATGCCGGTGCACGGCGCAGGCCCGATCCGTTTCGACATACCGGCCCAGCCACTGGACGAGGCGCTGCACGCCTTCGGCCAGCAGAGCGGCATGGCGGTGCTGGTGGACCGGGAGCTGACCGCACGCCAGCGCTCGATGCCGCTGAGCGGCGCGTTCAGCGCCCGCGACGGCCTGCGCAGGCTGCTCGAAGGCACCGGGCTGATGGCCCGCTACAGCGGCGCCGAGGCCTTCACCGTGCAGCGCGTGGCACTGCCGGCAGCCGCGCCTAACCCGCGTGCCCCAGGCGGGGGCGGCGCGGCCGGCAATTATGCGCGCACGCTGCAACGCGCCGTGGAACAGGCGCTGTGTGCCAGCGCGCTGGCACGCCCAGGCCATTACCGGGCCGCCGTGCAGGTATGGATCGACGCCCGCGGGGTGCTGGCCCAGAGCCGCCTGCTGGCCTCCACCGGCGATCACCGGCGTGACAGCGCGCTGGTCGAAAGCCTGCGCGCCCTGCGCCTGGAGCGGCCACCGCCCTCGGCGCTGGCGCAACCGGTGACGCTGCTGCTGTTGCCCGATACACGCATGGACTGCCCTTAATCGCATGGAGGCTAGGCAGTATGAATACACCTCTGGTCACGTTGTTCCTGACCTCTTACGACGAGTTCAAGGTGCGCCTCAAACGCCGCCTGGGTTCGGACGACCTGGCCTGCGACGTGCTCCAGGAAACCTACCTGCGGGTCGACCGCATGCAGGCCACCCACGCGCTGCACAAGCCCAACGCCTACCTCTACCGCATGGCCCTGAACATCGCCGCCGACCGGCGCCAGGCCGACGCCCGGCTGCTCACCGGCGCCGAGGTCGAAGACCTGCTGCAGGTGGCCGAAGACCAGGACCCGGCGCGCATTGTCGGCGGCCAGCAGGAAATCCAGTGCCTGCTCGGCGCACTCTACGAACTGCCGGCACGGCGCCGGCGTATCTTCATTGCCGCGCGCCTGGAGGAAGCCTCGCACCTGGAAATCGCCCAGCGCTTCGGCATCTCCACGCGCATGGTCGAGAAGGAGCTCAAGGCCGCACTGGGTTACTGCGCCACGCGGCTGGAAAGAAAAGTGTTCCAGCGGTTCGGTCCCGGTGCGGGAAAACCGTCTTGAACAATACACAGCGCCATTTTGATGCAGGCCCCTCAGACCATGACACCCCAGACTTCGGCTGAACCCAGCCTGCACAGCCAGGCCCAGGACTGGTTGCTGCTGCTTACCTCAGGGCGCGCCACCGTCGCCGACGCACGCGCCCTGCGCCAGTGGTGCGCACAGAGCCCGGCGCACGCCCAGGCCTTCGAGCAGGCCCGCCAGCTGTGGCAGCAGTTGGAGCCGGCGGCGCGCCAGGCCGAGCGCGTGGTGCCCCTGCGTACCCTGGGGCGCCGTGCGTTCCTGGGCGGCGCGCTGGCGGCCTCGGCAGCCTTCGTGCTGCTGCGCAGCAACCTGGTGGACGGGCTCGGCACGCCAGCGGCAGACTTTCACACCGGCGTCGGCGAGCAGCGGCGCATCGACCTGACCCAGGGCATCGCGCTGGAGCTCAACACCCAGACCCGCATCAACCGCAGCGGCGAAGCGATCGCCCTGCTCGAAGGCGAGGTCGAGGTGCTGGCCCAGGCCCCGGTGCAGGTGCAGGCCGGGCAGGCCTGGGTGTCGGCCCAGGCCGGGCGCTTCAATGTGCGCCACACCGATTCGGCCGTGTGCGTCACCTGCCTGCAGGGCCAGGTGCAGATTCTCTGGCAGGGCCGCAGCTTGCCCGTGCCCGCCGGCCAGCAGCTGCGTTACGACGCCCGCAGCGCCGGCAGCGCGCAGCCGTTCGATGCCGAACAGGTAATGGCCTGGCGCGAGCAGCGGCTGGTGTTCCATGACGCGCCGCTGAGCCAGGTGATCGACGAAATCAACCGCTACCGCCCCGGCATGCTGGTGCTGCTCAACCCCAGCCTGGGGCGACGCAAGGTGCAGGCGCGCTTCAGCCTGGCGCAGCTGCCAGGGGTGGCGCAGCTGATCCGCGACGCCTACGGCGCACGCTGCACCGAACTGCCCGGTGGCGTGGTGCTGCTCAGTTGAGCGGCCCCAGTACCTGGCGGTAACGCTGCGGGCCCTGCGCGCTCTGGCGCAGCAGTTCGATCTCGAGCCCCGGCGGATCGTCCCGGGCCTCGCCGGTCAGGTGCCGCCAGCCCTTGCCCGGCTCCCACACCCGCAGGTTGAATTCAGCCACATCCTCCAGTACCGCCACCCGGCCGGCAGGCGCCGGTAGCGGGAAGCGGTCGCGTGCCGGCGCCGCGGCGCGGTACAGCGTGCCACCCTGCAACCACCAGCGCACGCGTATCAGGCCGTCGTCGGCGGCGCTGCTGCGAATCAGCTCCAGGCGCGCCGGGCGCCCGTCGCTGGCCTGCACCCGCACCGCAGGCAGCGGTTTTTCGCTGGGCGGGTCCATGCCCGCCAGCACCGGCTCGGCCAGTTCGCTGCTGGCACGCAGGGCCAGGTCGCGCTCCAGCTGGTTGAACACCCGCAACAGGGCGCGGGCCTGTTCGGTGCTGTCCTTGACGTGGCGGTCGGCGCGGCTGACGCTGTCCAGCCCGCGCCAGGCCACCAGGCTGACGATGGCCATCAACAGGATCGCCACCATCACCTCGATCAGGGTGAACCCGCCTTGCGGGTGGCGCCTCATGGCTGGTGCACCTCGACACGGCCGGCGGCATCGCGGCGCACTTCGATCTGCTGCTGGCCGCTGACCAGGCGCAGGGTCAGCGGCTCGCCGATCCATTCCGGGTCGATGCGCACGGCCCGCTGCGGGGTGCGCTGCACCGTCACCGGCGCGGCCTGCCAGGGGCGCGGGCGCAGCAGCGGGTCGCCGTCCAGCGCCGCGCCGGCCCGCACAAAACGGTAGCCGTCGCGGTCGGCCTGCCAGACCAGGGCGCGGCCATCGGCCTGCACCTCGCTCTGGGCCACCAGCAGCAATTGCGCCAGGCGCTCGGCGTCTTCGCGCAGCGCCCTGGCCGGGTCGGGGCGGATGTTCAGGCTGATGGCGGCGCTGGCGATGCCGACGATCACCAGCACCACCATCAGTTCGATCAGGGTAAAGCCCTGTTGTGGATGGCTGCGTTGCATGGGGCGATGCCTCCTTGGCTGGTGACAGCGTGCACGGCGAAGATGATCGTCGTGTGAAACAAAAGCGTGAGAATCGGCGCGTATGCTCGGGCCAGGAACCACACGGAGACCGTTCCCCATGGCACTAGCATTCAAACCCGTGGCTGCCCCGCAACTGGTCCAGGGCGCGGCGCTGCTCGCGGCGCTGGCCGGGCTCGCGACCTGGGGCACGTTGCTCTGGGCGCCCCCCCCCCAACCGGTGCCGGCTGCCATGGAGCAGACCCTATCGGCACCCCCGGCCGCCGCCGGGCAGTGGTTCGCCAACCTGCCGGCGCAGGTCGACATCAGCCTCAGCGGGCTGCTGGCCGGCAGTGCCGGTGCGGTGGCCATCGTCTCGCTCAACGGCGGCGCGCCACAGGCCGTGCGGGTGGGCGAGCAACTGGCGCAGGGGGTGCAACTGGTGGCCATAGAAGCCGATGCGCTGGTGATCGAGCGCGCCGGGGAGCGCAGCCGCATCGGCATCGCCCGACTGCCCGAAGGCCCTGCGCTGCCGCGCCTCATTCGGCCCTAGGCGCCTGGCCCAGCCAGCTCTCCAGGCGCGCCAGCGGCGGGCCTTCACGGTCACGCTCGAACACCTCCAGGCGCACCTGCAGCAGCCCACCGGGGCGGCTGTCGACCTGCTGCTCGCAGCGCAGGCGCAGGCGCCCCTGGTCGCACTCCAAGCGGCGCAGGCCCGGGGTTGCCTGGCCTTCCAGGCGCAGTTCGGCAAGGCGCGCCTGGGCCGAGAGCAGGGCCAGCGACTTGTCGCGCAGCAGGCCATTGCCCTGGGTCATCAGCCCGGCCGCGCGCACTGCAGCGGCCATCGCCACGGCCACGATGGCCAGCGCCACCAGCACTTCGATCAGGGTAAAACCGGCCTGTTGCGGGCGGCGTCTGCGCATGGGCATCTCGGTGTGGGCAAAGCTGCATCCTAGGGGGTCTGTCTGACCGATTGGCGACCGGAACTCCCGAGGATTTTCAATACCACTGACATATGCCCTTGCCACAATCGGCCCCCGAATCCCGCCAAGGAATGCCGAGATGTCGCTTACCTGCCCACGCCGTTCTGCCCCCCGTCGCCAACGCGGTTTCACCCTGATCGAGATCATGGTGGTGGTGGTCATCCTCGGGATCCTGGCAGCGATGGTGGTGCCCAAGGTGCTCGACCGCCCCGACCAGGCGCGTGCCACCGCCGCCCGCCAGGACATCGCCGGGCTGATGCAGGCGCTCAAGCTCTACCGCCTGGACAACGGCAGCTACCCCAGCGCCGCCCAGGGCCTCAAGGTACTGGTGGAAAAACCCGCCTCGGCCAAGCCCGGCACCTGGCGCGCCTACCTGGAGCGCCTGCCCAACGACCCCTGGGGCCGTCCCTACCACTACCTCAACCCCGGTGCCAACGGCGAGATCGACGTGTTCTCGCTGGGCGCCGATGGCGAGCCTGACGGCGACGGCGTGAACGCCGATATCGGCTCCTGGCAGCTGTAGGCGCCGTGATGAGACCGTCCGCGCAGCAACGCGGAATGGCGATCATCAGTGCCTTGCTGATAGCCGCCGTGGTGGCGGTGATCGCAGCGGGCATGATCAGCCGCCAGAGCGTATTCACCCGTGAGCTGGAAAGCCTGCAGCAGCGTGCCCAGGGGCAGGGCGTGCTGCAGGCGGGCCTGGCCTGGAGCCGTGAGGTACTGGCCGAGCAGCGCCGCGTCGACCCGCTGGTACGCCTCGACCAGGGCTGGGCGCGCCCCATCGCCGGCCTGCCGGTGGGCGAGCACGGCGCGGTGTTTCAGGGCCGGCTGGAAGACGAGCAGGGCAAGTTCAACCTGCGCAACCTGGTGGTCGAAGAGCAACCCGACGCGCAGGCCCTGGCCACCTTCGAGCGCCTGTGTGCACTGATCGGCCTGGCCGCGCCGGTGGCGCAGGCGATCGCGGCGCGGGTGATCGACGGCTACCCGCGCCGGCAGGCGCCCGTGGCCGAGGCGGTGCACGGCTTCGACAGTGGCCGCGCAACCTCGCCGGGTGCCGCCTCGCGCCCGGTGCCGGCACGCCGGCCGATGCTGCGCAGCCTCGACCAGCTGGCCGTGCCGGGGCTGGATGCCGAAGGGCTGGCGCGCCTGCGCCGAGTGGCCACGGTGCTGCCGGCCAACACCTGGATCAATGGCAACACCGCGTCGGCCGAGGTGCTGGCGGCGCAGGTGCCGGGCTTGAGCGTAGACAAGGCGCGCCAGCTGATCGCCGAGCGCGACGGCGGGCGCTGGTTCGTCAACCGCGGGGATTTCGTCAACCGCCTGCAGATGCCCCACGTGGTGCTCGAAAGCGTGCCGGTGGGCATTACCAGCGACTGGTTCCGCCTGCACGGCGTGGCCCGCAGCGGCTCGCGCGAGGTGCGCCTGGAGGCGCTGCTGCTGCGCGGGCAGGCGCCCCTGGCACAGGTTGTCTGGGCACGGGTGGGCGCATGAAGGCACAACTGCACATGGCATTGCCGCGGCTGGCGGCGCTTGAGGACGGGGCGCGGGTCGGCTATCGGCAACTGGACCGCCAGGGCCGGACCGAGGCCGAGGGCGAGGCGGCGCAGGCGCAGCTCAAGAGCCTGGCGCGGGGCCGCGAGGTGCTGGCGTGGCTGCACCCGGACGACAGCCTGTGCACCGAGCTGGTACTGCCGCCGTTGCCGGCGGCGCGCCTGGGGGCGGCGGTGCAGTGCGCGGCGCAGGGCCTGATACTGGGCGATGTGCGCGCCGTGCATATCGCCCACGGGCCACGGGCAGCGGACGGGAAGGTGGCGGTGGCATGGCTGGGGCAGGCGGCATTGCAGGGCCTGGCGCAGTGGCTGTCGAATGCCGGCCTCAAACCCCGGGGCCTGTACCCGACCCCGGCAAGGGCCGGCGCATGCCCGGTGGCGAGCCTGCACAGCGGCCTGCGCGCCCCTGGCGCCGCACAGCACGGCTGGCCACGGGCACTCGCCCTGTGCGCCAGCGCCGCCATGATCTGGACCCTGGGCCTGAACCTCTACGCCGCGCGGCTGGCCGACACCGGCCAGCAACTGCGCCAGCACATGCACCAGCAGGTACGCGCTGCCTACCCGCAGTTGCAGGTGATCCTCAACCCGCTGCAACAGGTACGCCAGCAGCTCGCCGCCGGCGACAATGGCGCGGTCGCACCCTTCAACCACCTGCTGCAGGCCGCCGGCAGCGCCATGCCGTTTCTGGCCGGCGCAGTCGAGCAACTGACCTACCACGACGGCGTGCTCGACCTGCAGCCACTGCCCGGCGCCGCACGGCCCCCGGCCGACAACGCCTGGCAAACCCGGCTGGCGGCACAGGGCATCGAGGCCAGCAGCAGCGACCACGGCTGGACCCTGCGCCCGGCGACCGCCACGGGCGAGGAGGTGGCCAATGTTGAGTAAGGCACGGCACCCCCTGCGCCGCCTGCGCCCCTGGTGGCACGGCCTGAGTGCGCGCGAGCGCCGCGCCGTGGCCCTGACCGCACTGCTGCTGGGCACCACGCTGTGGTGGCTGGTGCTGGTGCAGCCGGCACTGGCGCGCATCGCCCACTGGGAGGCCGAAACGCCCAGGCTGCGCAGCCAGGCGCAGACCCTCGACGGCCTGCTTGCCCACGCCCCCTCACTGCCGGGCGCCGCGCAACAGGCGCCGGCCCTGCGCCAGAGCCTGGAGCACGCCGGGCTCAGCGGCCATTACCAGCTTCAGGCGGTGGAGGGCGGCTGGCAGCTCGATCTTGCCCAGGCCCCCGCCGAGGCCGCCACCGCCTGGCTGCTGCAGGCCCCCGCACAACTGGGCCTGACGGTGGTGCACAGCCGCCTGCAACGCGACCCGCTGGCCGACCCCTCGGCCACGGCGTCGTTCTCCGGAATCGTTCGCTTGGACCAGGCGCAAGGCGCTAAGGAATCGTCATGATGTGCACCCAACTGCCGCGCCGACTGGCCGGTCTGGCTCCCCTGGTACTGGCACTGGCCCTGGCCGGTTGCAGCCAGCAGCCTGCGCAGCCACTGGCCAGCAGCGAGCTGGGCCGACCGCTGGCCAACGTGCAGCCCGGGCCGACCAGCCTGGAACGCCACGGCCTGCAGGCGCGGGTCGAGCCACAGCGCCCGACCCCGCGTGCCCCCGCCCACCGCGCCAGGCCCCACAGCGATGGCAGCGCCAGTGCCGCACCGGGCAACCCGCTGGGCGACCAGCCGGTGCAGCTGAACTTCGTCGACGCCGACATCCAGGCCGTGGTGCGCGCCCTGTCGCGGGCCACCGGGCGCCAGTTTCTGGTCGACCCGCGGGTCAAGGGCCAGCTGACCCTGGTGTCCGAAGGCGAGGTGCCGGCCACACGTGCCTACGCCATGCTGCTGGCGGCCCTGCGCATGCAGGGCTTCAGCGTGGTCGACGTGGGTGGCGTCAGCCAGGTGGTGCCCGAGGCCGACGCCAAGCTGCTGGGCGGGCCGATCAACAGCAAGGATGCCGGCACCGGCATGCTCACCCGCACCTTCCGCCTGCAGTACGAGAACGCGGTCAACGTGATCCCGGTGCTGCGCCCCATCGTGTCGCCCAACAACCCGATCAACGCCTACCCCGGCAACAACACCGTGGTAGTCACCGACTATGCCGAGAACCTCGAGCGTGTGGCCCGGCTGCTCGACAGCATCGACATCCCCAGCGCCATCGACACCGACGTGGTGGCGATCCAGAACGGCATCGCCAGCGACATCGCGGCCATGGTCTCGGAGCTGCTCGAAACCCAGGGCAACGACCCCACCCAGAAGATCAGCGTGATCGGCGACCCGCGCTCCAACAGCGTGGTGATCCGCGCCGGCAGCCCCGAGCGCACGCAACTGGCCCGCGACCTGATCTACAAGCTCGACAACGCACAGAACAACCCCAGCAACCTGCACGTGGTGTACCTGCGCAACGCCCAGGCCGGCAAGCTGGCCCAGGCCCTGCGCGGGCTGCTCACCGGCGAGAGCGACAGCAGCAGCGGTGACGACGCCCGCGCCAGGCTCAGTGGCGGTGGCCTGCTGGCAGGCAAGCAGAACGGCAGCGGCGCGGCGGCGAACACCGCGCAGACCACCAGCGCCACCCCGCCAGCCGCCACCTACGGGGCCAGCCTCGGCCAGGCCGGCAACGCCTATGGCAACGGTTCGCAGGGCAGCGAGCAGAACACCGCGTTTTCCGCCGGCGGGGTGACCATCCAGGCCGACGCCACCACCAACACCCTGCTGATTTCGGCACCCGACCCGCTGTACCGCAACCTGCGCGAGGTGATCGACCTGCTCGACCAGCGCCGCGCCCAGGTGGTGATCGAAAGCCTGATCGTCGAGGTCAGCGAAGACGACGCCAACGAATTCGGCATCCAGTGGCAGGCCGGCAACCTGGGCAAGAACGGCGTGTTCGGCGGCGCCAACCTGGGCGGTGCCGGGTTCAATCGCGGTGCCAGGAACAGCATCGACGCGCTGCCCCCCGGCCTGAGCGTGGGCGTGGTGGACGGCACGGTGAACATCCCCGGCATCGGCGAGGTGCTCGACCTCAAGGTGCTGGCCCGCGCCCTGACCAGCAAGGGCGGCAGCAACGTGCTGTCCACGCCCAACCTGCTGACCCTGGACAACGAGGCGGCGAGCATCTTCGTCGGCCAGACCATCCCCTTTGTCAGCGGCCAGTACGTCACCGATGGCGGCGGCACCAGCAACAACCCGTTCCAGACCATCCAGCGCGAAGAGGTGGGGCTCAAGCTCAACGTGCGCCCGCAGATCTCCGAAGGCGGCACGGTCAAGCTCGACATCTACCAGGAGGTCAGCAGCGTCGACGAACGCGCCTCCAGTGCCGCCGGCACGGTCACCAACAAGCGTGCCATCGACACCAGCATCCTGCTCGACGACGGCCAGATCATGGTGCTCGGCGGCCTGCTGCAGGACGGCTACACCCAGGCCAACGACGGCATTCCGTTTCTTTCCAGCCTGCCGGGGGTGGGCGTGCTGTTTCGCAACGAGCGCCGCGCCACCAGCAAGACCAACCTGATGGTGTTCCTGCGCCCCTACATCATTCGCGATGCCGAGGTGGGGCGCAGCATCACCCTCAACCGCTACGATTTCATCCGCCGTGCCCAGGGCGGGCTCAAGCCGGCCCATTCCTGGGCGCTGCCGGACGCGCAGATGCCGCTGCTGCCCAGCGCCGAGCAGGGCGTACCGCGCGCGGGCGCGGCCATCGACACCCCGCGTGCGGCGATCCGCGCCGTGCCGCTGGATGAAGTCGGGGTCGCCCGGTGAGCCGCCTGCCGTACGCCTGGGCCAAGGCCCAGCGCGTGGT
Source organism: Pseudomonas sp. VE 267-6A (assembly GCF_024126555.1). Classification (NCBI taxonomy): domain Bacteria; kingdom Pseudomonadati; phylum Pseudomonadota; class Gammaproteobacteria; order Pseudomonadales; family Pseudomonadaceae; genus Pseudomonas; species Pseudomonas sp. VE 267-6A. Next base: position 115,828 of record NZ_JAMYBY010000014.1, read on the forward strand.
GCTGCTGGCCGGCGAGCACGCCGCGCCGCTGCGCCTGTGCCCCTCGACCCCGGCCTGGGCGCTGGGCGAGGTGCGCCGCCAGTTCGGCGAGCAGGCCGCCGAGCAGGTCAGCGAAGACGAGCTCGACCGCCTGCTGACCAGCGCCTACAGCGACAACGGCGGCGCCGCAGCGGCGGTCGGCGCGGCCGAGAACGACGTCGACCTCGACCGCCTGATGCAGGACATGCCCGAGATCACCGACCTGCTCGACACCCAGGACGGCGCGCCGGTGATCCGCATGATCAACGCGCTGCTGACCCAGGCTGCCGGCGACGAGGCCAGCGACATCCACATCGAACCCTTCGAGACCCACTCGGTGGTGCGCTACCGGGTCGACGGCACCCTGCGCGACGTGGTCTCGCCGCGCAAGGCGCTGCACGCGGCGCTGGTGTCGCGGATCAAGATCATGGCGCAGCTGGACATCGCCGAAAAGCGCCTGCCCCAGGACGGGCGCATCGCCCTGCGCGTGGCTGGCCGGCCCATCGATATCCGTGTGTCCACCGTGCCCACCGGGCATGGCGAGCGGGTGGTGATGCGCCTGCTGGACAAGCAGGCCGGGCGTCTGCAACTGGAAACCCTGGGCATGGCCCCGGCGCTGCTGGCCCGCCTGGACGTGCTGATTCGCCAGCCCCACGGCATCGTGCTGGTCACCGGGCCCACCGGCAGCGGCAAGACCACCAGCCTGTACGCGGCGCTGGCGCGGCTCGATGCCAGCGTCAGCAACATCCTCACCGTCGAGGACCCGGTGGAATACGACCTGCCGGGTATCAGCCAGATCCAGGTGAATGCGCGCATCGACATGACCTTTGCCGTGGCCCTGCGCGCGATCCTGCGCCAGGACCCGGACATCATCATGATCGGCGAGATCCGCGACCTGGAGACTGCGCAGATCGCGGTGCAGGCCTCGCTCACCGGGCACCTGGTGCTGGCCACGCTGCACACCAACGACGCGGTGTCGGCGGTCAACCGCCTGCTCGACATGGGCGTGGAACCCTTTCTGCTGGCCTCGGCGCTGCTCGGCGTGCTGGCCCAGCGCCTGGTACGGCGGCTGTGCCCGCACTGCCGTCAGCCCGACCCGAATGCCCCCGGCCAGTTTCGCCCCCATGGCTGCGCCAACTGCAACCACACCGGCTACAGCGGGCGTACCGGGATCCACGAGCTGTTCTGCATCGATGACCCGATTCGCGGCCTGATCCACCAGGGCGCCGACGAACAGGCCCTGCGCGCCGCAGCGCGCCAGGCCGGCATGCTGAGCATGCGCGAGGACGGCCAGCGCTGGGTCGACAGCGGCAGTACCGCCGTGGAAGAAATCCTGCGTGTGACCCGGGACGCCTGATGAGCCGATACCGTTATGAAGCCGCCGATGCCCAGGGGCGCATCAGCCGTGGCCAGCTGGAGGCCGACAGCCCGGCGGCGGTGATCGGGCAATTGCGCGGGCTGGGCCTGAGCGCCTTGCAGGTCGAGCCGGAGCCTGCCGCCAGTGCCGGCGGCGGGTTGTTCGCCAGCAAGCTGTCGGATGCGGACCTGGCCTGGACCACGCGCCAGCTGGCCAGCCTGCTGGCCGCCGGGCTGCCGCTGGAGGGCGCCCTGAGCGCGACCCTGGAGCAGGCCGAACGCAAGCACATTGCCCAGGTGCTGGGCGCGGTGCGCGGCGACGTGCGCAGCGGCATGCGCCTGGCCGACGCACTGGCGGCGCGCCCGCGGGACTTTCCCGAGATCTACCGCGCACTGATCGCGGCGGGGGAGGAGTCCGGCGACCTGGCCCAGGTGATGGAGCGCCTGGCCGACTACATCGAAGACCGCAACACCCTGCGCGGCAAGATCCTCACCGCGTTCATCTACCCCGGCGTGGTCGGGCTGGTGTCGATCGGCATCGTGATCTTTCTGCTCAGCTACGTGGTGCCGCAGGTGGTCAGCGCCTTCACCCAGGCGCGCCAGGACCTGCCGGGGCTGACCCTGGCGATGCTCAACGCCAGCGACTTCATCCGGGCCTGGGGCTGGCTGTGTTTCATCGTGCTGGTGGCCGGGGCATGGGGCTGGCGTGTGTACCTGCGCGGCGCGTCGGCACGCCTGGCCTGGCACAGCCGGGTGCTGCGCCTGCCGTTGCTGGGGCGCTTCGTGCTGGGCCTGAACACCGCACGCTTCGCCTCGACCCTGGCGATTCTGGGCAGTGCCGGGGTGCCGTTGCTGCGGGCCCTGGAGGCGGCGCGCCAGACCCTGGCCAACGACCGCCTCGACCAGTGCGTGAGCGAGGCCACGGCGCGGGTGCGCGAAGGCGTGGGGCTGGCGTCGGCGCTGGCGGTGGAGAAGGTGTTCCCGCCCTTGCTGATCCACCTGATCGCCAGCGGCGAGAAGACCGGCAACCTGCCGCCGATGCTCGACCGCGCGGCGCAGAGCCTGGCCAAGGACATCGAGCGCCGAGCGATGGGCATGACCGCATTGCTGGAGCCGCTGATGATCGTGGTGATGGGTGCGGTGGTGCTGCTGATCGTGATGGCGGTGCTGCTGCCGATCATCGAGATCAACCAGCTGGTGCAGTGAATTGTTTCTTGCGCGGGGTGAACACCCGAGTCGGCCGGGTGGTGAATCCGGGAGGTTGCTGCGGTGTTGCGGCTGACGCCTTCGCCGGCAAGGCCGGCTCCTACAGGATCACACCAACCCCTGTAGGAGCCGGCCTTGCCGGCGAAGGACCGCACTGTGGCCTTGAAAACACCCGAGAAATTACCCGCCAAGCTCCCGATGTTTTTTCCTCTGACTGTCACCGCGCACTGCCAACCTAAGCCTCGTGGATCGGCCAGCAAGCCCTCTGGATCAAGGCGCTGCGCCACGCCACCGTGACATGCAAGCGCGACTCACCTCAACGTACGAACACGACGAAAGGAGCTTCTTCATGTTTAAGCGCACTATGATCGCAGCCTCGCTGGCTATTGCCGCACTGGCTTCGGCTCAATCGATGGCAGCGGTTGTCGGTGGCGGTGCCACCCTGCCACAAGGCCTGTACACCACCCCAGGCGTACTGGGCGCCGGTTTCGACACCTACACCGGTGTTGGCAGCGGTAAAGGCAAGTCGGCTTTCCTGTTCAACCGTGCCGCCGATATCAACAAGCCCGCCGGTGTGACCGTCGATTTCGCAGGCAGCGACTCGATCCTTTCCGATGCGGAAATCAACACCTACAACCTGGACCACAACAGCGCCGGCAACGACGTCGCCAACAAGTGGGGCCCGCTGATCCAGGTGCCGTCGGCAGCCACCTCGGTCACCATCCCGTACAACCTCAAGCTGGCCAACGGCACTGCCGTCAACGACCTGAACCTGACCAGCGCCCAGCTGTGCGGGATCTTCTCGGGTTCGATCAGCAACTGGAACCAGATCGACGCCAGCTACCCGAACAAGGCCATCAAGGTGTTCTACCGCAGCGGCAGCAGCGGCACCTCCGAGATCTTCACCCGTCACCTGAACAGCCAGTGCCCGACCCAGTTCGGCGTCAGCAGCACCTTCACCACCGCTCAGGTCGGTGCAGAGCCTGCCACGTTCCAGGGTGTTGCCCTGAGCGGCGATATCGTGACCTCGGTGTACGGCACCGAAGACGCCATCGGCTATGTAGGCCCTGAAGACGTGGATGCCACCAACAACGCCAAGGTCGCCCGCGTCAACAACCTGCTGCCAACCGTCGGCAACGTGCAGACTGCACTGGCCAACGCCGCGCCACCGGCCACCGCCGCCGCACGCGCGATTCCGCAGAACTGGGCCCCGGTGCTGGCCAACCCGGCCACCGGCTACTCCATCGTTGCCTACACCAACCTGATCTTCGGTCAGTGCTACAAGGACGCCGCAGACGGCACCGCCGTCGTCGCCTTCCTGAACCGTCATTACGGCGCCACCACCAACAACGATGCGGCCATCATCGCGCAGAAGCTGATCCCGTTGAGCTCAGCCTGGAAAAACGCCGTTCGCCTGCAGTTCGCCAACCAGTCCGGCGCACTGGGCGTGAACAACCTCAGCGTGTGCAACACCCAGGGCCGCCCGGCCTAAGCCGCGTCGACGCCTGTCGCTGTACCACGTCGGTAACGGCTCGCGCCGTTACCGGCTTTTGCGTTTCAGAACGCCACCGATCACATGAACTTTGCGTGACAAAGGTTCGGTCTGCCGCCCGTGCAACCGCCTATGTCATAGGTCACCGGCCGCACCGGCGTGTGGCATCCCATTACCGCGATGGACCAGAAAAGGATTGATTGCAATGCGCCTTGGCACTGCTGCTTCGCCCTCCCACCGTACCCACCGTCAGGCCGATATGCCCCTGCTGCGGCTCAAGCCGCTGGCCCAGGTGATTGCGCTGCTGGCCCTGGCCGGCAGCGTGCAGGCGGCGCCTGCGGCGTTCAGTTCGGCCTGGTTCGCGGCCAAGGGCAGCGCGCCGCAGGCCGGCGGTACGGGCGGGCAGGGCGGTGCGGTGCAGTTGCCGGGGCTGCCACCGCCGCTGGCCCAGCAGCAGCGTGCCAATGCCCAGTTGCAGCGTTCGCTGCAAAACCTCAACAACACCGTGGCCGCCATCGCCGCGCAACAGGCTGCCCAGGCGGCCGGCCGCGCCGCCGCGCTGGCGGCGCCCTCGAGCATCCACAACGGCCTGGGCGGCAATGGCCTGAACCCGCTGCTCGATGCCAATGGCAAGCCGTTGTTCACCAACGCCGAGGCTCCGGTACAGACGCAGAAGGGCGGCACCACCCAGGTGACCATCAAGCAGACCGCCGACAAGGCGATTCTCAACTGGGAAACCTTCAACGTCGGCCGCGACACCCAGCTGACCTTCCAGCAGGACGCCAACTGGGCCCTCCTCAACCGCGTCGGCAACAGCGTCGCGCCCAGCCAGATCCAGGGCACGATCAAGGCCGACGGTACGCTGATGATCGTTAACCGCAACGGCATCGTGTTCAGCGGCAGCAGCCAGATCAACGTGCGCAACCTGACGGCGGCCGCCGCCACCATCAGCGACCAGCAGTTCACCGAGCGCGGCCTGTACGTGGACAGCCTGGGCAGCCAGCCGACCTTCACCGATGCCGCCGGCAAGATCATGGTCGAGCGCGGCGCGCTGATCCAGACCCACGCCCCGGCCAGCTCCACCCAGGGCGGCGGCTACACCCTGCTGCTGGGCCACGAGGTGGAGAACGCCGGCCGGTTGATCAACGCCAAGGGCCAGGCGACCCTGGCGGCGGGCGATACCTTCTACATCCGCAAGGGCGTCGGCACGGCGGGCAACCCGTACTCGACCACCCGCGGCAACGAGGTGGCCACCACGCTGAAGGCCGGCAGCACGGCCGGCACGGTGCGCAACAGCGGGCTGATCCAGGCCAGCCAGGGCGACATCACCCTGACCGGGCATCAGGTGCGCCAGCAGGGCGTGGCCGTGGCCACCAGCTCGATCGACAACCGCGGCACCATCCACCTGCTCAACGCGGCCAGCGACCGCACCGGCAACGTGACCCTGGCCGCCGGCAGCACCACTGCCATCGTCATCGACGCCAACCCCGGCAGCGCACTGGACAGCCAGCGCGAGGCGGTGCGCAAGGACCTGGGCGGGCAGGTCAACCAGCGTAACGGCGCGTTCGACAACCTCAGCGCGGTGGCCGATGACCGCAGCCTGTCGCGGGTGGAGATCGTCAGTGGCGGCACGGTGGACTTCCAGGGCGGCTCGCTGACCCTGGCCACCGGCGGCCAGGTGGCGGTGAGTGCCGGCCAGCGCAGCCTGCTGCGCGACGGCGCGGTGCTGGACGTGGCGGGCGCGGTCGGGGTCAAGCTGGCCATGGACAGCAACAGCATCAAGGTCAACATCCAGGGCAACGAGCAGCGCGACGCGGCGGGCAACCGCGACAGCGGCGCGCTCAACAGCACCGATGTGTGGGTCGACATCCGCGAGCTGGTGCACGTGGCCGCCGGCACCAACGGCTACGAGGGCGAGCGCTGGTACACCGCCGGCGGCCTGCTGGAAGTGGGCGGCTACCTCGGCACGCGCAGCCACGGGCTGGGCGAGTGGCTGGCCCAGGGCGGCACGGTGAGCTTCACCGGGGGCGACCTGGTGACCCAGGCCGGCTCGCTGGTCAACCTCTCGGGCGGCACGCTGGACGTGGCCACCGGCTACCTCAAGCAAACCTGGCTCAAGGGCGCCGACGGGCGCCTGTACAACCTCTCGCGTGCCCCTGGCGACGTGCTGTACCAGGGCGTGTACAAGGGCTACGAGCAGCACAGCGCACGCTGGGGCCAGACCCGCTACTTCTACAGCCCGCTGATCGCCCCGCGCGAGCGCCTGGAGAACGGCTACACCGTTGGCCGCGATGCCGGGCGGCTGGTGGTCGGCACCGCCAATGCGCAGCTGGGCGGTGAGATCCTGGGCGAAACCTTCAAGGGCGACCACCAGCTGCAGGCCCCGCAGACCGGCCTCGACGGCTACCGGCAAAGCCAGCTGAGCCAGGCCCGCGGCGCGCAGCTGATCGTTGGCGACTACCGGCCCACCGCCACGGGCAGCGTGCTCAACGCCGGCGCGGGCAACCTGCACCAGGTGGTGATCGGCTCGCAGGTGCAGGGCGGCTCACTGACCCTCGACGCCCCGGTCGAGGCCGAGCGCGAAGGCGTCCTGCGCCTGGAGGCCGAGCGCCTGCGCGAGCTTGGCGGCCTGCAGGTGGCCGCGTATGAGGGCATCCGCCTGGAGCAGGCGCTGAACCTGGCCGACGGCGCCGGCCTGAGCCTGCTGGCGCCACAGGTGCAGATAAACGCCGACCTGGTCAGCCACGGCGGCGACCTGCTGCTGGGCAACCTGCAACGCGGCTCGGACAGCCTGCGGGTCGGCAATGCCGGCCTGGCCGCGCGTATCGAGGTGGCCGGCGGGGTTCGCGTGGAGGCCAGCGGCCGGCGCCAGGACGGCGTCAATGCGCAGCCCGCCGACCTGTCGGCCTGGCTGGACGGCGGTTCGCTGGCCCTGCGTGGCACCGGCGACATTCGCCTGGGCCAGGGCAGTGTGCTGAGTGTGGAAAGCGGCGCGGCGCGCACCCCCGACGGCAGCTGGCGCGGGGGTGCCGGTGGCGACCTGAGCCTGGCCAGCCTGACCTCGGGCGGGGCCGGTGGGCAGTTGCTGCTGGGCGGCGAGCTGCGCGGGTACGGCACCACGGGCGCCGGCACGCTGGCCCTGCGCGGCGACACCGTGAGCATCGGCGCCGACACCCCGGCGGCCAGCCTGAACCTGGGCAGCGATTTCTTCGCCAAGGGCTTTGCCCGCTACGAGGTGGTGGGCAACCAGCGCCTGGAGGTGGCGGCCGACAGCCAGGTGCAGGTGACGCGGCCGGTGTATCGCCTGCGTGGCGATGCCCGTTCGGCGGCCGAGGCGCTGGAGCTGTGGACGCCACCGCAGTACCTGGAGAACGCCGCCAAGGGCGTCCTGACCCAGCGCGCCGGTGCCAGCCTGCTGCTGCAGGCGGGCAGCGAGCTGGACCAGTCGGCCCAGCAGGTGGCGTCACGCTGGCTGCAGGTAGCCAGCGGCAGCCGTATCCAGGTCGATGACGGGCAGTCCATCACGTTGCGCAGCCCCGGTGGCCTGCAAGTTGACGGCAGCCTGGTGGCACACGGCGGGCAGATCACCCTGGCTGACACTGTTGTGCAGGAGGCCTTGACCAGTGCGGTGCGGTTCGAGCCGCATCAACGGGCGATCCGGGTCGGCGCCGGGGCGCTGCTCGACGTATCGGCCCGTGCCGTCACCGCCGTGGACGCGCGTGGCGAGCGCTATGGCGAGCTGCGCCAGGGCGGCAGTATCGTCATCGGCAGCACCTTCGACCCCAACCTGGGTGGCGCGCTGGCCCCCGACCTGTTCGTGGTGGTCGAGCGTGGCGCTGTACTGGATGCGTCCGGCAGCCAGATGAGCGTCGATGTACCCGGGGTTGGCGCGACTCGGCTGGCCAGCCAGGGCGGCAGCATCAGCCTGAGTTCGATCAATGGCCTGTACGTGGACGGCGAGTTGCGTGCAGCGGCGGGTGGCGCTGGCGTGGCGGGCGGCAGCCTGACCCTTGCGCTGGAGAGCGGTACCTACCCGATCACCCCGGCCTATGCCGAGGCCATCCGCCAGCGCGAGCTGCGTATCAGCCCGCGCGGGGAAGCCTTCGCCAACCAGGCCGGTAAGCTGGAACATGGCCATGGCCACCTCAGCGTGGCCCAGGTGGCGCAGGGCGGGTTCGATGCACTGACGCTGTTCAGCCGCGGCGTGATCAGCTTTACCGACGACGTGACGCTGCAACCGGCGCGCAGCCTGCACCTGTATGCCGGTGCACTGGGGCTGGCCGAAGGGGCTCGCGCCGATACCCGGGTGCGCCTGTCGGCTGCGCATGTGCGTCTGGCCGGGTACACCAGCCTGCCGCCGGCCGGGCCGGGCCTCACCAACAATCAAATCGGTATCGCGCTTTCGTCGCAAGCCGATCAGGCCAGGCTGCAGGTGGATGCGGCGCTGATCGACGTACGCAATACCCTGAAGTTCGGCACGGGGGTGAGTGAAGCGCTGAGCATCGATCGACGCGGCTTCCATCAGGTCAGCCTGAACAGCAGCGGCGATCTGCGCCTGCTCAAGACACTGGGCGGTAACGACACGCGGCTGGTGGCGCCGGGCACGCTGACCCTGAGCGCGGCGCAGATCTACCCTGGCACCAATGCCGTGGCAGTGATCAAGGCCGAGCATGTGAAGATTGCGCGCAGCAGCGCGGCCACGCCTGCCCAGCCCTATTCGCTGTTTGGCGCGCTGTCGATACAGGCCGACACCATCGACCAGCAGGGCGTGCTGCGCGCGCCCCTCGGCGCCCTGGTACTGGGCACCGCCAGCACCCGCGAAGTGACCCTGCGCCCTGGCAGCCTGACTTCGGTCAGTGCCGCCGGCCTGGTGATGCCTTATGGCGGCACGGTAGATGGCCTGGTGTACAACTTCGCCGGCCAGTCGCTGAACAGCACGGTGCTGGGCCAGAGTCTGCCCAACGGCTGGCTCAACGTGACCCTGGGCGGTGGCAGCATCGCGGTCCAACCCGGTGCGGTAATCGACCTGTCCGGCGGTGGCGATGTGCGCGGCGCCGGCTTCATCTCCGGGCGCGGCGGCTCCACCGATGCCCGCTATCACCCGCTGGTGCGCAACAACCCCGATGGCAGCTTCAGCCTGCCGGGCCTGGCGGACAACCCGGTGTACGCCATCGTGCCCGGTGTGCAGGCCAGCGTGGCGCCCGAAGCGGTGGCGGGCGAGCCATCGGGTTCGATGCCGTTGGTGGGCCAGCAGATCACCCTGGACGCCGGGATCCCAGGCCTGCCCGCCGGCACCTACACCTTGCTGCCGGCCAGTTATGCGCTGTTGCCGGGGGCCTACCGTGTCGAGGTCAACGGCCAGGCCAGCGTCGGCGCGCCGCAGGCAGGTGCCATGGCGCTGCGCAATGGCTCATGGGGCCTGACCGGCAAGCGCTCGATCGCCGGCAGCGGGCTGGGCGATGCCCTGTCGCAGCACCTGATACTGACCGGTGCCGACACCTTGCGTCGGTACTCGCAGTACAACGAAACCAGTTTCAGCCAGTTCCTGCTCAACGATGCCGCACGCCTGGGTATCCCGCGTGCCGCGCTGCCCATCGATGCCAAGGGCCTGACCCTGGACCTGGGCCATAACGACACCACGCGGCCCGGCTTCAGCATGCAGGGCGTGCTGTTGAACAAACCGGCGGACAAGGGCCACGGCAGCATCGCCACGGTGCTGTTCGGCGACACCCTGGTGATCCACGGCGACAACGCGCCCGCCACAGCGGGTGCCGGCGAAACCGCCATTGCCGCGTCGCAGCTCAACGCCCTGGGTGCCAGCAGCCTGCGCATCGGCCATGCCGGGCAGCGGGTGTACGGGCAGGGTGGCAACCAGCTGCTGTTCGGTGATGCCAGGGGCACCAGCATCGTGCTCAAGGGTGGCGCACACCTGAAGGCCGCCGAAGTGCTGATGGTTACCGGGCGCATCGCCGGCGCCATCAACATAGAGCAAGGCGCGAGCATCGATACGCTCGGGCAGGGCGCACCCGCCTACGACAGCCGCGACGGCTACCTCTACAACCCGCACAACAGCAGCCTGCTGATCGTGTCCAATGGCTGGGTCGACGTGCTGGCGCCGCAAGCGCCCAGCGGGACGATCACCGGGCCGGGCAGCATCCTGATCGGCGGCTGCCTGACGCGGTGCAGCGGCCAGACCGAGCTGTATTCCGAAGGCACCATTGCCGCCGCCACCAACAACCGCTTCAGCCTCGACGACCAGGTGCGCTTCGGCACCCGCAACCTGACCCTGGCGGTGGGCGCGATCAACGTCGGCAGTGCGCAAAGCCTGGCCGCCGCCGCTGCGGCGGGCTACCTGCCCAGCGGCCTGACCCTCAACCAGCAGGTGCTCGACCGCCTGCTGCAGGGCGATACCCGCCGTGGCGCGCCGGCCCTGGAAACCTTGACGCTGACCGTGCAGGACAGCCTCAACTTCTTCGGCACCACCGCGCTCGACACCCTCGACCCGGCGACCGGCAAGTCGCGCCTGAGCAACCTGGTGCTGGGCACCCCGGCGATCTACGGGCATGGCGCGGCCACTGACGTGGCCAGCATTCGTACCGGCAACCTGATCTGGAGTGGCGCCACCCAGGCCGCGCCGGCCCTGCTCGGCAACGGTGCCGGCACCGGCAGCGGACGGCTGCAGATCGAAGCCCGGCGCATCGAACTGGGGTATGGCCCGCAGGCGCAGAGCAGCAGCCAGCCGGCGTTCGAGCGCCTGGCGCTGGGCTTCAGCGACGTGGCGCTGCTGGCCAGCGAACGCCTGACTGCCAACCACCGCGGCAGCCTGTCGGTGTATCAGTCACGCGGCGAGTATGTGACCGGCGAAGGCTACCGCTACAGCGGCGGCAACCTGCTGGTGCGCACCCCGCTGGTGACCGGTGAAGCCGGTTCGGTCAACCAGGTGCGCGTCGGCGGTGCCCTGCAGATGCTCGCGGGGGCGGCGCCGAGCACCGCCGACGCGCAGCTCAAGGCCGGGGCGCTGGGCGCCGAATGGTCGTTCAGCGCGCAGCGCATCGACCTCGACACCCGCGTGGCACTGCCCAGCGGCAAGCTGACCCTCGACAGCCAGGGCGACCTGCGCCTGGGCCAGGCGGCGCAACTGGACCTGGCCGGGCGCAAGGTCAGCCTCAACGACCTGGACAAGTACAGCTGGGGCGGTGACGTGATCCTGCGCAGCCAGCACGGCAACATCCACCAGGCGGCCGGCTCGATCATCGACCTGCACGCCGAACACAACCAGGCCGGCAGCCTGGAGGTGGTGGCGCTGGACGCCAGTGCCGGCCAGGTCGACCTGCAAGGCCGCCTCCTGGGCGCAAGCTCCGGCCACTACGATGCCGGGGGCACCCAGGTGCCCTACGCGGGTGCGGGTTTCACCCTGCGTGCCCAAGGGCTGGCCGGTGACCTGAGCAGTGCCTTCGCCACGCTCAACCAGCGCCTGAACGACGGCGGCGTGCATGGCAGCCGGCGCTTCCAGTTCAAGCAGGGCAACCTGCAGATCGGCAACGGGGTGCGCGCCAACCAGGTGCAGGTGTCGCTGGACAACGGCCATCTGCGTGTCAACGGCCTGATCGATGCCAGCGGCGAGCGTGTCGGCAGCATTCGTCTGGCCGCCGGCAATGGCCTGACCCTGGCCCAGGGCGCGGTGCTCGATGCACATGGCAGCGTGCTGCGCGTGGACAGCTACGGCAAGATCATCGACAGCCCCAACCGGGCTACCGTGGAGCTGAATGCCGGTGCCGGGCAACTGACCCTGGCGCGTGGCGTGCGTATCGACCTGCGCCATGGCACCGACGCACCCCGCGGCGGCGCCGCCGGCCAGCACGATGGCCGCGAGCGCGGCACCCTCGCGCTGTATGCGCCGCGGCTGCGGGCCGACGACCCGACCCATGGCGACATCGCCATCGACGCCTCGCAGGCGCTGTCGATTCTTGGTGCGCAGCGCATCGACCTGTTCGCCATGGCGCGCGATCATGCGGCCCCGCAGGGCGTCGACCCGCATGTCAGCGGCAAGCCCTATGTCCAGATCGACCAGGCCTACCTCGACGCACGCCACGCGCAAAGCGTGCAGTTCATCGACAGCGCCCTGGCCAACACGGCGCTGGTCAACGGCAAGCTCGCCGGCCTGGTCAAGGGTTACGCCCAGCAGTTCCACCTGCGCCCGGGGCTTGAAGTGATCACCGACGGCGACCTGGTGGTCAGCGGCGACCTCGACCTGTCGCGCTACCGCTACGCCAGCCTCAACCCCAACGTGCACAAGACCGGCGCGGTGTACGGCTCGGGCGAGGCCGGCAGCCTGAGCCTGCGTGCCGGTGGCGACGTGGAGGTGCTGGGCAGCATCAACGACGGCTTCGCGCCGCCACCCGAGACCCAGGACGACGGCGGCTGGGTGCTGCTGGAAGGGCGCCTGGCCTATGGCGCCCAGGTGGTGGTGCCCAACGGTGGGGTCGAGCTGCACGAGGGCACCGGTTTTCTGGCCGGCCAGGTGCTCAACTACGACCTGCCGATGCAAGCGCGCGTGCTGGCCTCGGGCGCTGTGCTGCCAGTGCGTGCAACCCTTTCGGCCGCGATCGAGCTGCCGGCTGGCACCGTGCTCTCGGCGGCGCTCTACAACGCCGACGGCAGCCAGGCACTGGCGGCGGGCACCCGCCTGGAGGCCCCGCTGCGCCTGGAAGCGGGCATGCAACTGGGCGCCGGCACGCGGCTGGTGGTCAACACGCCCGTCACGGCCATGACCTGGCCAAAAGGCGTGGCACTGCCGTCCGATCCGGGCCACCTGCTGAACGGTGGCGCCGATGACCTGGTGCTGCTGGCGGGCAACCTGGTGCTGCAACGCGGCGCGATCATTCCGCCGCGCACCGATATCAAGCTGGGGGGCGTGGGCTCGGTGGCGCTGCGCAGCGAGGGCAAGGGCACCAACTGGGCGGTCGCCAGCATGCTGCCGGCCGGTTCGCAGTCGTGGAACCTGCGCGTGGTGGCCGGTGCCGATACCACGGCGGCCGACCCGCGCCTGGCCGACCCGAACGCCAGCGGGCGCCTGCGCCTGGCCGACCACCACGTGGGCATGCTGGCGGTAGGCGCCAGTGCCGGCTGGGTGTGGACCCAGGAAGGCATCGACGGTTTTGGTGTGGACGCCAAGCCCGGCGACCCGATCGACTTCGATGCCATCGGCTACCCCACGCTGTGCGACGAGTTCCCCACCTGGTGCGCCCGGGCACCGGCTGCCGGCGGCGGCCTGGTGTGGACCCAGGAAGGCATCGACGGCTTTGGCGTGGACGCCAGGCCCGGTGACCTGATCGATTTCGACGCCATCGGCTACCCCACGCTGTGCGACGAGTTCCCCACCTGGTGCGCCAGGGCACCGGCCGCCGGCGGTGGCCTGGCCTGGACCCAGGAAGGCATCGACGGGTTTGGCGCAGATGCCAGGCCGGGCGATCTGATCGACTTCGATGCGATTGGCTACCCCACCCTGTGCGATGAGTTCCCCACCTGGTGCGTGATGACCGCGCCGGGCAACACCGAGCACGACACGGTGCCCGGCGGCGCCTCGCGTTACAGCGTGCTGCGTACCGGTACCGGTGACCTGGACCTGATCGCCGCCGGCAACCTGGACATGACCACGCTGTTCGGTGTGTACACCGCCGGTACGGCGACCCCGGTGCCCGCCGCCTATCAACTGGCACGCGGGCAGGCCAATGACGGGCAGGTGCTGCCGGAGTTTCTCGGCGGCTACGAGGCGCTGGTCGATGGCGGCGCGCAGAGCCTGTACCAGGCCTGGTACCCGGAGCAGGGCGGCAACCTGCTGTTGACGGTGGGGGGCAACCTGACGGGCAACTCCCTCAGCCGCGAATATGGCAGCCTGACCCGCCTGGCCTACCAGTTGCCCACTGCACAGGTCGGCAACTGGCTGTGGCGCCAGGGCAGTGGCAACGCGCTGGCGGCAGACGAGCAGATACCCACGGCCTGGTGGATCAACTTCGGCACCTATGTGCGCTACCAGCGCAACAGTGTGGTGGCCGGCTTCACCGGCTTCGGCACCCTGGGCGGGGGCAACCTCGATGTCACGGTGGGCGGGCAGGCCGGCACCCTCGATGTGATCGGCAATACCGCTGACCAGTACCGCACGCAGTGGGACGACAGCGCACGTACCCAGGCCCTGCAGCTGGCGGTGGGCAGCACCGGCCGCGTGGGCCGCGATGGCAGCCTGACGCTGGGCGGTGGCGGCGACCTGAACCTGAAGGTCGGCGGCGCCGTCAACCCGACCCAGGCGGCCCTGGGGCGTGGCGACAACGCCGATGTACTGGGCGTGGCCGCCCATGACCTGCAGGGTACCCTGGTCAACTTGCGCGGCAACCTGCAGGTGTCGGCAGCGGCCCTGGGCGGTATCGACCGTGCCTACGGCGCGCTCGGGATACAGCAGGACAGCCACGAAACCCGCGCCTACGACCCGTTCCAGGCCACCCTGGCCAGCGCCAAAGGCGGCCTGGTGGTGGTGCCCGGCGACGCCACGGTGCAACTGAGCACCCGGGGCGACCTGGTGTTGGGGGCGGCGGCCGACCCGGGCCGTGTGCCAACGCTCAACACCACGCCGTTCGGCACGGCGGCGGGGGGCGGCAACAGCTGGTTCAGCCTGTGGACGGCGAACACTGCCATCGACCTGTTCTCGGCGGGCGGTGACCTGACCCCCAGCACCCAACTGATCGAATTGACCCAGCCGGTCAGCGGTGATGCGCTGTCCGGCCTGGATACCTCGCCCACCGACGGGCGCTTTGTCTACCCGTCGATCCTGCGTGCGGTGGCGGCCTCCGGCAACCTGTACTACGGGAACTCCGCGCAGTACCGGGAGAAGAACCGGCTGCAGGGCGCGAGTGGCTACTCGTTGCTGCTGGCACCTTCGGCCAATGCCCAGTTGCAGCTGGTGGCGCAGGGTTCGATCTACGCCGGTGGCTATGCGATCAACCAGTCCGGCGCCGCACCGTCGGCCCTGGCCACGCCGTTCAACCCGGGTTTCATCGGCAGCTACAACGGCCACAGCGTCAGCAACCAGAGGCCAGACGGGATTGCGGCAGACCTGGAAGCGGGTCGCTTCCCGCTGTTCGCCTTTGGCAGCACCAGCACCGCCAATGCCTACGGGCAATTGCAGCCGGCGCGCATCTACGCCGTGAGCGGCGACCTGGTGGGGGTGCGCTCGGGCGAGGTCCTGAACTTCGGCAATGCGCGCAATGGGGCCGTCTGGTACGAGGGCGCCGCACCGGTGTGGATGATGGCGGGGCGCGACATCGTGTACAGCGGTACCGGCCTTGGCGAGACCACCTACGTGCCGGCGATGATGTCGGACATCGTCGGTGCGCTGGCGCTGTCCAGCGGCAACCTGTTCGTGCACAACCACGCCACCGATCATTCGCAGGTGGTGGCTGGGCGCGACATCCTGTTCAGTGGCCTGAACGTGGCCGGCCCCGGCACGCTCACCGTCAGTGCCGGGCGTGACCTGCGCCAGGAGGACCGCGCGGCCATCACCAGCCTGGGCGCCATCGTCACCGGCGACAACCGCCCCGGCGCAAGCCTGGTGTTGCAGGCCGGTGTGGGCGCCCAGGGGCCAGGGTATGCGCGCTTTGCCGAGCTGTACCTGAACCCGGCCAACCTTGCCGACAGCAACCAGAGCCTGGCGGCGCAGCCGGGCAAGGTGGCCAAGACCTACGCCGAGGAGTTGCGTCAATGGCTGGCCGAGCGCTACGCCTTCGAGGGCGATGCGGCCCAGGCGCGGGCGCGGTTCGCCAGCCTGCCGGCGACCGAGCAGGCGGTGTTTGCGCGCCAGGTGTACTTTGCCGAGCTGCGTGCCGGCGGCCTGGAGTACAACACCGTGGGCGGGCCGCGCCAGGGCAGTTACCTGCGCGGGCGCAATGCGATCGCGGCGCTGTTCCCCGAGCAGGACGTGGCCGGCAACCCGATCCGCTACGACGGCGACATCCTGATGTTCGGCGGGGCCGGGGTGCGTACCCAGGTGGGGGGCGCGATCCAGATGCTCACCCCCGGTGGCCAGCAGGTGTTCGGCGTGGAGGGCGAGGCGCCGCCGGCCGGTGCCGGGGTGATCACCCAGGGCAACGGCGATATCCAGCTGTACGCGCGCGGCAGCATCCTGCTGGGGCAGAGCCGCATCATGACCACCTTTGGCGGCTCGATTCTGGGCTGGTCGGCCGAGGGCGACATCAACGCCGGGCGTGGTTCCAAGACCACGGTGGTCTACACCCCGCCGCGCCGGCTGTACGACACCTGGGGCAACAGCAGCCTGTCGCCCACGGTGCCGAGTACCGGTGCGGGTATCGCCACCCTGGCGCCGGTGGTGGAAGTGCCGCCAGGGGACATCGACCTGATTGCGCCGCTGGGCACCATCGATGCGGGGGAGGCGGGCATCCGGGTGTCGGGCAACGTCAACATTGCCGCGTTGCAGGTGGTGAACGCGGCCAACATCCAGGTGCAGGGTGATGCCAAGGGCATGCCGGTGGTGGCGGCGGTGAACACCGGCGCGATCTCGTCGGCGAGTGCGGCGGCGTCGTCGGCGACCCAGGCCGCCGAAGATGCGGTGCGCCAGCAGCAGGCCGCGGCCCGCCAGCGTCAGCCGTCGGTGATCACCGTGCAGGTGCTGGGGTTTGGTACCGAGCGCCTGGTGCCGGGCAAGGAGGGTGCGAGCCTGGGGCCGCAGTACAACCCGCAGAGCCCGGTGCAGGTGCTGGGGGCCGGGGCGCTGGATGAGCAGGCGCGGGGGCGGTTGACGCAGGAGGAGCGCGGGAATCTGGTGCTGTAGGGTTGCCAGGTTCGGTTCGGGGCGGGTGGGCCGGTCGTTGCTACCCGCTTACCGCCCCAGGTGCCCCAGCGGCAGCGCCCCCTGCGGCTTGATCGTCTTGATTGCGAAGTTGCTGCGGATATCCCGGATCCCCGGCAGCTTGAGCAGCGTATCGGTCAGGAACCGCTCATAGCCGCGCAGATCCGGCACCACCACATGCAACAGGAAATCCGACTCGCCCGACACCAGAAAGGCGCTGACCACCTCGGGCAGGGCCAGCACGGCCAGGCGGAAGTTCTCCGCTTCGACCTCATGGTGCCGCTCGACCTTCACCCCCACGAACACCGTCAACCCCAGGCCGACTGCCTCGGCTTCGAGACTGGCATGGTAGCCGCGGATCACCCCGGCTTCTTCCAGCAGCCTCACCCGTCGCAGGCACGGCGAAGCCGACAGCCCGATCTCTTCGGCCAGTTGCACGTTGGTGAGGCGCCCGTCGCGCTGCAGTGCGCCAAGGATGCGTTGGTCGTAACCGTCCAGCTTGGGGTAGGTTGGGTCGTGGTTTGGCATAAGTGGCCTGTGGCTAGGTATTGAATTGGTACATCCTGCCAATAATAGCCCCGTTGCGGGCGCATAACGCAAGCACCTGCCTCGACCTTCCGGCATAGAATTTTCACTCTGTTGCCCCAGCCTGAGGTCGTTGAAATGGACGAAAAACTGCTCTACCTGACTGCCCTGACGATGATCTACCTGATGCCGGGCCCGGACATGATCCTGCTGCTGCAGACCGGTGCGCGCCAGGGGCGGCGGGCGGCGCTGGCGACCGTGCTGGGGCTGGCGGTTGCCCGTGCGTGCCACGTGACCCTGGCCGCCGTCGGGCTGGCGACGCTGTTCAAGGTACTGCCCTGGACGTTCGAGGTGGTCAAGTACACCGGGGCGGCCTACCTGCTGTGGCTGGGGGTGAAGATGTTCAGGCCCGTGGCGGGTGCAGTGCAGGGCCCGGGGGGTGCAGCGGTACGTGGCACGTGGAGGGCGGCGATGGCGCAGGGCTTTCTGACCAACCTGCTCAACCCCAAGGCCTTGCTGTTCTGCTCGGTGCTGTTGCCGCAGTTCATCGACCCCGCACAGGGGGCGGTGGGTGAGCAGTTCGCGCTGCTGGGGCTGGTGCTGGTGGTGATGGGGATGATGTTCGATGGGGTGTATGCACTGGCCGGCGGGTGGGTCGGGCGCCAACTGGAGCAGCGCGCGCTGGCGCAGAAGGTTCAGCAGTGGGTGTTTGGTGGGCTGCTGGTGGGGTTTGCGGTTCGGTTGGTCTGGGTGCAGCAGGGGTGAGGGGCGGGCGGTTGGGGCGGGCCCGGTAGGCGCCAGTCGATGAAGTTGTGGCGCTCTTCAAACCGAGCGCCGCGCAGGCGGCGCACGACCCTGAGGGCGCTGGATAGCCCAGGCCCTGCATCTCTCTTCATGAAGCTTTGGTGACAAAAGTTCGGTAGCAAAGCGCCACCCCCGTCATGGGTATGTGCAGTCACTGCGCAGCCGCACAGGGACGAAGGGAGTGGAGCGATGGGAACCATGGAACGCTACGCAAAAGTCGGAATGCAGGAACTCGATCAACGCCTGGCGAAGATCGTCGAAGCCGCGCGCAAGCAACCGGTGTCGGTGTACCGCTATGGCGCACCCTGGGTGTGGATCGTGTCCCAGGACGACTGGCAAAGCGCGCTCAAGGAAGTCTCCAGCTGCATCCCGCCAGGCCATTCGCTGGTGATGCTCAAGCCCAGGGTCGAGGAACTGCTGGCCGCCCACGCGCAGGAGCTGGCCGACCTGGCCCGGCGCAACGCGATGAGCATCGCCCCGCACACCCTGATGCACCTGCTGCTGTTGCAGCTGCTGTATTCGGTCCCCAGCGAAAAACAACTCTACGAACAGCTCAACTACAACCTGCTGTTCCGCTGGTTCGTGGGCCTGGAACTCAAGTCGCGGGTGTGGAGCTTCAACCTGTTCAGCCACGACCTCAACGCACTGCTGGCCTGCCAGCAGGCCACGCGCCTGCTGCAGTCGATCGTCAACGAGGTGTGCAACGCGGGCCTGGCGCAGATGCCCGAGTTCAGCCTCAACCTGGCCCAGCTGCACAGCTGGCTGGCCCGCCACGCCGGTCACGGCGGCGCAGACAACCATTCATAAGACACGGCCCTGGGCCAGACGGATTTCCTTGAACGAGGGGGCGGTGTGGAGCATTTGTTTTTCAACGGGTGGCGAGCCGGCGCAGTGATGCTGCTGGCCCTGGGAACCCACCACGCAAGCGCCGAACAGGCCGAGCGTCGCGTCGATATCAACGAGTACGTGGTGCGCGGCAACACGGTGCTCGATGCCCGCGCCATCGAGGAGGCGGTGTACCCCTACCTCGGCCCGCAGAAGACCCTTGTGGATCTGGAAGGCGCCCGCGAGGCCCTGCAGAAACGCTATCAGGCGCTGGGCTATCAGTCGGTGTTCGTCGAGCTGCCCGAGCAGCAGGTCGAAGGCGGCGTGGTGTACCTGCAGGTCAGCGAAACCAGGGTCGGCCGGGTACGAGTGGTCGGCGCCAGGCATTACTCGCCCTTGGAGATCCGCGAGCAGGTGCCGGCCCTGAGCGAGGGCCAGGTGCCGGACTTTGCCAAGGTCCAGGGCGAACTGGCCGCACTCAACCGCGGCCCCGGGCGCCAGGTGATGCCACTGGTGCGCGAAGGCCAGCGCCCCGGCACCCTGGACGTCGACCTGCAGGTCGAAGACAAGCAGCCCTGGCACGCCAGCATCGGCCTGAACAACGACTACAGCGCCGACACCAGAAAGCTGCGCAGCGTGGCCACCGTGGGCTACAACAACCTCTGGCAACTGGGTCACAGCGTGTCGCTGACCTGGTTCACCGCCCCCCAGGACACCGACAACGCGCAGGTGTGGTCCGGTTCATACAGCGCGCCCCTGAACCCGCGCTGGACCCTGCAGGCCAGCGGCTACAAGTCCGACAGCAGCGTGGCCACCGTGGGCGGCAGCAACGTGCTGGGCAAGGGCCATTCCTACGGGCTGTCGGCGATCTACTCACTGGTGCCGGACGGCAACTGGGCCAACTCGTTTTCCGTGGGCATCGACTTCAAGGACTTCGACGAGCAGGTCGAACTGGGCGGCGAGCGCGATACCGTGCCGCTCAAGTACGCACCGATCACCCTGGCCTACAACGGCTTTCGCTACACCGAAGCCTCGCAACTGGGGCTGGGCCTGAGCCTGGTGGCCGGCACACGCCGGCTGTTCGGCTACGGCAGCGACGACGAGGCCTTCGACTACAAGCGCTACCGCGCCGACTCCAGTTTCGCCGCGCTCAAGGGCGATGCGAACTACACCTTCACGTTTGCCGGCGACTGGCAGAGCGCAACCAAGCTGGGCTTTCAACTGGCCTCCGGGGCCCTGGTGTCCAACGAACAGTTCGCTGCCGGCGGCGCCACCTCGGTGCGCGGCTACCTGGCCGCCGAACGCACCGGCGACGACGGCCTGCTGTTCTCCCAGGAACTGCGCACGCCCTCGCTGGGCCGCTACGTGGGCAGCTACATCAGCGACTGGCGCTTCTATGTGTTCGCCGAAGGCGCGCAGCTGTCGCTGCAGGACCCGCTGCCCGAGCAGGACGATCACTTCAGCCTGGCCAGCGTCGGCCTGGGCACCCGCGCCACCCTCAACGACTGGCTGTCCGGCAGCCTGGACTGGGGCCTGCCGCTCAAGGACGGCGCGAACACCGAGAAAAACCACTCGCGTCTGCACTTCAGCGTACAGGCAACCTTCTGACCCCATCGGCATCGACCCTGGAGACATTCCATGCAACGCCTCATCTTGACCCTGCTCATTTGCCTGGGCTTTGCCCTGCCGGGCAGCGCCAGTGCCTGGTGGCAGGACGACTGGCAGTTCCGCAAGCAGATTTCCGTCGACACCACGCCCCAGGGCGCGGCGCTGACCCAGTCGCTGGGCCGCACGGCACTGCTGGTACGCCTGCACACCGGCAATTTCAGCTTTGACGGGGTCAATGAAAACGGCGCGGACATCCGCTTCGTGGCCAGCGACGACAAGACCTTGCTCAACCACCAGATCGAAAGCTTCGACCCGCTGATGGGCATGGCGCTGATCTGGGTCGACGTGCCGGACGTGCAGGGCGGCCAGCGCCAGGACCTGTGGATGTACTACGGCAACCCCAAGGCGCAGCCGGCCAATGCGCAACCGGCCTTCGATGCCGACTACACCCTGCTGATGCACTTCGACGGCGCCGCACCGCGTGACGCCAGCCCCTACGGCAACCAGGCCCAGGGCAGTGCGGCGAGCATCGAGGGCATCATCGGTCGCGCCATCCAGTTCAACGGCCAGCCGCTGCTGCTGGCACCCAGCCCGTCGCTGCAACTGCCGGCTGGCGCTGCCTTCACCTTCAGCGCCTGGGTACGCCAGGACCAACTGCTGGGCGATCAGTTGCTGCTGGCCCGCCATGAAGGCGAAAACCGCCTGCTGTTGGGTGTGAGCCAGGGCCTGCCGTTCGTCGAGGTCAACGGCCTGCGCAGCGCTGCCGGCCAGGTGCTCGATGCCGGCCAGTGGCAACACCTGGCGCTGGTGGGCGAGGGCGGTACGCTCAGCCTGCTGGTGGACGGGCGCCAGGTCGCCAGCCTGACCGCGGCGGTGCCGGCGTTCAATTCGACCCTGGCCATCGGCGCCGACCTGCCGCCGGCCGAGGGTCAGCCGGCCGGCGCCTATGTGCCGTTCGTGGGGGCGATGGACGAGCTGCGCCTGTCGCGCATCGCCCGCGCCGTGCCGGTGCTGCAGGCCGACGCGCTGGCCCAGGGCGCCGAGTCGCGCCTGGTGGTGTACGGGGTGGATGAAGAGCAGTCCGGTTTCGGTTTCGGCAGCCTGGGCTTTCTGCTCAAGGCGGTGCCGCTGGACGCCTGGATCATCATCGCGGTGCTGGTGCTGATGATGGTGCAGTCGTGGGTGATCATGCTGCGCAAGAACCGCACCCTCAACCACGTCAGCCAGGCCAACCGGCTGTTTCGCGAGCAGTTCGCCAACATCGGCACGCGCCTGGAGATGTTCGCCGACGACACCACCCTGGGCGAGCGCCTGACGCATTCGTCGCTATGGCGCCTGTACCTGGTGGCGGTCAAGGAGATCCGTACCCGCCGCGCCCAGGGCTTCGACACCTCGGCGGTGTCGGCGGCCACCATCGAGGCCATTCGCTGCTCCATGGACGGGGTGCGCACCCGCGAGAACCAGGCGCTGGGCTCGAAGCTGTCGAGCCTGTCCAACGCGATTGCCGGCGGCCCTTACATCGGCCTGCTGGGCACCGTGCTGGGGATCATGGTGGTGTTCCTGGGCACCGCGATGGCCGGTGACGTGAACATCAACGCCATCGCCCCCGGCATGGCCGCGGCGTTGCTGGCCACCGCCATGGGCCTGTTCGTCGCGATCCCCGCGCTGTTTGGCTACAACCGCCTGATCACCCGCAACAAGGAGGTCAGCGCCGATATGCGCGTGTTCGTCGACGAGTTCATCACGCGCCTGGCCGAGCTGCATGGCGAAGGCCAGGCCGGCGAGGCCAGCCACCGGCGTGCTGCCCACGCTGCCCACCCGTCCGTACCGGCCTGAGGAGAGCGCCATGGCAGCCATGAATGCTTCCCACGACGATGACGACGACGCGGCCGTCGACAGCATCAACGTCACCCCGCTGGTGGATGTGCTGATGGTGGTGCTGGTGATGTTCATCCTCACCGCCACCGCGCAGGTGTCGGGCATCCAGATCCAGCTGCCCAAGGCCAGTGCCTCGGTGTCGCTGTCCCAGCCCAAGACCAAGGCGATCTCGGTCAACGATGCCGGGCAGGTGTTTCTCGACGCCTACCCGGTGACCCTGGCCGAACTGGAAGAGCGCCTGCGCAGCGAGAAGGCGCGCAGCCCGGACTTCCCGATCATCGTGCGCGGCGACGCGGCGGTGCAGTACCAGAAGGTGGTCGAGGTGCTCGACCTGTTGCGTCGGCTGGAACTGGCCCAGGTCGGGCTGGTGACCGGCAAGCCGAACCAGGGTTGAGGATGCCCATGAACCAGAAGTTCGATAGCCGGCGCCTGCTCAAGTGGGGCGTCGTGGCACTGGTGGGCGCGGGCCTGGCCTGGTTGCTGTGGCAGTGGGCCAACGACATGAGCGGGGTGCGCCGCGAGGCACCGAAGATCCCCGCGATCATTCCGCTGCCGCCCCCCCCACCGCCGCCGCCCCCCGAGCCCCCCAAGGAACCGGAGCCGCCCGTGGAAGAGAAGATTGTCGAGCCGCAGCCGGTGCCCGAGGCCGAGGAGGTCAAGCCGGCCGAGGAGGCGCCGCCGAGCCCGGCCGATGACATGGCCAACCCGATGCAGATCGACGGCGATGCACAGGCGGGCGGGGACGCTTTCAACATCGGTGCCGGCAAGGGCGGCGGCATGGCCGGCGGCGGTGGCGGGCTGGGCAGCGGCAGCTACGGCCAGTTCCTGGCGTATGCCTTCCAGCGCCTGCTGCGCGACAACCCCGAGCTGCGCAACCTGACCTTCAACCTGCAGGGCGATGTTTGGCTCAGCGAAACCGGCGAGGTGACCCGCGTCGAGCTGGTGCGCTCCAGCGGCGATGCCGCAGTGGACGCCCAGGTGCTGGCCGCATTGCGCGCCGCCCCGGCCATGACCCAGCGCCCGCCGGCGAGCCTGACCCTGCCGGTGCGCATCGCCTTGCAGGGGCGCCGCGGATGAACCCGGCGCCCGATCCCTACGACGCACGACTTACCAACAGGAGCGGTAAATCCATGATGTGCTCAGTGAACCGATTGACCCTGGCAGTCGGCCTGGTGGTCGCCGCGGCGGTCGGTCCGGCCGTGGCGCAGACCCCGGCGCCGTCGCAGAACGCGACGATCAACCTGATCCGCCTGCTGGTGCAGCAGGGTGTGCTCAAGCAGGACCAGGCCCAGGCCCTGATCGACCAGGCCGAAAGCGAGGCGGTGCAGGCCCGCGCCAGCGTGGCGGCGGTGCCGGCGGCCAATGGCGAGGTGCGCGTGCAGTATGTGCCGGCCATCGTGCGCGACCAGATCCGCGACGAGGTCAAGGCCGAGGTGATGGCCCAGGCCAGGCAGGAGAACTGGGCCGCGCCCAACACCTTCCCCGACTGGGCCTCGCGCATCAGCTTCGATGGCGACGTGCGCCTGCGCGACGAGTCGCGCTACTTCTCGGGCAACAACAGCAACCAGATCATCGATTTTGCCAAGCTCAACGCCGACGGCCCCTACGACGTCAACCCCAACAACGGGCGCAACCTGCCGCCGCTGCTCAATACCCGCGAAGACCGCGAGAACCTGCTGCGCCTGCGCGCGCGCCTGGGCCTGAAGGCGGTGCTGTCGCCGAGCTGGACGGCGGGTATCCGCATCGGCACCGGCAGCGACAACGGCCCGGTGTCCACCACCCAGACCCTGGGCGGCGGCTTCGGCAAGAAGGACCTGTGGCTCGACCAGGGCTACCTGAGCTGGGTGGCGAGCGAGCGCGTGACCCTGACCGGCGGGCGTATCGCCAACCCGTTCATGTCCACCGACATGCTGTATTCCAACGACCTCAACTTCGACGGCGTGGCGGCCCTGTTCAACCAGCCGCTGAGCGACAGCCTGAGCCTGTTCGGGACCCTCGGCGCGTTCCCGGTGGAGTACAGCGCCGACACCGCCAGCAGCAACGGGCTGGACAAGGAAAGCAGCGACAACAAGTGGCTGTACGGCGCGCAGCTGGGCGCCAACTGGCAGATCAACGACAGCAACCGGCTCAAGGGCGCGCTGGCCTACTACCGCTTCGACGACATTGCCGGCGAGCGCTCCGGGGCATGCGAGCCGTGGAACGGCGACCCTGGCTGCGACAGTGACGGCAGCCGCCCGACCTTCATGCAGAAGGGCAACACGCTGTTCCTGCTGCGCGACATCACGCCCAACCCGGCCAACCCGGCCGCCACCCCGCAGCCGCAGTTCGTGGGGCTGGCATCGGAGTTCAACCTGCTGGACCTGAACGCGGTGTGGGACACCGAGCTGCCGCACGACTTCAAGCTGCGCAGCCAGGCCAACTACATCCACAACCTGGCCTACGACGAAGGCGAGATGCGCAAGCGTTCGGCCGGCCAGTTGGCCAACAACCTCGACAGCGACGGCAACATCAAGAGCGGTGCCAATGCGTGGATGGTGCAGTTCACCCTGGGCAACGCGCTGGAGCTGAAAAAGCAGGGCGACTGGAACCTGTTCGCCGGCTACAAGCACATCCAGCCCGATGCCTTGCCCGACGGCTTCAACGATTCCTCGTTCCACCTGGGCGGCACCAACGCCAAGGGCTACATCCTCGGTGCCAACTACGGCCTGGACCAGAACGTGTACGCCACGGCGCGCTGGATGAGTACCGAGGCGGTGTACGGCGCGCCGTTCGATATCGATGTGCTACAACTTGAAGTCAACACGCGCTTCTAGCAGGCGCGCACAGGGAGAAAGAGCATGAACAAGCGAGCCTATCGGGCCTGTTGTTCGTACCTGCTGGTGGCGTTGGGCGTGAGCTGGGCGGGGGTGGCTGCGGCCGAAGGCATGGAAGAGCGCCTGCGCACCCAGCTGCGCAGTACCACCCAGCAGTTGCAGGCGCTGCAGAGCGAACAGGCGCAGGCTTCGGCGGCGCGCCAGAGCGCCGAGCAGCAACGCGATGCGGCCCAGGCCCAGGTGCAGCAACTGACCGCGCAACTGGCCCAGGCCCGTGGCCAGGCCGAGCAGTTGCTGGGCCAGCAGCAGGCCCTGCACGGCCAGGCGCAGGCGCTGGTGGCCAGCAGCAACGCGCAACTGGGCAAGTACAAGCAGGCCTACGACGAGCTGCTGGGCATGGCCAAGGCCAAGGAAGCCGAGCGTGCGCGCCTGGCCGCCAGCCTGGCCGAGCGCGAGCAGCAGGTGCTGGCGTGTTCGGCAAAGAATCAGCAGATGTACGGGGTCGCCAAGGGGATTCTTGCGGCCTACGAAAAGATCGATGTGGCGGATGTGATGAAGATGCGCCAACCCTTTGCCGGGGGCGCCCGGGTGAAGTTCGAGGAACTTGCCCAGGCCTACGGCGATCAGCTGTACCAGACCCAGTTCGATGCCGCGCAGGGCGGCAGCAAACCGCAAGTCAATTGACACAAGGAAGCGAAGCCATGAGCGACAACCAACTGATCGAAACCGTCAGCGCCGACTCTCTGACCACCCTGTTGCAGGATGCAGGTTGCCGAGTCAATCGCAGCGAGCAGAATGCCGTGGTGCAACTGCTCAGTGCCAGCCAGGGCGTGGGCTATGCGGTGCGCTTTGGCAACCGTGCCGAGCGCGAGGGCGAGTTCCTCGACTTCACCTACAGCTGCGCCCTGCGCATCCAGGGTGAGCTGCCGGCCGGGCTGGCCGAACGCTGGAACGTATCGCGCCGCTTCGCGCGGCTGTCGGTGCAGGGCGAATTCCTGGTGATGGAGATGGACGTGATGGTGGCCGACGGCGTCAGCCACAAGCACCTGCTGGGCAGCCTGGTGCTGTGGGACCGCCTGCTGCAGGAGTTCATCGTGTACCTGCGCGACTACAGCCGCAACGTGGCCCAGGTGCAGGACGAGGCGGTGGCCGGGGCTGAAGCGGTGAGCGCTTCGTGACTCGACGTACGCTGTGGGCCGGCGCGGGCGCGCTGGCCGTTCTGGGCGTGGCAGTGGTGTTGGCACTGCGCACGGGGGATGACCCGGTGGCAGCCAGCGCGAAAGCGCCGGCGGTTGCCGCTGTGGCGAGCGATGCGGGGCCGGCGCTGGCGCGCCTGGGCGACCAGCAGGTCAGCGTGGAGGAGCTCAAGGCGCTGTTCGCCAAGCTGCCGGCGCCGGCGCGCGAGGAACTGAGCGGCAATCGCCAGGCCCTGGAGGGCTGGATTCGCTCGCGCCTGGCGGAAAAGGCGCTGTACCAGCAGGCCCAGGCCCAGGGCTGGTCGGAGCGTCCCGATGTGCAGGCGCAGACCCATGCGGTGGTGGAGCAGATCGTGCTGCGCGACTACCTGAACTCGGTCAGCCAGGTACCGGCCGACTACCCCAGCGAGGCTGAACTGCAGGCGGCCTACGAGAACGGCAAGGCCAGCCTGCAACTGCCCACGCGCTATCACCTGAGCCAGATCTTCCTGGCGGTGCCGGACGAGCAGTCGGTGGCACGCGTGCGCAAGCAGGCGCTGGCCCTGAGCAAGCAGGCCCAGGCTGCCAATGCCGACTTTGCCGCGCTGGCCAGGGCCAACTCGCAGGACCGCGAGAGCGCGCAGCGTGGCGGCGACAGTGGTTTGCAGCCGCTGAGTCAGTTGCTGCCGCAGGTGCGCGATGCGGTGCCGCAGCTCAAGGAAGGGGCGGTGAGCGAGCCGTTGCAGAGTGCGGCGGGCTTTCACATCGTCAAGCTCATCGAGGTGCAGCCGCCGCGTGTGGCCAGCCTGGACGAGGTGCGCGACAGCCTGCGTGACCTGTTGCGCGCCCAGCGCCAGGAACAGGTGGCCCGGGCCTACGTGGACGGCATGTTCAACAGCGCGACGCTGAGTATCGATGGCGCTGCGCTCAATCAGGTCATGGACGCCAGCCGCTAGGCGGCGTCGATCAAGGAAGAGCGGGCCCTGGCCGGGGCCCGGCAGGAGGCGAGGATGCCGATGTTCGATATGCCGCACTACGTGCCCGATTATCCGCCGGCCGAGCCGCTGGCCAAGGTGCGGGCCGGGCTGGGCTGGGTGCAGGACGAGCAGATGCTCAGCTGTTTTCTGGCCAGTGCGCGGTGCGGCTGCTTCATGCAGGCTGCGCGCAGCCTCAACCTCAAGTCCACCCTGTTGCGCAAGAAGCTGGCGCAGCTGGAAGCGCGGGTGGGGTATCCATTGTTCGTCAACCGCGGCCATGCCCTGGTGCTCAGCCGCGAGGGGCGCCAGTTGCAGGCGTTGCTGCAGTCGAGCCTGAGCAGCAAGCCACAGGCCATGACCGCGCTGGATGCGCCGGTGCTGGTGCGCCTGGCGGTGGC
The DNA here is from genome assembly GCF_024126555.1 of Pseudomonas sp. VE 267-6A. Taxonomy (NCBI): domain Bacteria; kingdom Pseudomonadati; phylum Pseudomonadota; class Gammaproteobacteria; order Pseudomonadales; family Pseudomonadaceae; genus Pseudomonas; species Pseudomonas sp. VE 267-6A. The sequence continues at coordinate 143,759 of NZ_JAMYBY010000014.1, forward strand.
CGAACCGATCATGCAGGACATTCTGGCGCGCAACCTGGTGGCCTTCGTGCGCCAGAACGCCGGGATCCGCCTGGACGTCAGCGGCCTGGATGCACAGGGATTGGCGCAGGCCGATGTGGTGCTGTGGCTCGATGACGAGGCGGACAGCGTGCCGCTGCCGGGGTTTGCCGGCGAGGCGCCGACGCGCCTGGCGCAGCTGGAGTATCACCCGCACATTGCCAAGCGCTATTCGCGCGAGAGCAACCGGCCGGTGTGCCGGGACGACCTGCGCGACTACATGCTGGTGCAGTGGCAGGGCGAGGCCCAGGTGGCGGCGCTGGCGCCGTGGAACCGCCTGTTGAGCGAGCGCGAGGCGGGGGTGACGCGGGTGCCGGGCTACGACCTGTTCAGCCAGTTGATCAAGTGCAGCGCGTGCATCGGCTTGCTGCCGCATTATGCGGCGCAGCTGGACCGTGGCCTGCTGGCATTGCCGGGGTTGCTGGAGGCGCCGATGCGCCGCACGGTGTGGCTGGCGGTGCATGAGCGTGCGGCGCAGGCGGCGTTGGTGCAGGTGCTGGTGACCATGATCCGGGCCGCGTTCGAGGAGCGTCGGGAGTGGTTCTGAAGGGGCGCGGTGCCCTGTAGGCGCCGGCTTTGCCGGCGAACCGGCGCCGCACCTCAGACGATAAAACGCGTGACCAGCGTGGTCAGTTGCGTGGCCAGCTGCGACAGCGCATGGCTGGCGACGCGGGTCTGCTCGGCGCCCGCCGCCGAGCGGCCCGACAATTCACGAATGTTCAGCAGGTTGCGATCCACCTCGCGGGCCACCTGGGCCTGCTCCTCTGCCGCGCTGGCAATCACCAGGTTGCGCTCGTTGATCTGGCCGATGGCCGTGTAGATGCCCTCCAGCACCTGGCCTGACGCCTGGGTGATGCCCAGCGTGGACTGCGCGCGGCCGGTACTGGCCTGCATCGAGTCCACCGCCGCCTGGGTGCCCTGTTGCACGCTGTTGATCATCTGCTCGATTTCCTGGGTCGATTGCTGCGTGCGGTAGGCCAGGGTCCTGACCTCATCGGCCACCACCGCAAACCCGCGCCCGGCCTCGCCGGCACGCGCCGCCTCGATGGCGGCATTGAGCGCCAGCAGGTTGGTCTGCTCCGACACCGAACGGATCACCTCCAGCACCGTGCCGATCTCGCGAATCTGCACCGCCAGCTGTTGCAGGCGCTCGCCGCTGATCGCCACTTCACGAGCCATGGCCTGGGTGCCGTCGATGTTGTCGGCCACCTGCTGGCGGCTCTGTTCGGCCAAGGCATTGGAGGCACTGGCCGCCTGGGAGGTGGACACCGCATTGCGCGCCACTTCCTCGACCGCCGTGGTCATCTCGGTAACCGCCGTGGCGGCCTGTTCCAGCTCCTGGTCCTGCTGGCGCAGGCTCTGGGTGCTCTGCTCGGTCACGCTGTCCAGAGCCTGGGCGGCGCTGGACAGCTGCGTGGCGCAGGCGGTGATCTGCCCCAGGGTATCGCGCTGGATGTGCTGCATGCGCTCCAGTTCGGCGAACAGCTGGCCGATCTCGTTGTGGCTGCGTACCGTCACCGGCACGCTCAGGTCGCCCCCGGCAATGCGCTGAAAATGCACGCCGGCCTCGCGCAGCGGGCGCAGCACACGGGCGACGATAAAGGCCCAGCACACGGCGGCCAGCACCAGGGTCAACAGCCCCAGCAGCACGCTCAGCCACTGGGCCGTGGCCAGGCGCTGGTCGGACTCGGCCATGATCTGCCGGCTGCGCTCGGCCAGGGCAGCCACCAGTTGCTGGCGCAGCGCCTGCAGGGCACGCATGGCGTTGCCGGCATCCACGTTGACGGTGAAGTAGTCGTCCAGCGAGCCCTTGAGCGTGGCGGCGCGCTGCCCGGCCACGGCGGTGGCGTAGTCGGCGAAGGTGCGCTGCAGGTCCTGGGCCAGGGCCTTTTGCGCCGGCTCATGGGTGTTGGTGACGAAGGCGTCGACCAGCGCCTGGCTGTCGCCCAGCAGCTTTTGCGACATGGCCAGGCGCGCCTTGGCACTGTCGAGGTGGCCGCCTTGCTGCTCGATAAAGCCCGACGACACGTTGGCACTGGCGCGAATCGCCATCAGCAGCGCGTTGTTGAGGCGGTCGGACTGCTGGGCGGTCTGGTCCAGCTCGTTGATCTGCGCGTCGCTGCCCACCGCCGCCCGCCAGGCGCTGACGGTGGAAAACAGCAGGGTGGCGCTGAACAGCAGCAGCACCCAGAACATTCCGGTGCGGATCTTGAGGTCGGCAAGCATGCGGGCATTACTCCTGGCAGTAAAAAATACCCCCACTCTGTGCGGTGGGTAGGCTGCTATCGGAGGCGCGGCGCATGACTTTAGGGGGCGACGACGGGTTCTGTTCGATTACCGCACAGCCTTTGTTTCAGCGGCCCTCGTGCTGGCGGCGGTAGGCGCCGGGCTGCACGCCGATGGCCTTGCCGAAGGCCCGGGTGAAGGCGGCGATGGACTGGTAGCCCACCGCTGCGCAGACCTGCTCGACGGTGTTGTTGGCCTTGAGCAACTGGCAGGCGTGACGCATGCGCAGCGCCAGCAGCACCTGGCCCGGCGACTGGCCGGCCAGCTCGTTGAAACGCTTGAAGAAGGCCGAGCGCGACAGCCCTGTGCAGGCGGCCATGCTCTCCAGCGACCAGGGCTGTTCGGGGTGTTCGATCAACTGCTCCAGCAGCGGGGCGAACGCGGGGTGACGGGCCAGGGCGACCAGGCCGCCAAGGTCCTGGTTGTCGCTCACCTGCTGGCGCAGCACGTACAAGAACAGCAACTGGCTCAGGCGCTCCAGCAGGGTGGAGGAGGGCGCGGGGGTACGCTGGCATTCCTCCAGGATCAGTTCGAACAGCGCCCGCGCCGCCTGCAGCGACGGGTCGCCGGTGCGCAGGATGATCCAGTCGGCCAGCGACTCGGCCATCAGCGACGACAGCCCCGGCTGGAAGTGAAAGAACCCGCACACCAGCCCCACGCCATCCGCCGCCTGGCTGTCGAATGCCTGCATCGGGATGCGTGGTTGGCAGCGCGCGGTGTCGCTGTCGGCGCTGTCGGACAGGCGATAGGGCAGGTCGCGCAGCAGGAACACCGCCTCGCCGGCCTCCAGCCGCTGCGGCTCGGGCTGGCCGTCGATGTGCAGCCAGCAGTGGCCCTGCACCACCACGTGAAAGCTGGCCCGGGCCAGGCCCTGGGTGCTGGCGTGCCAGCCACCGCAGTAGCGCCCCACATGGAACAGGCTGGCGTCCAGTTCCAGACGCTCTAATAACCAATCGACCAAAACGCTGGAAGAAATCATCTAATGGAAACACTCAGGAGCAAGTAATCGCGACTGTAGAATATGGATCGGTTTTCTTATAACCAACAGACTTGGCGAACACCTTCAGTATGCAGGAGACCACGCCATGTCACGCATCACTCTACACACCGTGCAAAGCGCCCCGGAAGCCGCGCGCCCGTTCCTGGAGAACGCGCAGAAGAATTCCGGCTTCATTCCCAACCTGCTGGGCGTGCTGGCCAACGCGCCGGCCGCGCTGGAAACCTATGTGACGGTTTCGGCGCTCAATGGCAAGGCCGAGCTGAGCCTGGCCGAGCGCGAAGTGGTGCAGCTGATTGCCGCCACCCAGCACGGCTGCGACTTCTGCGTGGCCGGCCATACGGCGGTGGCGCTGAACAAGGCCAAGCTGCCCGAAGAAGTGGTGCAGGCCCTGCGTGCGCGCGGCGAGTTACCATCGCCCAGGCTCGAAACCCTGGCGAAGTTTGCCCGCGAAGTGATTGCCACCCGTGGCAATGTGAGCGATGCCACCTACGCTGAGTTTCGCGAGGCCGGTTACACCGAAGGCCATGCCCTGGAAGTTATCCTGGGGGTGAGCCTGGCCACGCTGTGCAATTTCGCCAACGTGTTTGCGCGCACGCCGCTCAATGACGAGCTGGCCAAGTACCGCTGGCAGGCCGTCGCTCAGTGAGCCCCGTGGCGCCAGTGTGTGGCTGGCGCCCTGTTCTAAGGAGGAAAGAACATGCTTGATCCCGTATTGCAGCACTGGCTGGAGGCCAATGCCGAGGCGCTCGACCAGGGCCGGTGCGACCCGCAGCAGGTGCTGGGGCAACTGGCCGCAGCCAAGGTGCTGGGTGTGGGTGTGGACCCGCGTCAGGGCGGCAGCGGCGCCAGTGTGGCCGACGCCGTGGAAACCGTGGCCAGCGTTGCCAGCTATTCGCTGGCCGCCGCCTTCGTGTTCTGGGGCCAGCGGGCCTTTATCGAATACCTGCTGCACAGCCCCAACAGCGCCCTGCGCGAGCGCCTGCTGCCGTCGTTGCTCAGCGGTGAGCTGGCCGGTGCCACCGGGCTCTCCAACGCAATGAAGTTTCTGTCCGGCATCGAGTCGCTGCAGGTCAGCGCCACGGCGCGCGGCGAGCAGGGCTGGGCGCTCAACGGGCGCCTGCACTGGGTCACCAACCTGCGCAAGGGCGGCTTCGTGGTGGCCGCCGCCATCGACCGCGCCGAAGGCGGTGCACCGTTCGTGGTGGCGATCCCCGACGGCATCGCGGGGGTGCAGCGCTCCCCCGACCTGCAACTGATGGGGCTGCAGTCGAGCAATACCGCCGCGCTGGATTTCGATCAGGTGGCCCTGGGCCGCGACTGGCTGCTGCATGAGGATGCCCGGCAGTTCCTGCCGGCGGTGCGCCCGGCGTTCCTGGGCCTGCAGTGCGGCATGGCCATCGGCCTGGCGCGGCGCGCCTTGCAGGAAGCGCAGGGGCATCTGCAGGGGGTGCGTTCGGTGCTGGCTGAAACCCTCGAGGCGCAGCGCGAGCTGCTGGCCGATGTGGTGAGCGAGCTCAAGGCCGGCCTGCTCGACGGGCGCTTCCTGGGCAACCCGGCGTCGCTGTTCAAGGTGCGCATCAGCCTGGCCGAGATTGTTGGCGAGGCGCTGCAACTGGAGCTGCAGGCCAGCGGCGGCAAGGCCTACCTGAGCGAGTACGGCGCAGGCTTTGCGCGGCGCTGGCGCGAGTCGGCGTTCGTGCCGATCGTGACCCCGAGCCTGGTGCAACTGCGCGCCGAGCTGCAACGCCAGGCACGCGCAGCATGAGCAAGGTGGTACTGCAGGCCCGCGGTATCAGCCTGGGCTACGCCCGCGAACAGGGCTGGCAAACCCTGCTCGAAGGCTTCGACCTGGACCTGGCGCCGGGCGAAGTGGTGTCGATCCTGGGCCCCAGCGGGGTGGGCAAGTCCAGCCTGCTGCGGGTACTGGCCGGCTTGCAGGCGGCGCGCGATGGTCGCGTGAGCCTGCTCGGCGAGCCGCTGGACGGCCCGCATCCACGGGTGGCGGTGGCGTTCCAGGACCCCAGCCTGCTGCCCTGGCTGAGCCTGGAAAGCAACGTCGCCTTCGGCCTGGATTTCGCTCGCCAGCCGCGATTGGCCAAGGCCGAGCGCGAGGCGCGCATCGACCATGCGATCGCCGCCGTGGGCCTGCAGCATGCACGCCAGCATTACCCGGCGCAGTTGTCCGGCGGCATGGCCCAGCGCACCGCGCTGGCGCGCTGCCTGGCGCGCCAGCCCCATGTACTGCTGCTGGACGAGCCCTTCGGCGCGCTGGACGAAGTGACCCGCGCCGACATGCAGCAACTGCTGCTGAGCGTGATCGCCGAACACGGCACCGCTGCGGTGCTGATCACCCACGATATCGACGAGGCCCTGCTGTTGTCCGACCGCATCCTGCTACTGGGCGACCACCCGGCGCGGACCCTCGGCCAATGGCCCATCGACCTGGCGCACCCGCGTGAGCAGCAGGTCGAGGCGCTGGGCGCGCTGCGCATCGAGATTCTCAAGACCCTTCGGCGGGCGAGCCGCACCCACACTTCCCCAACCGATTCTTTGCCTACGCCGTCGGAGACTGCCCATGTGCCTGGACGACTTCACCCACACTCGTCGTGATTTTCTCAAACTCAGCGCGGTGCTCAGTGCCGCCGGTGCGATGCCGCTGCTGAGCAGCCTGCAGGCGCGTGCCGCCGCCGAGCCGGATGCGCCGGTGCGCATCGGCTACCTGCCGATCACCGACGCCACGCCGCTGCTGGTGGCGCACAACAACGGCCTGTTCGAGGCCGAGGGCATCAAGGCCGAGCGCCCGGTGCTGCTGCGCAGCTGGGCGCAGGTGATCGAGGCGTTCATTTCCGGGCAGGTCAACGTGATCCACCTGCTGTCGCCGATGACCGTATGGGCGCGTTACGGCAGCAAGGTGCCGGCCAAGGTGGTGGCCTGGAACCACGTGGGCGGCTCGGGGCTGACCGTGGCCCCGGACATCACCGAGGTGAAGCAGCTGGGCGGCAAGACGGTGGCGATCCCGTTCTGGTACTCCATTCACAACGTGGTGGTGCAGCAACTGTTCCGTGATAACGGCTTGGAGCCGGTGTCGCGGGCGGCGGCGGCTGCGGTGGCGGCCAACGAGGTCAACCTGGTGGTGCTGCCGCCTTCGGACATGCCGCCGGCGTTGGCCAGCAAGCGCATTGCCGGCTACATCGTCGCCGAGCCGTTCAATGCCCTGGCCGAGGAACTCAAGGTCGGGCGCGTGCAGCGCTTTACCGGGGACGTGTGGCGCAACCATGCATGCTGCGTGGTGTTCATGCACGAGCACGACCTGAACAACCGCCCCGAGTGGTCGCAGAAGGTGGTCAACGCCATCGTCAAGGCCCAGCTGTGGACCCGCGACCACCGCGCCGAGGCGGCGCAGATTCTGTCCAAGAGCGGTGCCAACCGCTACACCCCGCATGCCCCCGAGGTGCTGGGCCGGGTGCTCACGCCGGCTGCCGACAGCCGCGAACAGTATGTGCAGAGCGGAGCGATCCGGCATGCGCAGTGGGACGAGCAGCGCATCGACTTCCAGCCGTACCCGTTCCCCAGCTACACCGAGGAACTGGTGCGCCGCCTCAAGGACACCCTGATCGAAGGCGACAAGGGCTTCCTGGCCGCACTGGACCCGCAACAGACCGCCCGCGACCTGGTGGATGACCGCTTCGTGCGCAACGCCATCGGTGCCGTCGGCGGGCTCAAGGCCTTCGGCTTGCCCGACAGCTTCGAGCGCAGCGAGGAGTTCGCGGTCTGATGGTCAAGCCAGTCAAACACGCGGCCCTGGGTATCGCCGGGCTGCTGGTGCTGTTGTTGCTGTGGTGGGGTGGGATCGTGCTGTTCGGCGGTGACGGGCTGGCCTTGCGGTTTGCGCCGCAGGCCACCTTTGCCAGCCTGCTGGAGCTTTTGGGGCATGCCGAGCTGTACGAGCATGTGGCGGTGAGCCTCAAGCGCATTCTGGTGGGGTTGGTGCTGGCGTTGCTGGTGGGCGTGCCGCTGGGTTTGCTGGTGGGCAGCTACCGGCGCCTGGACGCGGCGACCACCCCGGCGTTCCAGTTCCTGCGCATGATCTCGCCGCTGTCGTGGATGCCGGTGGTGGTGATGCTGATGGGGGTGGGTGATGCGCCGATCTACTTCCTGCTGGCGTTTGCCGCGTTGTGGCCGATCTTGCTCAACACGGCGGCGGGTGTGCGTCAGCTCGACCCGCGCTGGTTGCAGTTGAGCCGCAGCCTGAGCGCCACGCGCTGGGAGACCTTGCGCAAGGTGATCCTGCCGGGGGTGGTGGGGCATGTGCTGACCGGCGTGCGGCTGGCCATCGGCATAGTGTGGATCGTGCTGGTGCCGTGCGAGATGCTCGGGGTGAGTGCGGGGCTGGGGTATTTCATTCTGGATACCCGCGACCGGCTGGCGTACTCGGAGCTGATGGCGATGGTGCTGGTGATCGGGGTGCTGGGCTTCATGCTGGATGCACTGGCGCGAGGGCTGCATCGGCGCTGGGTGCATGGGTGAGGGGCTGACCCCTTCGCCGGCAAGGCCGGCTCCTGCATTGGCTCCAGGTCGTGGGGGCAGCCCGGCACCTCACACCGAACACGCCCGCCGATACTCCCCCGGCGTCACGCCGTACGCCTGCTTGAATTGCCGGTTCAGATGACTCTGGTCCGAATACCCCAGCGCAAACGCAACGTTGAACGGCAGGCAATCAGCCTTGAGCAGTTCCCGCGCACGGCTCAGCCGGCGCTGCTTGAGCCAGGCATGCGGCGGCAGGCCGGTAGCCTGGCGAAACACCCGGGCAAAATGAAACGGCGACAAGCCCACCGCAACCGCCAACTCCTCCAGCGACGGCGGGTAGGCCAGCCGGCTTTCCATCAGCTCCTTGGCCCTGGCCACCGACTGCGGCTCCTGCCCCGGTGCCCGCGCCTCGCGCGCCCCGGCATGACGCTGCACCAGCAGCAACACCGCCTCGCGCCACGCGGTCTGCTGCTCCAGCGCACTGGCGCCATGCTCGGCCAGGCTGTGCAAGCCACTGAAGGCGCGCGCCAGCTGCGGGTCGTGCAGCACGCTGGCCTTGAAGATGGGCAGGCCGCCGCGCTTGAGCTCCAGCTCGTCCAGCACCGAGGTGATGCGCTCCTGCTCGGGGTAGTAGCCACGGTAGCGCCAGCCATGGGCATGCGCCTTGGCACCGGTGTGCAGCTCGTCCGGGTTGATCAGCACCATGCTGCCCTCGGGCGCCAGGTGCTCGCTGCCACGGTGCCAGAAGCGCTGTGCACCGGACTCGATGATGGTGATCACGTAGCCTTCGTGCACATGCGGGGCGAAGCGCTGCTGCACGTAGCGCGCATGCAGCATCTCGATGTCGCCCAGCGCCTGGGCCTGCCACAGGCGGGTCTGTTCACGCAGCACGGTTTTCATGGGGCGCCGTTCAACCACCAGCGCAGCACGAAGAACAACCCCATGCTCAGCAACATGCTCAGCAGCACGCTGCGGGTCCACAGCACCAGCACGACGGCCACGACCGCGCCCAGCAGGTAGGGGTTGGCCAGGCTCAGGTCGAGCTGGTGGTCAGGCATGAACACGATCGGCCCGCAGATGGCGGTGAGCATGCCCGGCACGGCAAACCCCAGGAACTGCCGCGCATTGGAACTCAGGCGCAACGGCAGGCGGGGTTCGAGAAAGGCGTAGCGGTTGAGAAACACCAGCAGGCCCATGGCAACGATCAGCAGCATGATCATGTGCGTGCTCCGGTCAGTTTCTGGCAGATGAAGCCTGCGCTCATGCCCAGCAGCCCGGCCAGCACCAGCGCGGTTTCCCAGTGCCAGTAGCTGAACAGCACCGAGCTGAACAGGGCCACCGCCACGCACACCACAGTGGCCAGGTTGCGTACCAGTGGCGCGATCAGCGCCACGAAGGTGGCGACGATGGAGAAGTCCAGGCCCAGCTGGTCCAGGTGCGGGATGTTGCGCCCCAGCACGATGCCGGCCAGGGTGAACAGGTTCCAGGCAATGTAGAAGGTCAGGCCCACGCCCAGCGCGTACCAGCGGTTGAACTGCTGGCGGTCGTACTGGCTGGTGAGGGCGAAGAATTCGTCGGTCAGCAGAAAGCCCAGGCCCAGCCGCCAGCGCAGCGGCAGGTCGGCGATCACCGGGCGCATCGACAGGCCGTACAGCAGGTGCTGGGAGGTCAGCAGCAGGGTGGTGAGCAGGATCGAGAACAGGTTGGCGCCGCCCTTGAGCATGCCGATGGCCACCAGTTGCGCGGCGCCGGCGAACACGATGGCCGACAGGCCCTGGCCTTCGAGCGGGGTGAGGTTGGCCTCGATGGCCATGGAACCGGCCAGCAGCCCCCAGGGGGCCACCGCCAGCGACAGCGGCAGGCAGGCGATCGAGCCTTGGATGTAGGCAGTGCGGGCAACGGCAGAACGGGACATGACAACACACGCTTGGGGTCGGTTGCACAGGATGCCAGAGCCGTGGGCGCTTGCCTTGTACGATCTTGCGGTGCCCGCGTACTTCAGCGCTGGCTGGTGAGGCGTCGCTGCGCCGGCAGGCAGCCATTGATGTCGACGGCCTTCTGGTAGTAGGTCAGGCGCTGACCCGGGTCGATGGTGCCCAGCAGGCGGTAGACCTCGGCCTGGAAGTCACGCTGGCGCCCCCACTGCATGTTCAGCCCCTGGGGCTGCTGGCGATTGCATTCCAGGCGCACCGCCGGCTGCGGGTAATAGGGGGCGTACAGGGTGTTGTTCAGCGGTATGCGTTCCAGCGCCTGGCGGTAGTCGGCGCTGTCGCTGAAGGCCGGGCACCAGGTGGTGATGCCCAGGGCGGCCGGGGCGAAGCCCTGGCGAATGCTGGCTTCGAGCAGCGGGCAGGCGGACCTGGCGATGTCGTTCTGCGGCAGGTAGGTGATGTAGAACAGCGCCAGGCGGTACTGCGCCACCGGGTGGTCGAGTTCGGCCGCCTTGCGCAGCAGCGCCACCGCCGGTTCCAGGATGCGCCCCAGCGCCTCGACCTCGCCGATCAGCTCCTGGTCGCCGGGCTCGGGGGTCAGTGGCAGGGCACGGCTGCGTGCATCGGCCTGCTCCAGAAACGGCAGGGCCTGGCGGTACAGCAGGTCGGCGTGGGGGTCGATGCGCACCTCATCGGCCAGGGCCAGGGCGGGCAGCAGACAGAGCAGGCTGATGTAGCGACAGGCAGAAAACACGTTAACGTTCCATCCGCGAAAAAAGGGCAGCGCTGGTCATGTCGGTATCCGGCTATCCATGGTTGGGTGGGGCTCCTGGGTCGGCATTCTAGCGGTTGGCGGCACCGGGGCAAACAGCCGTTGCTCCATGAAGTCGATGAATACCCGCAGCTTGGGCGACATCTGTCGCCCCGATGGCCACAACAGGTACAGACAACCGCCGTGGTCCAGGTGTTCATCCAGTACCGTCACCAATTCGCCGCGTTCCAGTTGCTGAGTGATGGTGAAGTCCGGCAGGCAGGCGATACCGTGGCCGCGCATGGCAAAGCAGATGCGTGTTTCCAGGTGGTTGCACACCATCGACACCGGCACCTCGTGGTCGGCGCCGTTGTCGGCGCGGCGCAGTGGCCAGCGCTGGAGTTTGCCGGTGGTCAGGAAGCGGTAGTGCAGCCCGGCGTGACGGGCCAGCTCGCGGGGATGGCGCGGTGTGCCGTGCTCGGCGAAGTATGTTGGCGAGCCCACCAGCACATGCCGGAAGTCGCCCAGGCGGCGGGCATTGAGACGCGAATCGGAGGGTTCGCCGGCGCGCAGTACCACGTCGAAACCTTCGCCGACGATATCCACCATGCGGTCGCTGAAGTCCAGGTCCAGTTCGATCTGCGGGTACTGCCCGATGAAGTCGCTGAGCAGCGGCACGATCATGCTGCTGACCTGGGGCAGGCTCACCCGCAGCTTGCCGCGCGGGGCCTGGCTGGCCTGGGACAGCTCGGCTTCGGTGGCTTCGATTTCGGCCAGGATGCGCCGGCTGCGCTCCAGAAACAGCGCGCCCTCGGCAGTGAGGGTGATGCTGCGGGTGCTGCGGTGGAATAGGCGTACCGCCAGCCGGCTCTCCAGCCGCGCCACGCGCTTGCCCACCGCCGAGGCGCTGACCCCCAGGGCCTTGCCGGCGGCCACGAAACTGCGGGTTTCGGCCACTTTCACAAACACCACGAAGCCGCTGAGGCTGTCCATGGTCGTTCTCCGATTGCGGACAGGTGTGTCCGGATTGTGCGGAATTCTACCCGTCTTTTTCCGCAGTGGCGGGAAGGATTACCGTGCAGTCACTTTTTTATTTCAGGAGTTTGCACCATGTCCCAGAGCAGTTGCCCGGCCCAGGCCGCAGCAGGGGTGGAGGCCGAACCGGCGTTCCCGTTGTCCGGCCTGCTGGCGTTGTCGATGGCCGGCTTCATCGCGATTCTCACCGAGACCCTGCCGGCCGGCCTGCTGGGGCACATCGCCAGCGGCCTGCAGGTCAGCGAGGCGATGGCCGGGCAACTGGTCACGGCCTATGCGCTGGGCTCGCTGCTGGCGGCGATCCCGCTGGTGACCCTGACCCAGGGCTGGCGCCGACGCAGGGTGCTGATGCTGGCGGTGCTCGGCTTCGGGGTGTTCAACACGGTGACGGCGGTGTCCGAGCACTACACCCTGACCCTGGCGGCGCGCTTCATGTGCGGGGTGGCGGCCGGCCTGGCGTGGGGCGTGATCGCCGGGTACGCACGGCGCATGGTCAGCGTGAGCCAGCAGGGCCGGGCGATGGCGGTGGCCATGATCGGCGCGCCCCTGGCGCTGTCGCTGGGGGTGCCGGCGGGCACCTGGCTGGGCGACCTGCTGGGCTGGCGCAGTACGTTCGTGCTGGTGTCGCTGGCGACCCTGGTGCTGATGGGCTGGGTGCTGTTCAGCGTGCCGGACTTCGACGGCCTGCCGGCCGGCAGGCGTGCCGCCATCGGCCAGGTGCTGGCCACCCCCGGGGTGAGCGCGGTGCTGGCGGTGATCTTCACCTGGGTGCTGGCGCACAACGTGCTGTACACCTACATCGTGCCGTTTCTGCAGGCCGGCGGCATGGCCGGCAGCACCGGCCCGGTACTGCTGCTGTTCGGCTGCGCCGCGCTGGTGGGGATTGGCGTGGTGGGCGCGCTGATCGATCGCCACCTGCGCCGGCTGGTGCTGGGCAGCCTGGTCGGTTTCGGCGTGGCGTCGGTGCTGCTGGGCCTGGCTACCGGTGCGCCGCTGCTGGTGTACTTCAGCGTGGCGCTGTGGGGCCTGAGCTTCGGCGGCGCCGGCACCCTGCTGCAGACCGCCAGTGCCGATGCGGCGGGCGAGGGCGCGGACGTGGCGCAGTCGATGATCGTCACCGTGTGGAACCTGGCCATCGCCGTGGCCGGGCTGGTGGGCGGCGTGCTGCTGAGCCACTGGGGCGTGCAGAGTTTCCCGTGGCTGCTGCTGGCGCTGGTGGGGCTGGCGTTGACCCTGACCCTGCGTTCGCACCGGCACGGTTTTCCGCTGGGGCGGCGCAATGCCGGGTAAGCCCGGCACTATCAGGTAGAATCGGCGCATTGACAGGGGTACGAGGTTGCAGCGGTGGAGGTTCAACAGGGCTTTGTCCTGACCCGGCACTGGCGGGATACGCCAGAGGGCACATGCGTGGAGTTCTGGCTGGCGACCGACCAGGGCCCGCGCCAGTTGCGCCTGCCCGTGCAGACGTCGGTGGCGTTCGTCGCCGCCACCCAGCGTGCCCATGTCGAGGCGGTGCTGCGCACCGAACGCGACGTCGAGCTGCGCGAGCTGGCGCTGTGCGACTTCCGCCACCGACCGGTGCTGGGCCTGTACTGCCGCCAGCATCGCCAGCTGATGCAGCTGGAAAAACGCCTGCGCGCCGCGGGCGTCGACCTGCTGGAAGCCGACATCCGCCCGCCCGAGCGCTACCTGATGGAGCGCTTCATCACTGCCCCGGTGACGTTCAGCGGCCGCCCCGATGCCGACGGCCTGCTGCTCGACGCCCAGCTCAAGCCGGCCCCGGACTACCGGCCGAACCTGCGCCTGGTGTCGCTGGACATCGAGACCACCGAGCGCGGCGAGCTGTACTCGATTGCCCTGGAAGGTTGTGGCCAGCGCCAGGTGTACATGCTCGGCCCGGCCAACGGCGACGCCAGTGGCGTGGACTTCGACCTGGAGTACTGCGCCAGCCGTGCCCAGCTGCTGGAGCGCCTGAACGACTGGATGGCCCGGCACGACCCCGACGCGATCATCGGCTGGAACCTGGTGCAGTTCGACCTGCGCGTGCTGCACGCCCATGCCCAGCAGTTGCAGGTGCCGCTGCGCCTGGGGCGCGGCGGCGAGGTGATGGAATGGCGCGAGCACGGCAGCCGCACGCACTTTTTTGCCGCCGCTGCCGGGCGCCTGATCATCGACGGCATCGAGGCGCTGCGGTCGGCGACCTGGAGCTTCCCCTCGTTCAGCCTGGAGAACGTCGCCCAGACCCTGCTCGGCGAAGGCAAGGCCATCGATACGCCGTACCAGCGCATGGACGAAATCAACCGCATGTTCGCCGAGGACAAGCCGGCCCTGGCGCGCTACAACCTCAAGGACTGCGAGCTGGTCACGCGCATCTTCGCCAGGACCGAGCTGCTGACCTTTCTGCTCGAACGCGCCACGGTCACCGGCCTGCCGGCCGACCGCAGCGGCGGTTCGGTGGCGGCGTTCTGTCACCTGTACATACCGCTGATGCACCGCCAGGGCTTCGTCGCCCCAAGCCTGGGCGGGCGCCCGGACGAGGCCAGCCCCGGCGGCTTCGTGATGGATTCGCGCCCCGGCCTGTACGAGTCGGTGCTGGTGCTGGACTACAAGAGCCTGTACCCGTCGATCATCCGCACCTTTCTGATCGACCCCATCGGCCTGGTCGAGGGCCTGCGCGAGCCGGATGACGAACACTCGGTGCCGGGTTTTCGCGGCGCACGCTTCTCGCGCACCCGGCATTGCCTGCCGGCCATCGTCGAGCGGGTGTGGCAGGGCCGCGAGCAGGCCAAGCGCGAACACAATGCGCCGCTGTCGCAGGCGCTGAAGATCATCATGAACGCCTTCTACGGGGTGCTGGGTTCCAGTGGCTGCCGCTTTTTCGACCCGCGCCTGGCGTCGTCGATCACAATGCGCGGGCACGCGATCATGCGCCGCACCCGCGAGCTGATCGAGGCCCAGGGCTACACGGTGATCTACGGCGATACCGACTCGACCTTCGTGTGGCTCAAGCGGGCCCATGACGAGGCGCAGGCCGGGGAGATCGGGCGTGCCCTGGTGCAGCAGGTCAACCAGTGGTGGCGCGAGCACCTGCGCGATGAGTACGGCCTGGACAGTGCGCTGGAGCTGCAGTACGAAACCCACTACAAGCGCTTTCTGATGCCCACCATCCGCGGTGCCGAGGAGGGCAGCAAGAAGCGCTATGCGGGCCTGGTGCACCGCGAGGGCGGGCCCGACGAGATGGTCTACAAGGGCCTGGAGGCCGTGCGTACCGACTGGTCGCCGCTGGCCCAGCACTTTCAGCAGGAGCTGTACCAGCGCATTTTCGAGCGCAGGCCGCACCAGGCCTATGTGAAGGACTACGTGCAGCGCACCCTGGCCGGCGAGCTGGACGATCAGCTGGTCTACCGCAAGCGCCTGCGCCGGCCCCTGGACGACTACCAGCGCAACGTGCCGCCGCATGTGCGGGCGGCGCGCATGGCCGACGAGTTCAACGACAGCCAGGGGCGGCCACGCCAGTACCAGAATGGCGGGTGGATCAGCTACGTGATGACCCTGGCCGGGCCCGAGCCTTTGGAAAACCGGCGCAACGGCATCGACTACGAGCATTACCTGACCCGGCAACTGCAGCCGGTGGCCGATGCGATACTGCCGTTTGTGGGGGATGACTTCAGCACCCTGATCGATCGGCAGATGGGGTTGTTCTGATGGGGCTGTTGCGCCCCTGCACACCACCATTGAGCGAACCAGCAGGAGCCGGCCTGGCCGGCGGAGGGGCCAGTGGCCCGACACATCCCTGACCTTCAGCTATCCTCTGCACATGCACAGCTACCCTTGAAACCGAAAGTTACTTTTGTAAACGTCCACACATGCGGGCAGTCGTTTAGGCTCGCTCGGATCTTTCGCTTTGATCTGTAGTCTTTGGTGCATGGAAACAAGAAGGAGATGCACATGCTTGTTCGGTCACTGACCTTCGCCACCCTGCTGGCAGTCGCCAGCCCGCTGCTCGCCGACGACGCGCCCCTGGCCGTTGACCTGGGCAAGTCCAGACCCCTGATCGTGATTGCCCCCAGCACCGCCGACCCGACCTTGCGCACCTTGAACGAGGCCCTCAAGGACCCGGCGACCAAGAGCAAGTTCGAGGAGCGCAACCTGGTGCTCTACAGCGTGGCGGGCATGGTCGGCAAGCGTGACGACAAGAACCTCGAGCAGCAGACCACCATGGCGCTGATTCGCGAACTCAGCCTGGGCGCGCGCAAGGGCACCCAGGTGGTACTGGTGGGCAAGGACGGCGAGAAGCACATCATCGAGCATGACGGCACGGTGGAGCCGGAGCAGATCTTCGCGGCGGTCGACCAGTTGCCGGCCAGCGAAAAGGCCATTGTGGCGCCGACGGTCGCAGCGCCCGCCGCCGAGCCTGCGCCAGAGGGCAAGCCGGGCAAGCATGCCAAACCGGCCAAGCCCGCCAAGCCGGCTGCGCCGCCCAAGCCGCTGGAAGACTGAGACACCCCTTCGCCGGCAAGGCCGGCGCCTACAGGTTCAGCGCTACGCCTGTAGGCGTCGGCCTTGCCGGCCAGGCACTTCAGTCGCCCAGCCGCTTCTCCATGAACACCCGCCGAAACCCAGCCTGCTCGGCCCTGTGGGTTTCGCGATAACCCAGCCGCTCATACAGCCCCAGGTTTTCGCTCATCGCTTCATTGGTGTACAGCCGCACCACCTCCAGCCCCAGCTGCCGGGCCCGCGCTTCGGCATGCGCCATCAGTTGTCGCCCCAGCCCGCGGCCCTGAGCGGCCGGGCTTACCGCGACATTGTCGAGCAACAGGCCATCGGCCTGGGCGATCAGCACCAGCACACCGAGCACCTGACCCTGCTCTTCGAATACCTCGACCCGACCCTGGGCGATCAGCGCGGCGTAATCCTCCAGCATCGGCCCCGGCCTGGCACCGATGCGTGGAATGTACAGCGCATAGGCAGCCTCGATCAGTGCCTGTACAGGTGCAACGTCGTGGGCGGTGGCGGGGCGGATCATCGGCAGGCTCCTGGTGGGTGGCAGCAAGGGCCTACCTTAAATCAAGGCGTTGTCGCAGGGCAGCATTGCTTTCACGGCAAAACATCAACATGATAATGAGACAAATTACCATTCGTGTCGGATTTGCCCAGCGTGCCCACGCCTTCAGACCCCAACGCCCTGTTCACCGCGCTCTACAGCGACAACTACCGCTGGCTGCGCGGCTGGCTGTATCGCCAGTTGCACTGCCCGCAGGATGCCGCCGACCTGACCCAGGACACGTTCGTGCGCGCTCTGGGCTCGCAGCAATTGCCACAGCTGGAGCAGCCCCGGGCCTTCCTGGCCACCGTGGCGCGCCATCTGCTGCGTAACCTGTGGCGCCGCCGCAGCCTGGAGCGCGCTTACCTGGAGCAGCTGGCTTTGCTGCCCGACAGCTTCAGCCCCTCTGAAGAAGACCTGGCCCTGGTGCGCGAGGCCATCGAGAGCATCGACCGTCTGCTGGCGGGCCTGCCGCTGCGGGTGCGCCAGGCGTTCGTGCTGCATCGTCTGGAAGGCCTGTCGCAGCCGGCAATAGCCGAGCAACTGGGCGTGTCGCTGGCGACGGTGGAGCGCGACCTGCGCCGCGCCTTTGTGCATTGCCTGAGCGTGGTGGGCCCATGAGCGTGCCCAAGGTGGATTCGGCCACCCAGGCGGCGGTCGACTGGTTGCTGCGGCTGGAGTCGGTACCGCCTGGCGATGCGCGGCATCAGGCCTTCGAAGCCTGGCTGTCGGCCAGCCCGGCCAACCGCCACGCCTGGCAGCGGGTCAATGCACTGCTCAGCCAGCCGCTGGCCAGCCTCGAAGAAGCCGAAGCGCGCAGCCCCGGCCAGCGCCAGGCCGCCAGTCGCAGCTTGCTGGCGGCGCCCGTGCACGGCCGGCGCAAGGTGCTGGGTGGCGGCCTGGCGATGCTGCTGCTGGGGCTGGGTGCAGGCGGCATCGCCAACCGTCTGACACCGCTCGAAGGCCTGTTTGCCGATCTGCACAGTGCCACGGGTGAGCGCAAGCGCGTGACCCTGGCCGATGGCAGCGAACTGTTGCTCAACGCGCGTAGCGCCGTGGACATTCGCTTCGACGCTGCGCAGCGCCGTGTGCTGATACGTGAAGGTGAGGTGCTGGTAAGGGTGGCGGCCGATGCCGCGAGGCCCTTCGTGATTGCCACGGCGCACGGCGAGGCGCGTGCCTTGGGTACGCAGTTCCTGGTGCGCCAGAGCCGTGACCACAGCCTGGTGGCAGTGCAGCAGCACAGCGTGCGACTGACCACCCGTGGGGGCGCCAGCAGCGTTGTCGAACAGGGCCAGGCGGCGCGTTTCGATGCGCAGGGTATCCACCCCGAAGCAGTGTCGCTGCGCAGCCGCGCCGACTGGCAGAGCGGGCAACTGGTGGTACACGACGAGCCCTTGGGCGAGGTGGTCGAAGTGCTGCGCCGCTATCGTCCGGGGCTGCTGCGCACAAGCCCGCAGGCGGCGCAGGTGCGGGTGTTCGGGGTGTTCAGCCTGGATGACAGCGATGCCACCCTGCACGCATTGGCCGAGACCTTGCCGATTCGCCTGGAGCAGTACGGCGGCTGGCTGACCCGAATAGAGGCGCGCTGATTTTTTTGCACCCGGTGTGAGGGGGTTGGCGTTTTCGTCGGTCTTGCTCGTTGAATGCCAACCTACAACGAGCACCTTGCCACCATGTCACACATGACTTTCCGCCCAGGGCTGCTGGCCCTGGCCATCGCCCTTGGCCCGCTGTCGACGATGCCTGCGCAGGCCGACAACGCCATCGCGGCCAGCAGTGTCGTGCACCGTTTCGACCTGCCGGCCGGGCCGCTGGGCGAGACGCTCAGCCGTATCTCTCGCGAAGGCGGGCACACCCTGTCGGTAAGCCCGGCGCTGCTGGAGGGCAAGCGTGCCGCTGCGGTACGCGGTAATTTCACTGCCGAACAGGCCGCGCGCCAGGCGCTGACCGGCACTGGCCTGGGGCTGGGCAGCACCCGCGGCGGCACCTGGAGCCTGTACCCGTTGAGCGATGGCGCCGCGCTCAACCTGGCGCCCACCGCCATCGATGGCCGCAGCCTGGAAGACGCGCGCGGCCCGGTGGAAGGTTACGTGGCCACCCGCAGCGCCACGGCCACCAAGACCGACACGCCGATCCTCGAAATCCCCCAGGCAGTCAACGTGGTCACCGCCGCCCAAGTGCAGACCCAGGGCGCTCGCAACCTGACCCAGGCGTTGCGCTATACGCCGGGGCTGAGTACCAACGGCTACACCGACCGCAACACCATCGCCGACGAGATCGGCAGCCGCGGCTTTGCGCCGACCCTGCTGTACCTGGATGGCGCCTACCTGCCGTATGCCGGCAGCCTGGGCGGCGCGCCGCAGATCGACCCCTACCTGCTTGAACGCATCGAAGTGCTCAAGGGCCCGGCTTCGGTGCTGTACGGCCAGAACCAGCCGGGCGGCATGATCAACCTGGTGTCCAAGCGCCCGGGCACCGAGGACCATCATCAGGTCAAGCTCAGCTATGGCAGCTATGACCGGGTCAAGGGTGCCTTCGACGTGGGCGGTGCGCTGGACGCCGACAAGACCCTGAGCTATCGCCTGGTGGGCCTGGCCAAGAGCGGCAACGAGCAGGTCGAGCATGCCGACGAGTCGCGCACGCTGATCGCGCCGAGCCTGACCTGGGCGCCAAACGAGCAGACCGAGTTCACCGCCTACGCGCAGATCCAGCGCGACAAGGGCGCGGCGGACTATCAGGCGCTGCCGGTCATCGGCACGCTGTATCGCAACAGCCGCGGCCAGCATATCGACCGCGACGTGTTCCTGGGCGACAGCGACTGGAACGCCTACACCCGCGACCAGCAGGTGTTCGGCTACGACCTGGCGCACGTGTTCAACGACAACCTGAAGTTTCGTCAGAGTGCACGCTACATCGACGTCAACGATCGCTACCGCGGCTTCTACCTGAACCGCTTCGTCACCGATGCCAACGGCGTGGTCGACGATACCCGCGCCACCCGCACCAAGCTGGACTGGCGCCAGCACAACACCACCTACAGCATCGATAACAACCTGGAGGGCACGTTCAGCACCGGGGCGCTGGAGCACACCTTGCTGGGCGGCGTGGACTACCGCAAGTTCACCCGTCGCTACCAGGGCTACAACCTCTACAACGCCGAGATCATCGACCTGTACAACCCCACCAACTACCACACCGACGGCGTGCCGACCCTGACCACCAAGTGGGACAACACGGTGAAGCAGACCGGCCTGTACGTGCAGGACCAGATCCGCTTCGACCGCTTCATCCTGACCCTGGGCGGGCGCCAGGACTGGGCCGAGGTCGAGAACCGTGACCTGCTGGCGCAAAGCCCGGCAGAGCGCAAGGTGCCGCAGAAGGACAAGAAGTTCACCAAGCGAGTGGGCCTGACCTACGTCACCGAGTTCGGCCTGGCGCCCTATGTGAGCTATGCCGAATCGTTCATGCCGTCGGTGGGCAAGAGCTCACCGGCGCGTGGTGCCAGTTCGTTCAAGCCGATCGAGGGCGAGCAGTATGAAGTGGGGGTCAAGTACCAGCCGCAGGACAACACCCTGATCACGGCGTCGGTGTACCAGATCAAGCAGAAGAACGTGCTGACCACCGACCGCGACGACCCGATGTACCAGACCCAGGATGGCGAGATCCGCTCGCGCGGTATCGAACTGGAGGCCAAGAGCAGCATGGGGCAGGTGGACCTGCTGCTGGCGCTGTCGTACCTGGATTCGTTCCGCACCAAGAGCGCCGACGGCGACGAGGGCAACCGCAACGCGGCGCAGGCACCGTGGTCGGCCAGCAGCTGGGTGGCCTGGCATTTCGACGACAGCCTGGCCGGGCTGACAGTAGGGGCAGGGGCCAGGTACACCGGCAAGAACTACGGGGACTCGGCGAACACCTTCAAGACACCGTCGTTCGTGGTGTATGACGCAACGATCAACTACGACCTGGCGCAGCTGGGGTTGAAGGGCCTGCAGGCGAGCCTGAACGTGCAGAATCTGTTCGACCGGGAGTATGTGTCGACGTGCGTGTATGCGTTTGGCTGCTATTACGGTCAGGAGCGTACGGCGGCGCTTGAGTTGACCTACGACTGGTAAAAGCTTCGCGGGTCAAGCCCGCTCTTGCAGGGTGGCGGTGATCACTTTGGGAGCGGGCTTGGCCCTCGATGGGCTGCGCAAGCAGCCCTGATGCCCAGCACACAACCCGCTGCTGCCACACTGTTGCCTGGTCAGCAGTCGCTGTTCGAATAATCCATAAAATTCATAGAATTCAACTACATAAAGCATTGGCACGCTGCTTGCGATAGTCCGCTTACCCTGACTCATCGGAACCCCCGCCATGCCTGCCCCTGCCGCCTATCTACCCCTTGCGCTGGCCATTGCCGCCACGTTGCACGGCACCGCCGCCCTGGCCGCCGCACCGCCCGCCGACGCCTTGCCCACCGTCACCGTGACCGCGCAGAAGCGCGAAGAATCGGTACAGGACGTACCCTCGGCGATCTCGGTGGTCAGTGACCGCCAGATCGACCGCAGCGGCGGCGGCTTCAGTGCCGGCAAGGCCCTGCAGAACGTGCCCAACGCCATCGCCCCCGAGTTCGCCGGGCACCAGCGCCCGCGCTGGTACATCCGCGGCATGGGCTCGGGCGACATGGCCTCGACCACCGTGTACCCGGTGGGCATCTATACCGATGACGTGTACATCGACCCGCACGTGGCCACCGGCTTCCCGCTCTACGACATGGAGCGCGTCGAGGTGCTGCGCGGCCCGCAAGGCACGCTGTGGGGCAAGAACACCACCGGTGGCGCGATCAACTTCGTGTCGCGCAAGCCAAGCTTCGAAGACGGCGCCAACGGCTACTTCAAGCTCGACCTGGGCAACTACAATTCGCGCCTGTACGAAGGTGCCTACGGCGATACCCTGGTCAAGGACCGCCTGGCCGCGCGGGTGGCGTTCATCGACCAGAGCAGCGACGGCCAGCTCAAGAACGAGGTCGATGGCCATACCGCCGGCGACATCCACGACCAGGCCCTGCGCCTGCAACTGCTGGCCCAGGTCAACGACGACCTGCAGGCCACCCTGCAGCTGCACGCCCGTGACTACAAGGGGCAAGGTATCGTGGCCCGCGCCTGGGGTGCCGGGCCGGGCGGCAGCACGCTGTTCGGGCCTGCGCCCAAGCCTGCCTCCGACAAGGTCGCCTTCACCGGCAAGGCCGATGACCGCATCGAGCACAACGGCCTGCAACTGGCGCTCAAGTGGGACCTGGGCGAGCTGCAGCTGGACTCGATCACCGCCTTCGACGACGTGCACGAAAAGGCCCAGAGCCCGAACATGAGCATCTACGAGTTCGGCCGTGGCTATAACGACGACCGCTGGAAGCAGGTGTCGCAGGAGCTGCGCCTGTCGTCGGCGAAGAACCAGCCGGTGAGCTGGATCGTCGGCACCCACCTGTTCCACGAACAGCTCGACAGCCACAACAGCAACGCGCTGTTCCCCGAAGCCTACAACCAGGCCTTCGGCGTGGCCGACTTCGGGCGTACCGACATCGGCCAGAAGACCGACAGCTTCGCGCTGTTCGGCAGCAGCACCTGGCAGGCCACCGACGACCTGAGCTTCACCGCCGGCCTGCGCTGGACCCGCGAAACAAAGGACATCGACCTGCGCCGGGTGGCCGCGCCGGATGCTGCCAGTGTCGACTTCAGCAACCGCAACGACTGGTGGAAGCATTACAGCGGGCCGCTGGCGACCACGGTGGTGCAGGACGAGAAACGCACCTGGAACAAGCTGACCTACGACTTCACCCCCGAATACCAGCTCAACGACAACGCGCGGGTGTACTTTCGTTATGCCAAGGGCTTTCGTTCCGGCGGCTTCAGCGGCGGGGCGCAGGTGCAGGCCGAAGCCTCGGTGGTGGCGCCGGAGAACGTCGACGCCTACGAACTGGGGGTCAAGAGCGAGTGGTTCGACGAGCGCCTGATCGCCAATGCCAACGTGTTCTACTACGACTATTCGGACATCCAGGTGAACGCGGTGTCGGTGCGCAACGGGCAGGTGGTGTCGTTGCTGACCAACAGCGGCCAGGGCGTGATACGCGGTGCCGAGTTCGAGTTGCAGGCGCTGCCCTTGGCCAACCTGGAACTGCATGGCTCGCTGGGGCTGCTGCATACCGAGTTGCAGGACTTCGAATCGGGGGGTGTGGACTACTCGGGCAACCGCATTGCACGTTCGCCGTCGCGCACGCTGGCGGTGGGGGGCAGTTATCGCATTGCGCTGGAGAACGGCGACGACATCACCCTGGGCACCGACTGGCGCTACCAGAGCCGGATCTTCTTTCTGCCCACCGCGCAGGCCGACCACAGCGTGTCGCAGGGTGGCTACACACTGGGCAATGCCAGCGCCACGTACCATGTGGGCGGGCAATATGACCTGGACTTCACCGCCTACGTGAACAACCTCACCGACAAGCAGTACAAGACCGACAGCGTGCCGCTGCCGTTCGATGTGGCGTGGGATGCGCGGGGGGATCGCAGGACGTTCGGGGTGAGTGCCACGACGCGGTTCTGAGGTCGCTCTTGCGGGCCTCTTCGCCGGCAAGGCCGGCTCCTACAAGGTTGCGCCGTCTGTAGGAGCCGGCCTTGCCGGCGAAGAGGCCAGCAGGTACACCCGCAATCGCTCGATGCTCTCGCGCCACGCACTGCCCACCGGCCATACCAGGTAGCAGGCATCCCCCGTTGCCACCGCCTGTTCGAACTGAGGTCGGGCTTGAGGGCCTCATCGCGGGTCAAGCCCGCTCCCACAGGTACAGCGCCGTTCTCGAAACCAGCGCCGTGACTACCACGGTACGTTCGTCGAAACCGGTACGCAGCACGAACTCGTCACCCACCCGCGGCTCCTTGCCCGGCTTG
>NZ_JAMYBY010000015.1:0-162768 GCF_024126555.1 Pseudomonas sp. VE 267-6A
CTGACCGACCACAATGGCGAGATGGCGTGGGCGGGGCAGTACAAGGCGTGGGGGGAGGTGCGTGAGGAGCGGTCGGTTTGGGCAAGGCAGGTAGGGCTGAGTAACCCGCTACGGTTTCAGGGGCAGTATCACGACCGGGAGACTGGGCTGCACTACAACCGGTATCGGTACTATGATCCGGGGGTTGGGCGATTTGTTGGGCAGGATCCGATTAGTTATTCGGGTGGGTTGAACCTGTACCAATACGCACTAAATCCGACGGATTGCGTTGATCCATTGGGTTTGGCGGGGCGAAAAGTAGCTAAACCTCGTATTGATCCTGGCAATCGAAAAGAAGGCTGGCAACATATTGATGAGCGGCATGTGAGTGGCACCCATCCAGGGGGCCATGGTGACCTGTTTCCTGAGGGGACAACGCAAGAACAAATTCAGACGGCATGTGAGTGTCTTGTGAAAAAGGGTAATAGAGTTTCTGATCCTAGTAGCAGAATGCAAATCTATGAGAAGCGCATAAAAATAAATGGTCGCACCGACCGGGTTCGAGGTGTATTCGACTCTCATGATGGAAATAGGACAATTACGGTTTTCCCTGTTAGAGGAGGCTAATAGTTATGGAGTTCTACATTTCGAGATCCGAAGAGGGCGGTGAGCCAGAAGGATTTGACTTGGGGGATATGAGGCTTTCCTCTGGCGATCAAGGTATAGACTCCAAGGATGATTCAAGACTTCGGATGATGATATATTTGTCAATTACCTCCTTAATTGATGGCTTGGTGAAATTGAAAAGCACAAAATCTTTTGAATTTATCGGAGTTGATTCATCTTTTGCGTTATTATTTAAGATTAAAGGAGAAAGGCTTTCTATTTTTTATCAGGGTCGTTTTTTTGCAGAAGCTAGTTATCGTGTTTTTTTAGGGATTATTGATCGTGAAGTCGATAGGTTCCTTGCTGAAGAAGGAATTTCTATTGTCGATTCGGTTTTTGATGATATGGAGGCTTCTAGGAAAAAAATCAAATCTTCAATCAATACTAAATAGAGCGTGTGGAAGTTTCCATTGGGAGTTGGCATTTTCTAAAAGAAATGCAGCCGCCAGGTGAGCAATCCTCAATGAATATGGCGATGTAATGAAGGAGAAGCACAAAGGGCCGAAAGGATAAATCATGACAACTACATCACGCAAAGCAATACAATTTCTCATGATGTTATTGGGTTTTTTCTCCGCCAGTAAACATTGCAATACGAGACATGGCATTGCAATGAAGACGTCGGGAGAGAGGTGCTAATCAAGTTGTAGCGCAACGAGCATCCAATAGTTAGTCGGGCGGTTGCAGTAAACGAAAAAACACCGCGTGCAACGTTGAGATAGTTATGCCCTGATGTTGATCATGGAGTTAGTCAAGTTGCGGAGTGATGGCCAGTAAACGACACACTTTGGGGATGGTACGTGGAAGCAGTACCGTGTGTCGGGAAAAGACCACGGAAATATCCTAGGCCGAATATTAAATAAGCAAAAAATAGTCCACGCCAGATGGTAGGGTTCTTATCCATCAGAGGCGTGTATTAGCACCTCTCCCACATGAGGCTCCAAAAGGTGAATGAGTCAAACCATTTCAAATCATATGATTATAAATCATTTGCTTTAGCGAATAATGATCATGTTGTGACGGGCGTTGATTATTTGTGTTCAATTTATAAGTCGCACGAGCTTGCAGGCGATTTTATTCTTTGGTTCGCTAGACTTATATGGCCGGCGTTAAAAATGCTAGATGGCAAGGTTTTTGTTGTTGAGTTGTTTGATGCCGAGCTATACCAACAGCATTTAGATGTGAAAAGCACGCCTGGTAAAACTCAGTTCTGGGTGAACCTGCTAGAGATAACGGGCGTATTCGACAAGCTTTCGTTTGATCAGGCCATGGAGGTTGCTGTAATAGTATCTGAAAGCTGGAACTCTAAGATTTTGAAAGAATTTGGTGCGGAGCATGCCTTGGCACGATATATATTGGATGAAGATACGGGGGAGATATTCGTTACCATAGGGCTTTCATCCGAAGAAAATAACGAGCCTCAAGTAGATTTCAGTCTAAAACCGCACTAGGCAGGCAGGGATGATCCTGCTCGCCCGTTATGTGTAATGAGGGCAAGTTACTTACTTGCGAGTGATGATGAAGATACCACCTCTAGGTGTAGTTGGTAAAGTTGTCAGCGGTCACGATGCGGGGTTGTATGTTAAGGTGATTTTTGATTTGGGTGATATGGGCGGTTATTATGTATTAACCTCAAATAAATATGATTTCAGCGTGGGGTTTGATGACTGGATTGAGTCGAAAGAGAGTTTGATAAAGTACTTTGCAGAGTCGGGTTGGGTTGTTGATTGGTTGGGCTAAGGCGTTTATTGGGGGGCGATTAGACTCGGTTAAAAGTGCATGCATATAGCATCTGGTGTTTTGAGTGCGCTGCAATACAGCATTTTTGAGGATTTGCAAAATTTGTTGTCCGGCTGGAGCTACATCCTCACCGGCCTGATAAGAAGTAGGTAAAGTTATGTGTGAGAGTGAAGAAGTAAATTTGAGGTCAGAGTTGTCTGCTGCATTGATTTCAGAGGGGCTGAGTCCTAACGAAATCGAAGATAAAGAAAGAGTTACTTCTTTGATTGAAAAGAGATTTATCTCAGGAACCCCTAGGGCTTGGTGGTTATCACTGGTCAGTAAGCCGGAAGTGTATAGCTTTGCGGACAATTCTGGCTATCAACACTTGCTTGAAATATTTCCCGCAGATAATGATAAAGTTTGGTTTGTAGTGGATGATGATAACAAGGAAAAATTTGTATTTTTTATTCCATTGAATAAAGTTTAGGATATTATTGAAATTTGTCGTTTTTTTGAGTATTACGTGGTCGATGAAAATATTTCTTGTATGTTGGCTGGCAATGATCATGGTGAGATCTTGGTTTGTAGAGGGGGGAGTTTATAGTTGAGGTGTATTTATATTTAGTGGTTGAGCTTAGGATATTTCGGCCTATTTAATGAGGTCGTAACGAGAAAAATACTCAAAGCGACACATTCTGGATATTAGCTATTACGGCGGCCTGAACCTCTATAGTTACGTCGTTAGCCCAGTCGGATGGATTGATCCTTTAGGCTTGGCCGCACACAGGGGACGTATTCAAGCACAAGGAAAAAACCTTGAAGAGTCGGTGAGTTGGAACCAAGAAAATCCACTCACAGCAGAGGGCGCAAAGTTGAAAATCACAGAATTGAAAGACAAGCTAAGCAAAGAGGGATCTCAAAGTTAGGGAGGACACATTCAAACGAGCCGAAAAATTTATAGACAAAGCATGCCCATGCGGCGTTCAGGGAGACAGCAAAAAAACATTTCTGGTTAAAGGCACTGCAAGCGAGATAGTCGAAACTACCTTGCTGGATAGAAAATCCGACAACTCACAAAGTTTTTGTATTTTTGGCAGCACAGATATTCTTCGTAGAATCCATGAGAAGATGTCTGAGTGGTTAAAAAGACAGAAATAGGGCTAGTCGGGTGGAGTATGTCGAGGGTGAAATTTCAATGGGGGCCGTAGCTGAATAACCAGTAGGGATGAAGTGAACTAGAACAGGAAATGAATCATTCGCGCTCGCTAATAATGATTATGCCGTGACGGGTTTTGTGTTAAATCTACAAGGCGCATGAGTTTTCAGGTGAATTTTATGTTTGCCTCGATAGGCAGGATATTCTAGTTGCCGAGCTTAATTCTGAAAGCAGGGGGAAAAATTACGCATGTCTGTGCGCTAGAGGAAGTACGCTAGGACGGAAGGAAGAAGGCGCTAAGCCGCTAGTTTTTGATCACCCAGACGGGCACCCTCATATGGTAGGCGAAGGATTTCCTGCTCATCACGACGGGCCGCATGTGCACGCGAAAAACAAGAAAGGCGAAGTCATAGTATTTACTTATCCGGGGTAGCTGGGATGTTCGAAGTTTTGATTTGCAGGTCGGAATTTAAGTATCTAAAAAAATACGCCAATGAGCGTATATCTTCACTACCGGCAAATGGTAATGATGAGCTTTCTGCTGTAATGGCGCGTGATCCGAATGGTAAGCTGGGGTTCGATGTGAATCAGATAGCTGAAAGTATTTTAGATGAATTGTTAGGAGAGTGTTACTGCTTACGCGGCTCAGGCAGTGTTGATCATCCAGGAGTATTCCCCAAGGGAGGCATGCCGAATTTTTTCTTCAAAGATAAAGGTGGCGCATTTAGCAGTTTAGTTGCCTCGCATGAGCGTTATGTGCTAGCCATGAAAAAATACAGCATTCTTTCCCGCTATAGGCACACTGAAAAGCCAGAGCCTTCTGAGTTGTCGCACTTCCTGCAAGATGACAGCCGGATTGAAGAACCATTGTATGAAAGTCTGCTATCTTCTTGCGCATATTTTGGGATTTCTCAACGTGCGCAAGAGCATGGCTGGGGGGCATTTTATTTGATCTCCCAAGACATGGATGGTTTCTTGACTAAGTTAGAAAGCTTAGTAGGCGATGAAGGGCGCCTAGTGTTCATCGAAAATATGCGAGAAATGCCCTGTTGGTAGGGTGGCCAGTGTTGTGATGACCCGCGTCTTGACCCCATGGGACGGCTGGCGCGCATACCGCCAGTCAGGGTGACCAGTCGCAGAACGAGCGCTTTGCCTATGCCGACAATGGCAAGCTGAACCAGGCGCTCAATGCGGCGAGCACGCTGCAGTGGTTCCATGACGAGGTGGGCAATCCACCGCGCATTACTGGAACGTGGAAGCAGTACCGTGGGTCGGGAAAAATCACGGAAATATTGCTAGGCCGAACATAAAAGAAGCAACGGAAATACTAGGCCAGACGGTCGTGTATTCATAGATAAATGGCGCGTGCGCCATCCAGTACCTGACGAATATCCCAAAGGTGAATAACTTGGATAGTATTAAATCATTTGACTTCTCTTCTTTTGTGAATGCCAATAAGGATCACGCTGTAACAGGCATTGATTATGTAAGGGCAATTTATGTGAATCACGAGCTGGCATCGGACTTTATTGTTTGCTTTGCAAGATTTTTATGGCCAAGTTTCAATATTTTGAATGATAAGGTTTTTGTTGCTGAGCTGTTCGATCCTGAGATGTTTGAGCGTCACTTGAGTTTGAGCAAAAGTCTAGATGAGACTCAGTTCTGGATGAACCTGCTAGAGATAACGGGGGTTTTTGATGAGCTTCCCACGGAGCAAGCCATGGAAGTTGCCCTAATAATTTCTGAAAGTTGGAACTCTAAAATATTTAAAGAATTTGGTGCGGAGTATGCAGTGGCGCGACGTATATATGATGAAGAGTATGGAGAGGTCTTCGTTACTATCGGCTCTCGATCCTGATTGTTAAGTAGATATTGCCTGTCTTTGGATGGCTTTACTTGCAGTATATGTCATGAGAGCAGAACTCTATATTACTTGCATTCTTTGGGGCACTCGAGACGCGTCCTTGAGGGCGCGACCAGTGTCGATGATTCCCAGCAACTGCTCCTGTAGATTTGCATCTGCAGCTTAGACCAGGACCCGTTGTGGTAAACGCACATGCAGCCGCAGGCGTTTGATGCGATTGCGTGGTACCAGTGCGACCACCTGGGCCCGACGAAGGAACTGACTGACAACAAGGGTGAGGTGGCGTGGGCGGTGCAGTACAAGGCGTGGGGTGAGGTGCATGAAGAGCGCTCGGCTTGGGCGAGGAAGGTAGGGCTGGGTAATGCGCCACGGTTTCAGGGGCAGTATCACAACCGTGAGACCAGGCTGCATTACAACCGGTATCGGTACTATGATCCGGGGGAGGGCGATTTAGTGGATAGGGCTCGATTAGTTGTTCGCGTGGATTGAATATACAATGCCGCGCCCCGGTGTTTTTCATTAAAAATACGTATGCTGAGATTCAAATAGATGAAGTTACATGGGTTGTACGCAAAGATAATAAAAAAAGAAGCCTACAATGATCTGCGTTGCCTGGCAGGCGCGTTCGACGATTTTGAAGAATACCCCATCATTTCACGGGACAGCAGATTAAAAAAATTACAAAGGAAACTTGAGAAAAAAGACATCTCGGATTTTCTGTTGGGGCTTGCTGTTTTCGTATTGAATACCGTACGTGCACTCGCCCGCAGCAATCAAAGGCAGTTAGAGCTGACTGCCATCACCTTCACACGCTTCGATGCCAGCGGTGGCTCCACGTTGGTGCCCCAACTCTTCATATACCCAAGTACCGCAGCCAGCGCACTTCGCCAAACGCTTATCAAGAATCAACCTGAAACGGACTCAATGGAAATGACCAAGGTCAAGCAGCTGTTCACGACCTGCGGCTTCGTTGAGAGCTTCGTTTTTCTAGAGAGCAGGTTCTTTGACCACGCCTGCAACGAGGAACTTGTACGTATTTATGCCATCCCTCGACAGACGATGTAGCGCGCCTGGAGGGTAGGGGGTTCGATGTGCTTGCCGGCACTCCGCTGACACCTTGCCATCGAGCGCAAAGCCGCTAGAAGCCCCGCTTATGGGTTGGTCAATTCGCTATATATTTTTGTGTATAGCGTTGTAACGTCCTGTGAACAACGCTAGCATTCCTGCCGTTTGGCCCTGCGCCATCCCGCTTTCCCCCCTAAAGCAACCACCGGCTGATCACCTCCTGGGGAGGTCGTGATCAGAAAAAACCGTCAGTCGCTATATAAAATAATACACAACGTCGCCCGGGCGCCGCCTACGTCAAGGCCGACACAGGAGCAGCAATGAAGCCGCTAACACCGCACGCCCTGATGGTTGCCGTCGCAGCCCTGGGTGCTGAATCCGCCCTCGCGGAGCAGAAAAACACCTTCACCCTCGGCGAAATCCAGATCTCCGCGCCACAGGACGAAACCCTGTCCACCGGCGGTACGGTCATCGACCTGAAGGACATCCGCCTGCACGACCGCGAAACCGTCGCCAGCGCGCTCACCCTGGCCCCCGGCGTCAACCTGGGCTATATCGGCGGTCGCGCCGAGCAGGTGGTGTTCGTGCGCGGCTTCGATCGCCTGCAGGTGCCGGTGTATATCGACGGCATCCCCACCTACGTGCCCTACGACGGCAACATCGACCTGGGCCGCTTCACCACCTACGACCTGTCGCGCATTCAGGTGGACAAGGGCTTTGCCTCGCTGCTGTACGGCCCCAACACCCTGGGCGGGGCGATCAACCTGGTTACCCGGCGCCCGGTGCAGGAATTCGAAGGCGAAGTGGGCGGGGGGCTTGAGCTGACCGATCACGGCAACGTGAACGCCTACCGCACCTACGCCAACGTGGGTTCCAACCAGGGCGCGTGGTGGATGCAGGGCGGGGTGTCGTATGTGGATTACGACTACACCCTGCTGCCCGACGACTTCAAACCCACCAACAACCAGCAAGGCACCGGCCGGCGCGAGAACAGCGACCACCGCGACACCAAGTTCAGCTTCAAGCTGGGCTTCACCCCCAACGAAACCGATGAATACGTGCTCGGCTACGTTCAGCAGGAGGGCAGCAAGGGCCAGCCCACCTATGCCGGCAAGCTGCCGCCGACCGGCCAGCGCGCACGCTGGTGGGAGTGGCCGCGCTCGGACAACACCAGCGTGTTCATCGCCACCAAAACCGGCTTTGGCGAGCACTTTCTGAAAACCCGCGTGTACCACGATACCTTCAAGAACTCGCTGGAAAGCTTCGCCTACCGCAACGGCGTGGTGGGTAACCTGCAGAAGGGCTTCCCGAGCAAGTACGACGACGAGAGCACCGGCTTCTCGGTGGAAGCCGACCTGGCCCTGACCGAGAACAACCGCCTGGGCATCGCCTACCACTTCAAGGATGACGTGCACCGCTCCCGCGATGGCGACAGCCCGCAAACCCACTTTCGCGACCAGACCCAGTCGATTGCCCTGGAAGACACCCTGCGCCTGAACGAGATTTTCAGCGTGGTGGGCGGCGTTTCCTACAACTACCGCAAGAGCCTGGATGCCGAAAACTACGGCACCACCGCCAGCTCGCCCAAGCAGGCCGTGCTGTACGACGAACCCACCGGCAGCAACGATGCGGTCAACGCGCAGCTCGGCCTGTTCGCCAACACCAACCCGCTGCTGGGCACCGATGACAACGGCCAACTGCGCCTCACCGTGGCGCGCAAAAGCCGCTTTGCGACCATCAAGGACCGCTACTCGACCCGCTTCGGTACGGTCATCCCCAGTCCGGACCTGAAGTCCGAACGCGCCACGCACTACGAGTTCGGCTACAGCGGCCAGGTTGCCCCGCAATGGCAGCTGGACGCGGCGCTGTTCGTGGCCAATATCGAAGACTCCATCCAGAAGGTCACCGTGCCCGCGCAGGACAACTGCGCCGCGCCCTGCGGCCAGTTCCAGAACATCGCCAAGGCGCGCAACCAGGGGGTGGAGCTGGGCATCAACGGCGACCTGGGCGAGTGGGAGCTGGCAGCCAACTACACCTTCCTCGACCGCGAGAACCGCAGCGACCGCGACCTGCACCCCACCGACACCCCGCGCCACAGCCTGTTCGGCTCGGCCTCGTGGAACCTCGACGCCTGGAAGCACACCGCCAGCGTGGAGGCGGCCTCGCGTCGCTACAACACCTCCGACGCCACCCAGATGGCACCGGGCTACGCGGTGTACAACCTCAAGACCGGCTACCGCTTCAGCAACGACGTGCTGATCGAGGGCGGCGTGCGCAACCTGTTCGACCGCCTGTACGAGTACAGCGAGGGCTACCCGGAAATGGGCCGTCAATATTTCGTGCAATTCAATGTGCCGCTGTAACCGCTGGCTGGCGGGCCTGCTGCTGGCGTTCAGCGGCCTGCTGAGCGCGGCCCCGCAAAGCGTGGTGGTGATGACCAGCTACCCCCAGGAGGTGATGACGCGGGTGGAGGATGGCTTTGCCCAGGCCCACCCGGAGTATCGCCTGCAGGTCCTCTGGCGCCAGGGCTTCGATGCCTTGCCCTACCTGCTGCAAGCCAGACAGGGCGGGGTGGATGTGTACTGGGCGCCGTCGCCGGGCAACTTCACCCGGCTGGCGAAGGCGGGCAGTTGGCAGCCGCTGGGTATCAGCCTGAAGGGCTTGCCGGCGCAGATCGGCGGCCTGGCGTTGCGTGATCAAAAAAACCTGTACCAGGCGACCGAGCTGGCAGGTTACGGCTTTGCCATCAACGCCGCGTCGCTCGCCGAGCTGGGTGTGCCCACGCCCAAGGACTGGCCCGACCTGCTCGACGCCCGGTTGCGCGGGCGGGTGGCGCTGCCCGACCCGGGCCGGGTCGGGTTTGCCCCGGTGCTGCTGGATATCGTGCTGCGCGCCTATGGCTGGGAGCGCGGCTGGGCCCTGTGGAGCGAACTGGCCGGGCAGGCGCGGCTGGTCACGCGCGGCGGCACGCTGGTGAGTGACGAAGTCACCAGCGGGCGGGCAGCGGTTGGCTTGTCGATCGACTTCTTCGTCGCTTCGGCCAAGGCCAACGGCGAGCCGGTGGACTTCGTGTACCCGGCCCACGGTGGGCTCAACCCGGCATTCATCGCCATTACCGCAAGCACCCAGGCGCCGGCCGGTGCCCGGGCGTTCGCACGGTACGTGTTGTCCGACGCCGGGCAGGCGCTGCTGGCCGATGCCGACATTCGCAAGCTGCCGGTGCGCCCGAGCGTGTATGCGCAGCTGCCCGCGCAGTACCACAACCCGTTCGTTGCCGCGGGGCACGGCGCCTATGACTACGGCAACGGCAGCTCGCGCGAACGCCTGGCGCTGATCAGTTCGCTGTTCACCCAATGGCTGGGCCTGCCCCACGAGGCGCTGAACGAACTCTGGACGCGGCTGCACGCGGCCGAAGCGGCGGGGCATGACGTAGCCGCCATACGTCAGTTGTTGACCGCGCCGCCACTGACTGCCGGGCAAGCCGAGGCCAAGCCGTTGCTGGGCCTGTTCGCGGCACGTCAGGACAAGGGCATGGCCCACGAGCCGGCAACCGACCAGGATGCACTGGGCCGTACCGAGATCACCTGGCAGTTCCAGGCCGCGCTGCAGCGGGCAGAGGCGGCGCGGTTGCTGGAGGGGCTGGGTCAGTGACCGTTGTGCGCATCGCCGGGCTGTCGATCGGTTTGCTGGTGAGCGCGCTCGCCTGCGCCGATGTCACCCACACCGCGGTCAACCGTGAAGCCTATGCCCAGCCCTTCGCCGGGCTGGACGAAGGCCAGCTGGAGCGCTTCTTTCGCGGGCGCAGCCTGTTCCGGCAGGCGTGGGTGGTCGCGCCGTCTCGCGACGAAGCGGTGGATGGGCTCGGGCCGTTGTACAACCGGGTGTCGTGCATCGCCTGCCACCCCAAGAACGGTCGTGGCCAGGCGCCGCAGCAGGGGGAGGCGATGCGCAGCCTGTTGCTGCGCCTGTCCGTGCCGGGCCGCGATGCCCACGGCGGGCCGAAGCCTCATCCTGTGTATGGCGACCAGCTCAACGACCAAGGTGTGCCCGGTGTGCCGGGGGAGGGGCGGGCCCATGTGTACTGGCAGGAACACGCGGTGCCGCTGGGCGATGGCGAAACCGTGATGCTGCGCACGCCGCGTGTCGACCTGCGGGAGCTGGCCTATGGGCCACTGGACGGGGTGTTGACCTCGGCGCGGGTGGGCTCGCCGGTATTCGGCCTCGGTTTGCTGGAGGCCATCGAGGCCAGCACGCTGCAGGCCATGGCGGCTGAAGCCAAGCCCGACGGCGTGACCGGGCGCGTCAATCAGGTATGGAGTGTGGAGCGACAGCGTGCCGAGGCGGGCCGCTTTGGCCTCAAGGCCAACCAGCCCGACCTGCGCCAACAGATCGCCCACGCCATGCTGGGCGACCTGGGCATCACCTCCACGCTGGCTCCTGAGCAGAACTGCACGCCTGCCCAACAGGCCTGCGCGCAGGCGCCCCACGGCGGCGAGCCGGAGCTGGACACGATGCAGCTTGGTGACCTGCATTTCTACCTCGCCCACCTGGCCGTGCCTGCGCGCCGGCAGCAGGCCGAGCCTGCGGTTGTGCAGGGTAAAAAACTGTTTGCCGCGATTGGCTGCACGGCCTGTCACCGGCCCGAACTGGTCACGGGCACACACCCGCTGTACCCGGCGCTGAGCCAGCAACGGATCGCGCCGTACACCGATTTGTTGTTGCACGACATGGGCGAGGGGTTGGCCGATGGCCGTGAGGACTTTCTCGCCAACGGCCGCGAGTGGCGCACCCCTGCGCTGTGGGGGCTTGGGCTGGGTGAGCGGATCAACCCCGGCAGTGGCTACCTGCACGACGGCCGAGCGCGCACGCTGGAGGAAGCCATCGTGTGGCATGGCGGTGAAGCGCAAGTGGCCCGGCAGCGCTATGTAACGCTGGGGGCGAAGGAACGGGCGGCGATTCGGGCGTTTCTTGAGTCGCTGTAGGGCGCTGGACCCAAGGCGATCATCTCTCAGTGACGGGAGCGCGATTCAGCGTGAGAAGGCCAGGGCATGAAGCCCTGGCCAATCGCAACCGTCACTTTTTCTTTTTCGCAGGTTTATCTGCCTTGTCCGACTTCTTGGCCTTCTCGGGCTTGCTGTCCGATTTTTTTGCAGATTTCTTGGGTTCGGCATCTTTTTTCTTGTCTTTCTTTTCTTTCTTTTCAGAGGCTTTGGAAAGAGCCGATGCCGCAGCTGATTTCTTTGCCGATGATGACTTCTTGTCTTTCAAATCCTTGCTGGCTTTTGAAGACCCGTCTTTGCTTTTCTTCTCGTCCTTAGCCACGTTGACCACCTCTGATAGCGCTTGCCGGTATTGGCACGTTGCCTGTGGGATCATCCACATGCTGATCATTAGGCGAGTTCGCCCAGAGGCGGTTCAAATTATTTGAGGCGCTGGGCAGGGCCTTGGCGGATGTTGCGTCAGGTACCGGGGCTTGGCATGCCCGGCAAGCTGGGCCAAGCTTGCATGGGCCTGCAGCAGTTGCTCTACTACGGGCCTTTCATCGATAGCGCTGATGATTACTATCAAAGGGCCCGCCTGTCGGCGCGGCAAAACCCGCTTGTATAATCGCGTTCGATTTTTCCCCGCTTCCCGCGCCTGCTCAAGGCGTCATTTCCCCCATGGAACCCAGCACCATGCCAAGCGCAAGCCAGGCCCCTAGCGGCCTTCCCGAACACAATCAACAGAGCGTCAAACAGCAGTGGCTGGCGATTCTCTCGGTCGCGGTGGGCGCCTTTGCCCTGGTGACCAGCGAGTTTCTGCCGGTGGGCGTACTCAACGATGTCGCCAGCGACCTGGGCATCAGTGCCGGTCATGCCGGCCTGATGGTGACGCTGCCCGGCATCATGGCCGCACTCGCTGCGCCCTTGCTGTCGGTGGGCATCGGCGCGATGGACCGGCGCTACCTGCTGATCGGCCTGACCCTGATCATGATCATCGCCAATGCGGTGGTGGCCTACGCCACCGACTTCAGCCTGCTGCTGTTCGGCCGTGTGCTGCTGGGGGTGAGCATCGGCGGGTTCTGGGCCACGGCCATCGCCCTCAGCGGCCGCCTGGCCCCCAAGGGTGTGGGGGTAGCCCAGGCCACCTCGATCATCATGGTGGGTGTGACCCTGGCCACCGTGCTGGGCGTGCCCGTCGGCACCTGGCTCAGTGGCCTGATGGGCTGGCGCATGACCTTCCTGGTGACCGCGCTGGTGGGTGTACCGGTGCTGCTGGCCCAGGTGTTCCTGCTGCCGCGGCTCAACCCCGACAAGGCCATTCGCATCAGTGACCTGCCGGCACTGTTCATCAATCCGCAGGCCCGGGTCGGCCTGATTGCGGTGTTGCTGATCGGCCTGGCGCACTTTGCCGCGTACACCTATGTGGCACCGTTCTTCAAGCAAAGCGCCGGCTTCGATGGGCCGACCATTGGCTCGCTGCTGTTGCTGTATGGCGTGGCCGGGGTGCTGGGGAATGTCTTCGCCGGGTTTGCCGCCAACCGCAGCGTACGTTACACGCTGATGCTGGTGGCGCTGATGATTGCCGTCAGCACGGCGCTGTTCCCTTACTTCGCCACCGGCATGACCGGTGCGGTGATGCTGATCGCGCTGTGGGGCTTTGCCTTCGGTGCCTTTCCGGCCTGCGCCAGCATCTGGATGTTCGTGGTGGCGCCCAAGGATGTCGAGCGTGGCATGCCGCTGTTCGTGGCTTTGTTTCAGGTGATCATTGCGCTGGGGTCGTTCTTTGGCGGGCGCATCGTCGACCAGATGGGCAGCTCGGTGCTGCTGAGCCTGGCCACGGCACTGGTGGGCTGCGGTTTTGTCACGGTGCTGGTGCTGGGGCGCAAGGTCAGTAACCGAATGGCGGTTCAGCCTTGCTAGCAGCCCGGCGCATGGGCTGACGTCAATCTTGAGGGGGCCGCGTGTGCGGCCTTGCAGATCGCTGAGATTCGATAGCCCAAATCAGCACTTCATTGCTGATCTACGGCGCATAGAAACACCCGCCCAGCGGGTCAGTCCACACCAGCTCCCCGGTAGCGGGGCGGCGCATCAGGTTGTCGAGCTTGGCATCCACGTCACATTCATGGCGCTGCGCAAATTCCGCCGCCCTGGCGAGTGTGATCAACACCCCCGCCAGCGCGGGATGTTCACCGGCCAAGGCCAGGCACTGTTTAGCAAGCACGGCGTTGGCCGGCAGATCATCATTGTCGTCGAGCAACCCCGACAGCAGGCTGGCAAGCAACGGCTCGCTGGCCTCATCCACGCTTATCAACCTTTCCACTTCGGCCAGCCAGTAGAACTCGTTTTCGCTTCCCCTGAATGAAGCGTCAGAGGGCCCCACGGCGCCATAGTCGTGAATGACCTCGACGACATTACGGTTGCCCTGGGCCCACTGCCGGGCAAGAAAATTGTGGCCGCAACCTTCGAGCGTGAGGCGATAGAGCCTGGTACCGTGCTCGAACAGCATGCTGCTCGAACCCTGGCAAAGGAACGTCGCCTGGTTCAGCGGCGCGCTTGCCAGAATCGCCTGGAAGTGTTTGCCCGCTAGCACCGGTTGATCAGCCATGCCCATTCCCCCCGCTGAAGTTGCCGACCCCTGATGCTTGAACAGCCGCTTTCGAGAGCAGGCCAAGCCTGCTTCTCGGGTGATCCCTTTCCCCAAGCCAGTTGGGGATCAAGGCGCCTTGCGCCGCAAAGTGCTCGACATGCACCACGGTGATTCTGCCGTCTGTGTAGGCCACGGCGTTGATCATCTTCCATGCGCCGGGGCGGGCATGGCGCAACAGCGCGTAGGCAGACGCGACATAGTTCATCCCCGTGCCCAGGCCGAACATCACGATCAGTCGGGTCTCTTGCGGCAGGTCGCGAAGAAAGGCCGTTGTACAGTTGCTGGCCACCGACTTGCCGAACGGGCTGGCAATGAACTTGTCCAGCATCCCGCCGCCTGATCCTTTCCAGGTACCAGCCTTGCGGTCGTGGCGCTCTACGGTGCAACGGATGAGCGATGCGAAATGAAAGCGCCCGTCGTTGTCCGCAATAAGGCGGTCCACCTGTTGCTTGAGCCTGTCAGGCGGGGTGGCGGGGATAAGGCCCACGTGGGCCAGAATCTTGCCCACATTGAGACGACTGCCCTTGTAGGCGATGTCGTCGTGAGGTGTGCTGGCAAGTGCCCCCGCCTGAGTGGGGCCCTTGGAGAAGCCCAGCACAACCACCTCTGGCGTAGTACTGCCCCATGCCAGCGGGTTTGCCGTAATACGCCACTCGCCCTCGGTGCGAGTGGCTACATCGAATGCTGGCGCACTCTCGGTGTGGCAACGCGAGCAGGAGACTCTGCCGTGACGGGGTAAGCAACTCATCAATCCTCCCAAGGTGCCGACGTTTGAAGTAGCAGGGCGCCACAAGATGGACTCGATCCGGCTATTACGCGGCAACTGCGAGCAGCGTAGTTGACGTTGTTTACTTTGCCATCAGCGTGTCTACCGCCCGTTTGTGCTCGGCCAATAGCCGACATGGCGCCTAGCCGGGCACGGGTGCTTCAGTGAGGCCAAGTCGAAGGAAGCTCAATGCATCCTTGTAGAGTGGGTGCCATGCGTCGGATGGCTCGCTATGGAGTGGATGCCAGAAAAACCTGAACGCGTGCCCTCCGTCATCCTGGGTAAAGTGAACCCAGGTGTCGGGAAGCTCGTGGGTGACGTGACATTCATGAAATGCCCACACATGCCCGGTTACCTCAGCGCGCCACACGCCAAGATTTCGTCCCACCGTGCCTTGAATTCCGGCTTCCTCGAACAGTTCTCGTACAGCAGCGTCTTCGCTCGGCTCACCTGGCTCCACACTTCCCTTGACCAACTGCAGGCCCGCCAACGGATGCGCGAACGCCAGAATCTCCAACGTTTCACGGCTGCGCAGCACCACCGGGCAAGCTTTATCCACTGCCATGTTGTTCTCCCCTTGGCTCATTGCTGTTGAGTGTTGAGCGCGTCGAAAGCTGAACGATGTCAGCTGCCTTCAACACTGCACGATCTTAAAGCATCCATCCGGCTCTGCCGGGTTTTTGCCTCCCTCCCACGTTCAGGACAAACCAGGCAGCACACTGATGAACCCTGCCCACATGTTGCAGTTTGTTGCCGCAGCCAGATGCCTGGCCTTGAGGTTGACGCAAATCAAGCCGCCGCCTATAGCGTTCGGGAGACCATGGCGGCACGAAAGGAGCGGACCGACAGCAGGCCAACGCCTCGATCCGCATGCGCCACATTGCATAAGGAGCCCCACATGAGCCCGTTGAAGCACGTACTGGTTGCCACCGATTTGTCCACTTCTGCGCGCAACGCAGCAGAGCGGGCCGCACTCCTGAGCCAGGTGCAGCATGCCGCGCTGGACCTGCTCTACGTTGCCAACCCCGCGCCTTACGAGCGCCTCAAGCAGGTTGTGGTACCCGATGACAACCTGTTGAATCGCGTGCTGGAAAGTGCCGGCGAAAACCTGCGTGCAGTGGCTGCCATGCTGTTCCACCGCTACGCCATCTCCGCTGGCACACAGGTCGCGCCCGGTTCGGTGGCTACCGAAATCACCCGTGTGGTGCAAGACAAAAACACCAACCTGCTGGTATGCGGGGCCAAGGGGCAGAACCTGGCGCGCCGCCTGCTGGGCTCCACCGTGCAGCGCATGCTGAGCCGCATGCACTGCCCGATGCTGGTGGTCAAACAGGCCCCGCGCGAGGCGTACCGCCGCGTGCTGGTGCCGGTTGATTTTTCGCCTTCGTCGCTGCGTGCCATCGAGCTGGCAAAAGCCGTGGCCCCGCAGGCCGAAATCATTCTGATGCACGCGTTCGAAGCGCCCTTCGAGGGCAGCATGCGCTTTGCCTACATCGACCAGGACACCCTCACGCACTACCGCAACGCCATCAAGAAGGATGCCGTGGAGCAACTTGCGGCCCTGAGCGAAGCCGCCGGCCTGCCCAATGCTCGGCAGATCGTGGCACACGGCGACGCAGCCTGGCGGATCGTGGAAACCGAGCAGGAGCTGGACTACGACCTGATCGTGGTCGGCAAGCAGGGCGAAAGCGCGCTGGAAGAGCTGCTGGTGGGCAGCGTCACCAAGCACGTGCTGAGCGAATCGCAGTGCGATGTGTTGGTGTCGATCTAGGGTCTGTAGGTAGGGCAGGGGGCCGGAAACGCTTGGCACAGCACACGCGATAACGGTTCTGTCGCAAGCGCCGTGAGGCGTTGGTGGCATCCGCAAGGCCCATGTTGCGGATGATGGCGTAATGGTATTGTTGGCTACCGTTACGCCATTCATCAATCGGCACAGAAGAAGTGCTTCATGATCGACACCGCACAGATGGCCCTGATTCTTGATGCGCTGCCCGACCCTGCCTTCATCCTGTCGCGCAGTGGCAAGTACGTTGCGGTGTTTGGTGGCCGCGACGCGCGTTATTACCACGATGGGTCCGGCCTGATCGGCCTGTATATTTCAGACCTGATCAATGCCGACAAGGCGAACTGGTTTCTGGAGCAGATTGCCCGGGCACTGGCCACGGGAAACCTGCTGGTCGCCGAGTACGAGCTGAGCAACAGGGACGTGAAGGGCCTGCCCGATGAGGGCCCCAAGGACCCCATCTGGTTCGAGGGGCGCATCCAGGCCCTGAACTTCAGGGTGGACGAAGAGGAGGTCGTGCTGTGGGTCGCCAGCAATATCTCCGAACGGCACACACTGGAAGTCAGGCTCAGGGAACTGAGCGATACCGACCAGCTCACCGGTCTGTTCAACCGCAGAAAGCTCGAACATGACCTGAAACTGCACCACGAGTCCCTGACACGCTATCGCGTGCCGACGTCGGTGTTCCTGTTCGATCTGGACAACCTCAAGAAAATCAATGATACCCAGGGACACCACGCCGGTGATCAGATCATCCAGGCGGTGGCCGAGATATGTCGTTGCGCGCTGCGCGCAACGGATTTCGCCTGCCGCCTGGGTGGCGACGAGTTTGTGGTGGGCCTGCCTAATACCGAGCGCGAGCAGGCGCTGCAGCTTGCCGAGCGTCTGCATGAGCGCTTCCGAAAAGAGCTGAGCCGCTATTGGGCAGGCGACACGGTGGTCACCGTGAGCATTGGCGCAACGGCCATGCTGCCCGAGGACCACGCTTACGAGGACACCTTGAAACGGGCCGATCGTGCCCTGTACGTGGCCAAGAGCATGGGCAAGGACCGGATTGTGTGGCTCTGACGCCAGGGTATGGCCAATGTCAGAAAACCCTTGACCTTCCAGACGTGGCAAGTCGGATAAGTACGCGAACGTTGCTTTGCCCCCGCAAAGCAGGTCGACACTCGTGCGAAAGGCCATGTGATGAACGTCAAACGCGTAACCCTTTTCACCGCGGCGCTAAGCGTCGCGCTCACCAGCGTCGGGTGCAAGGAGACGGCACCCGCGACTGAACCCGCCAAGCCTCCCAGTGTTCCGGTAGCCGAGGTGATCGTGCGCCCGGTAACGCCCCATGCCGAATTCACCGGGTCGCTGACCGCGATCAAGCGGGTCGAACTGCGCCCGCGGGTGGCCGGCTACATTCAGGCGGTGAGCGTGCCCGAGGGCCGCATGGTAGAGAAGGGCAGCCAGCTCTTTGTCATCGATCCACGGCCCTTCCAGGCCGCGCTCGACGCCGCCACCGCACGCCTGCAGGAGGCCCGGGCGGCGTGGCTGCTGGCCCAGGCAGACCATGCCCGAGCCCGGCAACTGTATGCGCAAAAGGTCGTTGCGCGGGACCGGCTCGACAGCGCAATTGCGGCGCTCGATGCGGGCCAGGCCCAGGTCGATGCCGCAAAGGCCGCGCTGGACGCTGCAAAGCTCGACCTGAGCTTCACGCGGGTTACTGCACCGATCAGTGGGCGTGTAGGGCAAACCCTGGTCACCGAAGGCAACTACGTCACCAATGGGGTGACGCCACTGACCACCATCGTCTCTATCGACCCCCTGCATGTGTACTTCGATGTGGACGAGCGCACGTACCTGCGCTCGCTCGCATCAAGCCGGCCTGGCGCGGGCGCGCAGGCGGCGAAGGTGAGCGTGGCGCTGGCCACCGACAAGCAGTACGCGCGGCCCGGCCGCGTCGATTTTCTGGCCAACGCCGCCGATCGCAACACCGGCACGCTGCGTGTTCGCGCGGTGGTCGACAACCCCGACGGGCAGCTGACGCCCGGTTTGTTTGCCAAGGTGAAGCTTGAGACCGGCACGCCACAGGCCAGGGTGCTGATCTCGGACCAGTCGATTTCGACCGATCAGGGCAGCCGCTACGTACTGGTAGTGGGCAAGGACGACAAGACCCAGTACCGCCCGGTCGAACTCGGCCCGATGGTGGAGGGCTTGCGCGTGATCGAAAAAGGCCTGCAGCCCGGCGAGCGCATCGTGGTCAAGGGCCTGGTGCGCCCGGACATGCAGGTTACGCCGCAGCCCACCTCGATCGAGGGTTCGCCCGTCAAGGCGCAGCAAACCCTGGGGGCGGCGCAATGACATTCCCGCGCTTCTTCATCGATCGTCCCATTTTTGCCATCGTCCTCTCGATACTGATGATGATTGCCGGCATCGTCGCCTTCTTCCAGCTACCGCTGAGCGAGTACCCGGCGGTCACGCCGCCGACCGTGCAGGTGACGGCGTCCTATCCGGGGGCCAACCCCCAGGTAATCGCACAAACCGTGGCCGCGCCACTGGAGCAGGCGATTACCGGGGTCGAGGGCATGCTGTACATGGCGTCGCAGTCTGCCACCGATGGCCGGATGGTACTGACCATCACTTTCGCCCAGGGCACCAATGCCGATATTGCGCAGATCCAGGTGCAAAACCGCGTTTCGCGGGTTCTGCCGCGCCTGCCGGCAGAGGTGCAGCACCAGGGCGTGGTCACCCAGAAGACCTCGCCGGACATGCTGATGGTGGTTCACCTGCTGTCTCCCGACAAACGCTACGACCCGCTCTACATGTCGAACTACGCCTACCTTCAGGTGCGCGATGAACTGTCGCGCCTGCCCGGCATCAGCGATGTGCTGGTGTGGGGCGCCGGGGAGTACAGCATGCGGCTGTGGCTCGACCCGGACCTGATCGCCGCGCGCGGGCTCACCGCAGGCGAGGTGATCGAAGCGGTGCGCGAGCAGAACGTGCAGGTGGCGGCGGGGTCGGTCGGCCAGGCGCCCAACGCCACCGCCGCGTTCCAGGTAACCGTGAACACCCTGGGGCGGCTGACCGATGAGCAGCAGTTTGGCGACATCATCATTCGCACCGGCGACGACGGTCAGGTCACGCGCCTGCGCGATGTGGCCCGTATCGAGATGGGCGCCGACTCTTACGCATTGCGCAGCCTGCTCGATGGCGAACCGGCCGTTGCGCTGCAGATCATCCAGAGCCCGGGCGCCAATGCCCTGGACGTTGCCCAGGCGGTGCGCGAAACCATGCAGCGGCTGGAGGCGAACTTCCCGGCGGGGCTCACCTCGCGCATTGCCTATGACCCCACGGTGTTCGTGCAGGCCTCGCTGGAGTCGGTGGCCATCACCTTGCTGGAGGCGATCATGCTGGTGGTGATC
Source organism: Pseudomonas sp. VE 267-6A (assembly GCF_024126555.1). NCBI lineage: Bacteria > Pseudomonadati > Pseudomonadota > Gammaproteobacteria > Pseudomonadales > Pseudomonadaceae > Pseudomonas > Pseudomonas sp. VE 267-6A. The sequence goes on from NZ_JAMYBY010000015.1 coordinate 20,038, forward strand.
GTGGTGGTGCTGTTTCTGCACAACTGGCGCGCGTCGCTCATCCCGCTGATGGCGGTGCCGGTGTCGCTGGTGGGCACCTTTGCGGTCATGCACCTGATGGGCTTTTCGCTCAACACCCTGTCGTTGTTCGGCCTGGTGCTATCGATCGGGATCGTGGTGGACGATGCCATCGTGGTGGTGGAGAACGTCGAGCGTCATATCGAGAACGGCGAGGCGCCGGCCCAGGCCGCCAGGCTTGCCATGGACGAGGTGACCGGGCCCATCATCGCGATCACCTCGGTGCTGGCTGCGGTGTTCATCCCCACGGCGTTCCTCAGCGGCCTGCAGGGCGAGTTCTATCGCCAGTTCGCACTCACCATTGCAATCTCGACGATTCTGTCGGCGGTCAATTCGCTGACCCTCAGCCCCGCACTCGCCGGGTTGCTGCTGCAGCCACGCCAGCACGGCATTACGCCCGACCCCCGCAGCCTGCGCGGGCGTGCCCGGCGGTTGCTCGGCACCCTTGGCCGGCCGTTCCAGCGTGCACCGCAGGCCTATGGCAACACGGTGCGCAAGGTGGTCCGGCTCAGCGGCCTGGTGCTTGTGGTGTACGTCGGCCTGCTGGGGTTGACCGCGTTCGGCTTCAATGCCGTGCCACCGGGCTTTGTACCGATGCAGGACAAGTACTACCTGGTGGCCATCGCCCAGTTGCCCAACGCGTCGTCGCTGGACCGCACCGAAGCGGTGGCCAGGCAGATGTCGCAGCTGGCCCTGGATGAGCCGGGCGTCGAAAGCGTGGTGGCGTTCCCGGGGCTTTCGATCAACGGTTTCGTCAACGTGCCCAACGCCGCGGTGATGTTCATCATGCTCGACCCGTTCAAGGAGCGTGCCTCGCCGGACCTGGCTGCAACCGCCATTGCCGGGCGCCTGCAGGCCAGGTTCGCGGGTATTCCCGATGGTTTTCTTGGGGTGTTCCCGCCACCCCCGGTGCCCGGCCTGGGTGCCACCGGCGGCTTCAAGATGCAAGTCGAGGACCGCAGCGGCGCGGGGCTGGAGGCCCTGGTGCAGCACACCCGCATCCTGATGATGAAGGCCACCGAGTCGGGGCAGTTGGCCGGGCTGATGACCAGCCTCGATATCAATGCACCGCAGCTCGACGTGGTCATCGACCGGGCCCAGGTCAAGAGCCAGGGCGTGCGCCTGACCGATGTGTTCGAGGCGCTGCAGGTGTACCTGGGTTCGCTGTACGTCAACGACTTCAACCGCTTTGGCCGCACCTACAAGGTCACGGCGCAGGCCGACACGGACCACCGCATGCAGGCCGAAGCCATCGGCCGCCTGCAGGTGCGCAATGCGGCCGGGGCCATGCTGCCGTTGTCGGCGTTTGTCAGCGTTACACCAAGCTCCGGCCCGGACCGGGTGATTCACTACAACGGCTACCCCTCGGCGGACATTTCGGGGGGCGCAATGCCGGGCGTGAGTTCAGGGCAGGCGGTTGCGCTGATGGAGCGTCTGGCTGGGGAAATGCTGCCTGAAGGCATGACCTTCGAATGGACCGACCTGACCTACCAGCAGAAGCTGGCCGGCGATTCGGCGCTGTTCATCTTCCCGCTGTGTGTGTTGCTGGCCTACCTGATTCTGGCGGCGCAGTACAACAGCTGGCTGCTGCCCCTGGCGGTGCTGCTGATTGTGCCGATGTGCCTGTTGAGCGCGATCATCGGGGTGTGGCTGATGGAGGGCGACAACAACGTGTTCGTGCAGATCGGGCTGATCGTGCTGGTGGGCCTGGCCGCCAAGAACGCGATCCTCATCGTCGAGTTCGCCCGTACCCTGGAAGCGCGGGGGGCGAGTGTGCTGGAGGCGGTTGTGGAGGCATGCCGGTTGCGTCTGCGCCCGATCGTGATGACGTCCCTGGCCTTCGTCGCCGGCGTCGTGCCGCTGGTGCTTGCCAGCGGCTCAGGTGCCGAGATGCGTCAGGCCATGGGGGTGGCGGTGTTTGCCGGCATGCTCGGGGTGACGCTGTTCGGGTTGTTCCTGACCCCGGTTTTCTATGTGGTGATCCGTGGGCTGGCGGCACGTTTCGAGCGGCACACGCCCACAGCCAAGCCTGCCCTTGAGGAGCGCCGTTCATGAGCCTTTGCTATCGAGCTGTTCTGGCGCCCCTGGCCACCCTCATGCTGCTGGCCGGGTGTGCTGCAGTGGGCCCCGACTACGTTGCGCCGTCGCTGCCGGCAACGCAGCTTCCCGCACGCTTCGATGAGCTGCCTGCCGGGCTTGGCCCCGGCAGCGTCGAGGCCCGGTGGTGGGGTGCCTTTGACGAGCCCGCATTGACCGCGCTGGTGCAGCGGGCGCTTGCCGCCAACCATGACATCGCGATTGCTGCCGTGCGGCTCGAAGAAGCCAGGGCGATGTTGCGCGAAAGCCGCCAGGGTTTCCTTCCGCGTGGCGGCCCTGCGCTCAGCTACGAGAACCGCCGCTGGAGCGAAGTGCAGACACCGGCTGGCCAGTCGCGGCAGAACGAAACCTATCGGGGGGCGGTCGATGCGTCCTGGGAAATCGACCTGTTCGGCCGCGTGCGCCGCTCGGTGGAGGCCGCACGCGCCCAGGCCGGTTCGCGCGAGGCGTTGCTGCGCGGGGTTCAGGCGAGTGTGGCGGCCGAGGTGGCGGCCACCTGGTTCGAGCTGCGGGGCATCGAGGCCGAGTTGGCGGTTGCCGCCGATACCCGCCAAAGCCAGCGCGACAGCCTGAGCATGGTCGAATGCCAGGTGAACGCTGGGGCGGCCACCGAGTTCGACCGGCTGCGCGCCGAGGCCCTGTTGCGCTCGGTCGAGGTGAGCGTGCCCGAGCTGGAGCGTCGGCGTGATGCCTCGGTCAACGCCCTGGCGATCCTGCTGGGCGAGCCGCCGCAGCGGTTCACACCACCGGCCGCCGAGCCTGGGGATCAGGCGCTGGCCCTGCGCACGATCGCCGTCGGTGAGCCCACCGCGTTGCTCTGGAGACGCTCCGACATTGCCGCCGCAGAACGCGCCCTTGCGGCCGCCACGGCGCAAATCGGGGTCGAGACGGCGGGCCTCTATCCCGAGGTGCAGGTGCAGGGCTCCATCGGTGTGGTCACCGGAAGCCTCGACGGGATGAGTGGCGCGGGCGCGCTGTCGAGCTTTATCGGCCCGATGATTCGCTGGTCGCTGCTGGACACCGGGCGTGTGCGTGCCCGCATTGCCGCCAGCGAGGCACGCGCCAGGGAGGCGTTGATCGTGTACGACCAGACGGTATTGCGCGCGTTGCAGGAAACCGATGATGCCTTCAAGGCCCACGGGGCTGCGAGCAATACCCTGAGGCTGCGATTGCTCGAATCGGCGGCCAACGGCGAGGCGGCGCGGCTTGCCCGGGCGCGGTTCTCGGAGGGCGAGGGCGTCTATCTGGATGTGCTTGAGGCCGAGCGCGCCGATTACGCCAGCCGACGCGCCCTGACCGCTGCACGTACCCGACAACGCCTGGCGGTTGTGGGCATCTACAAGGCGCTGGGTGGTGGCTGGGAAGTCTGCGCGCAGGCCCGGCAGCCGTGCGACGGCGCCTCTCTCTAGCGTTCCATCAGGCAAAAATAATCCCCGAAACCGGGGATTATTTTCATACGGCTTCCACCAGCGTGTTACTGCTGTTCAGTACCGTCGGGCAACGCATAGGCAATGATGTAGTCGCCCACATCAGGCGAATGGCTCATGCCGCCCGCCGAGATCACCACATACTGCTTGCCGGTCGCCGGCGACTGGTAGATCAACGGCGCTGCCACTGCACCTACCGGCAGGCGGGCTTTCCACACCTCTTTGCCGGTGGCCGAGTCCAGGGCCCGCAGGTAGTAGTCCTGGGTGCCGGCAAAGAACACCAGCCCCGAGGCGGTCGAGGTAGGGCCGCCCAGCGTCGGCATGCCCAGCGGGATCGGCAGGTGGGTCTTGAGGCCCAGGGGGCCGGTGTCCTGCACGGTGCCCAGCGGTACCTGCCACACCAGTTTCTGGGTGTTCAGGTCGATGGCGCTCATGCTGCCGAACGGCGGGGTGTTGCACGGCACGCCCAGGGGGGATTGCAGGATGTCGATTTTTACCCCGCCATAGATGCCCGCCACTTGTGGGCGAATCGTGCCCATGAAGCCCGGCACCTCATCGGTGGAAACCTTGAACTTGCTGGTGTTTTCCTTGGTGACCAGCGCCATGCGCAGCGGTACGCGCATGTCGTTGACGAACATCATGCCGGTGTTTTCGTCGATGGAGATGCCACCCCAGTTCATGCCACCCAGCAGGCCCGGCCATTCGATGTAGGGCTTTTCGGTCGGCGGGGTGAAGGGGCCCACATACACCGAGTCCTTGAACATGATGCGGCAGTACAGCTGGTCGAAGGTGCTCACGCCCCACATGGACTTCTCGGTCAGGGGCTCGGCACCAATCACCGGCATGCCCACCGAGTGCGGTTGGGTCGGTGCCAGGTGTTCGCCTTCGGCGGCGGGGGATGTCGGTACGGGCAGCTCCTGAACTTCAGTCACCGGCTGGCCGGTGCGGCGGTCCAGCACGAAGATGTTGCCGGTCTTGGTGGTCTGGATCAGCACCGGGGTCTTTTCGCCCTGGGCGTTCTTGATGTCGTACAGCACCGGTTGCGAGGGCAGGTCGTAGTCCCACACGTCGTGGTGCACGGTCTGGTACACCCACTTGGCCTTGCCGGTCGAGGCATCGACGGCCACCACGGCCGAGCCGTACTTTTCCTTGGCCTGGTTGCGGTCGCCACCCCAGTAGTCGGGCGGGCCGTTGCCGGTGGGCAGGTACACCAGGTTCAGTGCCTTGTCGTAGGTGGGCACGGTCCACACGTTGGGGGTTTCCAGGGTGAACTGGTGGTCGCTGGCGGTTGCGTCCTGGCCTTCAGGCGCACCGATGTCCCAGGCCCACACCAGCGCACCGGTCACCACGTCGAAGGCACGCACGGCGCCCGACGGCTCCTTGGCGACGATGTCGCGCACCCAGCCGCCGACCACGGTGAGGTGGCCCATTACCACGGGCAGGGAGGTGGGGTGGTAGCGCTTGCTGTTCTCGGTGGGGCCCATGCCTTTTTTCAGGTCGACATAACCGTTGTCGCCAAAGCTCGGGCACAGGGTGCCGGTGTGTGCGTCCAGTGCAAACAGGCGGGCGTCGACCGACGACACCAGGATGCGCTGGCGGCACTGCTGCTCGCCATACGAGGCCTTGAGCTCGGCGCTCAGGCTGTCGTCCTTGTCGATGTCGTGGTAGCCCACGCCGCGGCACGTCACGTGCTCGGCGCTGCGCGCGTGCGGGTCGAACTTCCAGATCGGCTTGCCCGTGTCGGCGTCGAGGGCGGTGATCAGGTTTTCTGGCGTGCATGAATACAGCACGTTGCCGATCTGCAGCGGGGTGTTCTCGTCCACGCCGGCACCGGCGCCCGTGGTTCTGCGGCCGGTGCGGTAGATCCAGGCCACTTGCAGGTCCTTGACGTTCGCCGGGGTGATCTGGCTGAACGGCGCAAAGCGCGTGCCCGAGGCGTTGCGGCCGAAGAACTCCCAGTTTTCCGGCGCGGCGGGGGCTTCGGTCGGCGCAGGCTTGGCCGTGGAGGCGAGCGGGGTGGAGATTGCACCGTGCGGGTAGAACGCCGCCACGAAGGTCGCGATCAGCCCCGCGAACACCGCAAAGCCGAAGCGGTTGGCCAGGCGTCGGGTGCTTGCCGAGGTGCCGGGCAAGGCTGCGCCGACCCACAGGCTGAGGGTCAGGATGATTGCCGGTACCACCAGGCGTGGCAGCAGCTCCCAGTAGCTGAACTGGCCGACTTCGTAGAATGCCCACACACAGGTTGCCAGGGCGATGGCTACCGAAAGGGCGATGCCGGCGCTTTTGCGCAGGAACATCAGCGCTGCCAGCAGCAGGTATGCAACGCCTGCGATCAGGTAGTAAGGCGAGCCATCGAGTGCTACCAGTTTGAAGCCGCCGTAGATCATCGCCAGCGATACGAGCAGCACCAGCAGGGCAAACAGCACCCTTGCGGTGGTGCCGAGTGCAAACTTCCGAGTTTGCGGTTGATGGTCATCCGTCATTTTTTTCATACGTTCCGTTAGTCAATGGAAAGTGCACGCAGGCTCTGCGCAGGGGTCAAGGCATTCAGTCGGCAGCGGTAAAGGTCGAACCCGGGGGGCGTGGCGATCAGCGCGCAAGGGCGTGCGCGATCATTCGATACGGGGGGCGCCGAAGGCTCTGGGAAAGGGTGTTGGCGTTGGGGTGGCCTTTGCGGAGTCGGCGCGGTAGGGCTGCCTGAAAACGGTGGCCAGTTTAGGCGGGCGAGGCGGGGCGGATAAATGCTCAAGGTCGAAAAGCATTGTTGGGGAAACAGTAACAATGGGGACGGTCGGTAGGCCGCGTGTGCGGCCCGTGTGTTTCGTCGTTACTGCGGTGCCGCGTTTGCTTCCATGGCGTCCAGCACGCTGTCGATCAGCACGTTGCTCATTTCCAGCGATTGTTGTGCGGCGATCAGCAGCGTCTTGAACTGCTCGTCGGCGCGTTCGCAGGCTTGGGCGGTGGTGTCCTTGGCGCATTGGATCTGTAGCGACAGGTGGACCAGCGCGTCTTCCAGCTCGATGCCTTCGCACACGGAAAACAGGGGAGGGTGATTGCCGTTGCAACAGCCGAAGGCGGTGTAGACGGGTTTGCGGCGGGTGGTGGTTAGTGGGGGATCGGGGACGATTTTTGTCATTGTGCTGCTCCTTGATCAGTGGAGCTGTCACTCATCGCTGCTAAACGAAAGGGTGGCAGCTGTACGCGGGTTAGCAGACCAGGGATCAAGGAACCCGGCGCGCACGAGTGCGCCCCACGCACAACCGCCATAACACGAGACAACGGGCGATAAAAAAGCGCCAGTTGAACGAGAAACGGGCGCTTTGTGCACCTTGAATTTTTTGACAGGCTGCTAAACCCGACCGCTGGATTTACAGCGGCTCGGAAAGGGTAACGGGGTTTGGGTGGGCATTCAAGGTTTTGAATCGGGGGAAGTGGAGGGGCTTCCATCTCGGCGCTGGTGCACCCGCTATCCCGACCTATGCTGCGTTTAAGATCAATGGCTTAGTGCGTAAAGAGTGCAATGCGTTTGAAAAACGGTGTGAGCCTTCGATCTGATTCTGATAACGAAAGGATGCAGCTATCGATCGGTAGCCCACCTTTGCAACAGGCCGCGACAACCCAAAGCAGGCATATTAGCTTCTGGATCAGTAGGTAGCCCCCGCCAGTCCTAAAATCGAGACGGCGGTTCATTTCCAGCTTTGATCTGTGAAAAGACATGGTCTGGATCTGCCTGGCACCAATATCTGAACAGAAGGCGAGGTTCGGTATCCCCAAAATACCGACTCAGGAGGCTCTCGGCGGGGATTAACAATTTAGTTTCTGGCCATTGCTGAGCTAAAACACCTATGTGTTTGCCAGACGAACAAACAATCCACGTCGCCTTGCCTCCACTGATGTCAGGCAGGTAACCCATACCTTGGATCGCTTCGAACAAAGCGCGCAGTGTTACTGCTGGATCAAGCCTGATTGATGTCCTATGACTTTCCAGATCATCCCCTGCATGCACGCTATCCCGATCAATTTGAATGACCAACATGAATGTTCCTTTTTAGCGTTGTGAGATTACTAGAATGCCAGCGTAGGAATGCCAGCTATCTGTCTACAGTCCGCTTCTGGCCGATTGCGGCCGTTAACCACCGGCAGCCTTGGGTCCGTTAGCGACGGCCGAGACCGTGTTTGCCCAGTAATCTCGAATCGCACTCGCCGCTGCGTTTTCTCCAGCATCACCGTGGCTGCTGATGACCCTCTATGAAGGACGGGCAGTTGTTTGTTCTTCTGCACCTTCAACTGCTGAACAGCCCGACAACCCCTCCAACTGCACATACTCAATGCGGTGCCGTCCGTTGTTTTTAGCCGAATAGAGCTGCTGGTCCACGGCTTTGATGAAGTCTGTAGGCCTGTCCCGCTCGCCTGGCACCACCGAGCCTGCGCCTATGCTGACAGTCAGGCGGTGGTCATGTGGCGATAGCGCATGCACGATGGACTGCTTGTGGATCAACCGCTGGCAGCGCTCAGCCACTTTACGCGCCACCTCGGCATCGGCTTCGGGCAGCAGCACGATAAATTCTTCGCCGCCATAGCGAGCCACAAGGTCGCGTGGGCCATCCAACGCCAAACTCAGCGTCTGGGCAATCGCTATCAAACATTTGTCGCCTTGAATATGGCCGTACAAATCGTTGTACTGCTTGAAAAAATCGACGTCCAGCAACAGCAGCGACAATGGCCGGCGCTCGCGGCGCGCACGTTCCCACTCCAACTCGAAACAGCTGTCGAAGCGACGACGGTTGGCGATATTCGTCAGGCCGTCCTTGAACGAGAGCACCTCCAGTTCCTTCTGCAAACTCAGCAACTGGTCTTCGGTCTTCTTGCGTTCGCTGATGTCGAACATGAAGCCGATCAGTGCTTCGACTTCGCCCCTGTCATTGCGCACCACGTGCACAACGTCGCGGATCCACACATAGCCGTTGTCCTTGGTCAGCGCTCGGTAGTCCGCCTCGTGGTCCACGCCAGCCTTGGATTGCGTCACGCAGAAGTTCACCACATGCTCGCGATCTTCTGCATGCATGCGCATGGCCCAGTCTTCCACGCTCACCCAACTTTCAGGGCTCCAGCCCAGCAACGCCTCGATCTGAGGGCCGATGTAGGTGAACTTCATCGAGGCCCAGTCAATCTTCCAGGGAATCGCCTTGGTCGACTCCAGAAGGGTTCTGTACACCTCACTGTCATTGACAAGCTCGCTTGCATCGGACATACACGATAGCCCTCGGAACCCTATGGATAAGCCACTTTAGCAGCACTGGCAGGGCAAGTACTGCGTACCGAGCCATGGGTCGGTACATGGCGACATGGAAGAGGTTGCGGGCACGCTGAAAGCCCTTCGTATTCTGCCTGGCCGCCAACGGCCGCTCGGCCAGCAACTCACCCACCGAGCGGCAACCCGTTTCACACGCCAGCTTCGCCTATTTCAACGGAACGTAGATATCCGTCTGCCATTGATCCTGCGGTGTTTCGGGAAACACGCTCAGGTAATGGAAGAACAATGGGTGATCGCGTAGTTCTTCGTTACTGGAGGGTAGCCAGTCGCGGTAAAGCGGGTAGATGGTTTCCCCGATGTAGTCAGGCGACCCCGTATGGCGAATCACGGCGCAACGCCCAGCCGGGATGATCCGTTCATGCACGCCGAATTCGTTGGGCAGCACGGCCTCGTCTATCTCGCCGCAAATCGCGAACCTGAAGGCCTCTGCGGGCGTGGTATCGGGATTGTCATAGGGGATGCCAAACGAGCGGCTCACGGCCACTGGCGACTGACCGCTCTGCATGCGCCACTGACGAAAACGACTGACGCTTTGACTGACGAGGCCGGGCGCCCCGCAATGTTCAAGCGCCGCCACGCGGGTTTCGGCGAACGTCACGATACGGATCTGCATGGTGATACTCCTGGAAAAGTGAGGGACAACGAAGACCGCATTCCAGACCTGCCAGCTCGGTGCCTTGGCGAACGCACTCGGCGCCATGCCAAAGGCGCGCCTGAACGCCCTTGAAAAGGCCTCGGGGCTTTCGAAGCCAGCACCCAGTGCTGTCTCCAGCACGGACTGACCCGGTGAACCGACCAGTTGATGCGCAGCGCGCCGAAGCCTCATCAACTGCACATACTGTGCAACCGGCACGCCTACATACGCCGTGAATTGCCGGTGAAAATGAAACACCGAGAAGTTGGCGACGCGGCTCAGTGCATTCACCGAGAGATCGCCCTCGAGGCAGGTATCGATATAGGCGAGTACGGCGTCGAACCGTTTTGCGTAGGCATGGCTGTTGCTTGAGTCGGTCACCGAACAAAACCTCCTGAAGATGCGGTGAGCAATAGCATCCGCCTTTGCCCCCTCGTCGTGCCTAGCCGGGTTTGCTCTGATAGGGGTTGCTGCCCCTATGCAAGCCGAGCCAGTTCCCGCGCCACCATCGCCGCCTGCTGTGCACTGGCAACATTGGTAAACCCCATTACCAGCCCGTGCCTGGGCGCACCTGCCAGGTACCACTGCGATAGCGGCTCCACCGCCAGCCCGGCGGCCCGTGCGCGCTTGGCCAGTTTTACATCGTCCACGCCGGGCAAACCGGCTACCAGGTGCATGCCGCCTGCCTGGGTATCGATCAGCAAACGCTCGCCCAACTGCTGCTGCAATGCCTCGATCAGCCATTGCCGGCGCCGGGCGTACAGATTGCGCATCTTGTTCAGGTGCCGCGCAAAGTGGCCTTCGTTGATAAACGCCGCCACGGTGGCCTGCAGCAGGTGAGGGCAGTGGTTGTGCAGCCGGTCGGCCTGGCGGGCGAAGGCCTCGCATTGCTGCGCCGGCACCACCAGGTAGGCCAGACGCAATCCGGGGAACAGCACCTTGCTGAAGGTGCCGGTGTAGAGCACGCGGCCCTGCTGGTCGAGGCTCTTGAGGGCGGGCAGGGGCTTGCCGCGATAACGGTATTCGCTGTCGTAGTCGTCCTCGATGATCCAGCTGCCTTGCCGGTTGGCCCACGCCAGCAGCGCCAGCCGGCGCGGCAGCGACAGCGACACGCCCAGCGGGCTCTGGTGGGTGGGGGTGACCACGGCAAAGCGCGCATCCACCGCGCGGGCGATGCCCTGTTCCACATCCAGGCCCTGGTCGTCCACGCTGACGGGCACCAGCTGCGCGCCGGCTTCCTGCAGGGCGTTGCGGGCCATGAAGTAGCCGGGTTCCTCGAGCCAGCAGCGGTCGCCCGGCTGCATCAGCGTATGGCAAATCAGGTCGAGGCAGGCGCGATAGCCGGCGCACACGAACACCTGCTCGGGGCGGCAGGTGATGCCCCGCGAGATGCCCAGGTAAGTGGCAATCGCCGCCCGTAGCGGTGCGTGGCCGCGTGGGTCCGGGTACACCAGGCTTTCCAGGCCGCCTTGACGCAGTTGCCGGCCGGCCAGCCGGGTCCACAGCTTGCGCGGGAAGGCGTCCAGGGCCGGCAGGCCCATCTGCAAGGGCAGTGGCAGCTCGCCGGAATGGGTGGTCGGGTAGGTGCTGGCGGATACGCCAGGGCCTAGCTGGGGTGGGGCAACCGGGGTCAGTTGCGGGGTGACCACCGTGCCGGCGGCGCCGCGCGCCATCAGGTAGCCTTCGCCGATCAACAACTGGTAGGCCGCCTCCACGGTGCCCCGCGCCAGGTTCAGCTCGGCGGCCAGGGCACGAACGGCCGGTACGCGATCACCTGGGCGCAGGCGGCCGTCGGCGATGGATTCGCGAAAGCGCTGGTAGAGCTGGCGATAGATCGGCGCCTGCTGGCTGCGGTCCAGTTCGAAGGAAAGCATCTTGGCCTAGTCGTTTATTCATTTTTCGGCCCTGTAGCTTAAGCCATTGCTTGCTTAAAGTGGGCGCTCTTGAAAAGCGGACGACGACCATGGCCTACACCCTTCAACACCTCGAAAGCCACGCAGCCTTTGAAGCCAGCTTTGAACTGATGCGTGTACTGCGCCCGCACCTCACCGACCTGGCCGACTATGTTGCGCAACTGCAGCGCCAGGCCGCCCAAGGCTATCGCTTGCTGGCAGCATGGGAGGGTGAACAGGTGGTGGGCCTGGCGGGCTACCGTCCGCTGGAAAACCTGTTGTACGGGCGCTTCATCTATGTCGATGACCTGGTGGTAAGCCCCGACCTGCAACGCGGCGGCCTGGGCGCGCAGTTGCTGAGCACCGTGCGTGACGAGGCGCTGCAGCGCGGTTGCGATCACTTCGTGCTGGATACCGGCCTGCACATGCCGCTGGCCCAGCGCTTCTATTTTCGCCAGGGGCTGCTGGCCCGTGGCATGCACTTCACCCAGAGCCTTAAGCCGGGGAGCCCGCAATGAACAACGTACTGCTGCTAAACGCCAGCCCGCATGGGGCGGTGTCCCATGCCAATCAACTGGCGCTGGAGCTGGCCGCCACCTTGCGCCGGCGCCACCCCGAGCTGCAACTGATCGAGCGTGATCTGGGCGCGAGCCCGCTGCCCCCGCTCGATACCGATTACGCCCGCGCCCTGACCACCCGCACGCCATTCGACGCACCCACTTTCGAGGTGTCCGAGGCGTTGATCCAGGAACTGGAGCGCAGCGATGTGCTGCTGATTGCAACGCCTATGCACAACTTCATGCTGCCGGCCGCGCTCAAGCTGTGGATCGACTACGTGTTGCGCATTCACCGCACCTTCAGTGCCGGCCCGCAGGGCAAGGTCGGTTTGCTGCGCGACCGCCCGGTGTACGTGCTGGTGGGCTCCGGTGGCATTCACCAGGGCGAGGCGGCGCGCCAACCAGACTTTCTCACGCCGTACCTGCGCCATGTACTCAACACCCTCGGGCTGTTCGACCTGCACTTCACCTACCTGCAGGGCCTGGTGGGCAGCGAGCAGGCGGTGCGTAGCGCAATCGACGCCGGCCGCGCGCGCCTGGCGCTGGAGCCCTTGTTCAACCCACAGGTTTGCGCCTGATCCCTTTCACTTCACTGGAGTTTCACCATGAGCCAACTCAGACTGCCGTTCGCTTCCCTGTCGCCTGAGGCCTACCAAGGCCTGCTCGCCACCAACAACGCACTGGCCGCCAGTTCTCTGGGCCTGCCATTGATCGAACTGGTGTACCTGCGCATTTCGCAGATCAACGGCTGTGCCTTCTGCCTGGGCAAGCATTCGCAAACCCTGCGTGACAGCGAGGTGGCGCAAGCCAAGCTCGATTGCCTGGCCGGCTGGCGCATCAGTGGGCTGTTCAACGAGCGCGAGCGCGCCGCACTGGCCTGGGCCGAGACGCTGACCCACGTCAGCGAAAAGGGCGCCCCCGATGCGTTGTACGAGCCCTTGAAAGCGCATTTTTCCGACGTCGAGATTTCCGACCTGACCTTGGCCGTGGCGTTGATGAATGCGTTCAACCGGCTGGCCATCGGCATGAACCTCTGAGCGCGTTCTACTGTTGTGGGTGCAAGCGCCGGCACGGCATCATGGCGGTTCATCAATCAGGACAATGCCATGGTCACCCCGACGCTTCATCTGATGTGCGGCAAGATCGCCTCCGGCAAGTCGACACTGGCCAAGGCCCTGGCAACCGAACACGCGGCGATCTTGCTGAGTGAGGATCACTGGCTCTCCAGGCTGTACCCGCAGCAGATCCACTCGGTGGCCGACTACGTGCGCCTTGCCCGCCAGGTGCGGGCGGTGATGGGGCCGCTGGTTACCGACATGCTCAGGGCGGGCACCAGCGTGGTGCTGGACTTTCCGGCCAACACGCCTGCCGATCGCCAATGGCTGCGCGCCCTGGCCGACGCCGCACAGGTGCCGCACTGCGTTCACTACATCGAGGCAAGCGATGAGACTTGCCGGGCCAGGCTGCACCTTCGCAACGGCCGCGCCGAGCATGAGTTCGCCGCGACCGACGCCGAGTTCGATCTGATCACCAGCCACTTTCGGGTGCCCGACCCCGAGGAGGGGGTCAAGATCAGCGTTCACCGGCTCTGACCCTCGGCGCGCGCAACTCAGTAGAGTTCGATCAACTGCCGGTCGATCGTGGCACCCGGCATCATCTGCAAAAGCCCGGTGCCCAGTTCGTCAGCCGCGGCTTGCAGTGCCTCCAGGGGCATTGCAGGCAGGCTTTCGAGGATGAACCACATCTGTTCTGCATCGGCGTCCAGGCGCGTTCGGGTTCCCTGGCGCCAGTTCCAGCGCCGACACGTCACACCCAGGTCGTCGCGCCAGATCACTTCACCCTTGTCGGGCGATTCGTTGGCGGCGCTGCCGTCCTTGATGGTGTCGAACAGCTCCGTACCGGTGGCAACGGTCAAATGCGGCACACCTATGTAGGCAGCGAAATTCTCGCCGCCGACCGGCACGGCGAACCTGAGGCTGATGGCGTTGTACAGGTCGACAATGGGGTCGATGCTCGGCAGCACGGCGTCGCGCAGCACGCGCTTGCGCAGTGCCTCGGCCGAGCACGGCGTGCGCTGCGGCTTGGCGCCGAACAGCCGGAAGGTGTGTGCCCATGCCGCAAGGTGCGCCTCTGCCCAGTCCGGGGCGCCGGCCGTGACCGCCTCACAGGCCTGCGTCAGGGCGTTGGTCGCCACCTCGGGCCGGGTGATCGGCGTGGCTTTGACGCAGATGCTCATGGCACGGAACCCAGGTGCTATCTCTGCAATCTGCGGGTCAAGAACAGGCACGACAAACGACATGTATTTCTCCAGAAGGCAGGGGGAGCAGAACAGGTGCGCATTCTTGAACGGTGAGCCGTATCAGATCCAATGATTAGGCCTCATGCCTTATCAGTTCTTCTTATCCTGCAGATGGGGTGGCGCACGCACCTGTGTATTGCACACGCTCGGCGGCTTGTATGATGTCGGCCGGTTTTGGGCTTTGCAGCAAGCCCTGTTCAACGGAGTGGCAGTTGCAATGATTGTGGTAGTCGAAGGTATCAGCGCCAGTGGCAAGACCACCTGGTGCACAAGTCACGCCGAGCAACAGTTGATTGCCGAAAACGGGCGTTTTGAGAACGAGCCCGATCGCGCGGCAGATCCGTTCGGGGCGGCTGCGTTCTGGGCCGAACGCAACGTCGATCGCTGGCAGGCGGCGCTGGCCATGGAGCAGCGCCGTTCGCGGGCCGTATGCGACAGCGACCCGCTCAAGCTGCATTACATCTGGAGCCTGTGGCAGATCGGCGAGGCCAGTGAGCGCGACTGGCAGGTGGAACTGGACGCTACCCGCCAGACCTTCGCTCAAGGGAGCATCGGTTTTGCCGACGCCTACCTGGTTGCGCGCATCGACCCGCAGCTGGCACGGGAGCGGGCCCGGGCCGACAGCACGCGTCGGCGCAGCAGGTTCGAGCTGCACGTGCGCCTGCAGGAAGCAGTGCTGAACTGGTACGGCGCCATCGAGCAGGTGCTGCCTGGCAGGGTGCAATTCGGTTTGCCCGCGCAGTTGCCCACGTTGCAGCGCCTGGAAGGGCGCTATGCGCTGGAGGCCTTTGACCAGATGATCGCCTCGCTACCCAGGCCACGGCATGTTTGACGACTATCTCAAGCGCTGGCAACTGACTGTCGATGGCGAGCCGTTCGACTCGCTGAACGGCACCCTGCTGCCGGTGCGCCAGCAGGGCAGGCCAGCCATGCTGAAGATTTCGCACGTTGCCGAAGAACAGGCGGGGAGCCTGCTCATGGCGTGGTGGCAGGGCGAGGGGGCAGCGCCGGTACTGGCTCACGACGGCCAAGCCCTTCTTATGGTGCGCGCGCAAGGTACGGATGCACTGACGCAGATGGTCAAGGACGGGCACGACGAGCAGGCCACGCGCATCCTTTGCGCGGTTGCCGCCCGCCTGCACGCACCGCGCGCCACGCCCATGCCCGCTCTGGTGCCACTGGAGCAGTGGTTCGAGGGGTTGTGGCACGGGGCCGACAGGCACGGCGGTCTTCTGCTGCACTGCGCCAGCACCGCCCGCGAACTGCTGGCCGCGCCGCGCGATGTGGGGGTACTGCATGGCGACATCCACCACGGCAACGTGCTCGATTTCGGCGCAGCCGGCTGGCTCGCCATCGACCCCAAGGGGCTGTATGGCGAGCGGGGCTTCGATTACGCGAACATTTTCTGCAATCCCGATGGTGAGCAGGGGCTGGTACCGGGGCGCTTCGCGCACCGGGTCGAGATCGTCGCCAAGGCCAGCGGCATGGAACCTCGTCGGTTGTTGCAGTGGGTGCTCGCGTGGACGGGCCTGTCGGTCAGCTGGCTGCTCGAAGACCATCAACCGCCGGGCGGCACCCTTGAGGTGGCGAAACTGGCCGCAGCGGGGCTTGGTTATATGGAGTGACTGCGCTCCATGCGGGTCGATTGATGGAGCGCTGTCGCTCCGTTTGAAACCACAGGCGTGCAGGTGGGCTGCTGCTGGCCGACGATCGTGCGCGATGCATCAGCCAGATCGCGTTTGCAGGTTTTGCTGGCGCTGCGCGCCAGTTCGCGGGGCAAGGCCCGCTCCTACGCCCTTCGGGCAGAAGCCCCAGCGCTGTAGGAGCCAGCATTGCTGGCGAACGAGCGCGAAGCGGTCGCAGAACCTGCGTGTGCGGTGCATCAGCCAGATCGCGTTCGCAGGTTTTGCTGGCGCTGCGCGCCAGTTCGCGGGGCAAGGCCCGCTCCTACGCCCTCCGGGCAGAAGCCACAGGGTTGTAGGAGCCAGCATTGCTGGCGAACGAGCGCGAAGCGGTCGCAGAACCTGCGTGCACGGTGCATCAGCCAGACCACCCGCAACCCTCGCGCCTAACCCTCGGCAGCCCCTTCCAGAATCCTCGGCCCCGGTCCATCCTGCCCCAGCGCATCCCCCGGGTTGCGCAACGGGCAATCATCCAGCGACAGGCAGCCACAACCGATGCAGTTGTCCAGGCTATCCCTCAATGCCTCCAGCGTCCGGATGCGCGCATTCAGGTTCTCGCGCCAGGCCGATGACATCTCACCCCACTGCGCCGCCGTCAATTTGCTGTTGGGCGGGTAGCGGCTCATCGCATGCTTGATCTCTTCCAGCGGAATCCCGGTGCGCTGCGCTACCTTGATGATCGCGATGCTGCGCAGCACCAACGCCGGAAATCGCCGCTGGTTGCCGGCATTGCGCGTGCTGGCGATCAACCCCTTGGACTCGTAGAAGTGCAAGGTGGAAATCGGCACGCCACTGCGCCTGGCCACCTCGCCGATGGTGAGCGAGCGCGCACCATCCATCGTCTTTTCTGCCGCCACGTGTGTTGACCTCAAGTTAAGTTGAGGTTTTATAGTCCGGCCCGATCTTTCCTGCAACCGCTTTGCCGTGCCGATGCCAGCCGTCGGCACGGGATGCGCTGTGCAGCGAACACACCACACCGATGAGCGGAGCAAAGATGGGCAAGAGGATGCTGTTGGGAGGGGGCGCCGCTGTTGTGTGCGTGCTGGCCGTCGTCATGCTGCTGACCAGAAAGGACTCGACGGCGCACGCCACTGCGGCGTGGCCGGTGACCAAGGTCGCGCTGGCCACCGTCACCTCGCGTGAGGCGCCCCGCCAGACCTTCGCCGCCGGCGAGCTGGAAGCCGCCCACCAGGTGCAGGTGGCCGCGGAAACCACCGGGCGCATCACGCGCATCGCCTTCGAGTCGGGGCAAAGGGTCAAGGCCGGGCAACTGCTGGTGCAGCTCAACGATGCCCCCGAGCAGGCCGACCGGGTGCGCCTGAGCGCACAGCTGCGCAATGCCCGCACCCTGCATCAGCGCATCGGCAAGCTGCGCACCGCCAATGTCACTACCCAGGAGCAACTCGACAATGCCACCGCCGCCGTGCAGATGGCCGAGGGCGAACTGCAGCAGGTCGATGCACGGATTGCGCAGAAGGCGATCCGGGCCCCCTTTGCCGGCAAGCTGGGCATCCGTCGCGTGCATCAAGGCCAGTACCTGAATGCCGGTGACGCCGTGGCCAGCCTGGTGGACGCCACGCAACTGCGGGTGAACTTCTCGCTGGCCGAGCATGCCGCCCCGGGCTTGCAGGTGGGGCAGACCGCCACCCTAGCGGTGGATGCACTGCCGCAAAAGGCCTTTGCGGCGCGTATCAACGCCATCGACCCGATGGTGGGCAAGGCGCGCGCAGTATGGGTGCAGGCCACCCTGGCCAACCCGGACGGGCAGTTGCAGGCCGGCATGTACGCCAGCGTGCAGCTTGCGGCGGCGCAGCCGACCCGGGTGATGGCCGTGCCGGAAACCGCCATCACCTATACCGCCTACGGCCAGACCGTGTTCATCGCCACCCACGACCCGGAACGCGGCCTGAGCGTGCACCGCGTGCAGGTGACCACCGGCGAGCGCTGGAAGGGCCAGGTGGAAGTCACCTCCGGGCTCAAGGCGGGCGACCGCGTGGTGGTCTCGGGCCAGCTCAAGCTCAGTGACGGCATGCAGGTGGAGCAGGTGGCCAATGACACGCTGCACAACGCCGACGGGGGCGACGCCTCATGAGGTTCACCGACAGTTTTGTGCGTCGCCCGGTGCTGGCCCTGGTGGTCAGCAGCCTGATCGTGCTGGCCGGCCTGTTCGCCCTGGGCAAGCTGCCCATCCGCCAGTACCCGTTGCTGGAAACCGCCACCATTACCGTCAGCACCGAATACCCGGGTGCATCGGCCGAACTGATGCAGGGCTTCGTGACCCAGCCGATCACCCAGGCGGTGTCGTCGGTGGAAGGCATCGACTACCTGTCTTCGTCGTCGGTGCAGGGCCGCAGCCTGGTGACCCTGCGCATGGAGCTGAACCGCGACTCGACCCAGGCGCTGAGCGAGACCATGGCCAAGGTCAACCAGGTGCGCTACCGCCTGCCGGACAAGGCCTACGACCCGGTGGTGGAGCTGTCGGCCGGGGATTCCACCGCCGTGGCCTATGTGGGCTTTGCCAGCGACACGCTGTCGATTCCCGAACTCAGCGACTACCTGTCGCGGGTGGTCGAGCCGCAGCTTTCCGGCATCGACGGCGTGGCCAAGATCCAGACCTTCGGTGGCCAGACCCTGGCCATGCGCCTGTGGCTGGACAGCGAACGCATGGCCGGGCGCGGCGTGACCGCCGCCGAGGTGGCCGATGCCGTGCGCAGCAACAACTACCAGGCCACGCCCGGGCAGGTACGCGGCCAGTTCGTGCTGGCCGACATACGCATCGATACCGACCTGACCAGTGTCGAGGCCTTTCGCGACCTGGTGATTCGCAATGACGGCACGGCGCTGGTGCGCCTGCGCGATGTGGGCACGGTCGAACTGGGCGCCGC
Organism: Pseudomonas sp. VE 267-6A; assembly: GCF_024126555.1. Lineage (NCBI taxonomy): Bacteria > Pseudomonadati > Pseudomonadota > Gammaproteobacteria > Pseudomonadales > Pseudomonadaceae > Pseudomonas > Pseudomonas sp. VE 267-6A. The sequence goes on from NZ_JAMYBY010000015.1 coordinate 38,882, forward strand.
GGCCACCCAGACAAGCGCCACCATGGATGGCCGCCCGGCGGTGCACCTGGGCCTGTTCCCGACGCCTGCGGGCAACCCGCTGGTGATCGTCGACGGCATTCGCAAGCTGCTGCCGCAGATCCAGCAGACCCTGCCGCCAGGGGTCAACGTGGCGCTGGCCTACGAGACTGCACGCTTTATCGAGGCCTCGATCCAGGAAGTGCTGCACACACTGGTCGAGGCGATCGTGATCGTGGTGCTGGTGATCTGGCTGTGCCTGGGCTCGTTGCGCAGCGTAGCCATCCCGGTGCTGGCGATCCCGCTGTCGATGCTCGGCGCGGCCGGGCTGATGCTGGCGTTCGGCTTCAGCCTCAACCTGCTGACCCTGCTGGCGATGGTGCTGGCCATCGGGCTGGTGGTGGACGACGCGATCGTGGTGGTGGAGAACGTGCACCGCCATATCGAGGAGGGCCAGACGCCGGTGGCCGCCGCGCTGGTCGGTGCCCGCGAGATCGCCGGGCCGGTGATCGCCATGACCCTCACGCTGGCCGCCGTGTATGCCCCTATCGGCCTGATCGGCGGGCTCACCGGCACGCTGTTTCGCGAGTTCGCCCTGACCCTGGCCGGGGCGGTGATCGTCTCGGGGGTGGTGGCCCTGACCCTGTCGCCGGTGATGAGCTCGCTGCTGCTCAAGCCCGGCCAGCAGGAGGGGCGCATGGCCAGGCTTGCCGAGAAGGTGTTCGGCGGGCTGGCCAGCGCCTACGGGCGGGCACTGGCGCACTCGCTGTCGCGTCGCTGGGTCAGCGGCGGCGTCGCCTTGCTGGTGTGCCTGAGCCTGCCGTGGCTGTACCTGCAGCCGCAACGCGAGCTGGCGCCACCCGAGGACCAGGCCGCCGTGCTCACTGCCATCAAGTCGCCGCAGTACGCCAGCCTCGACTATGCCGAGCGCTTCGCCAGCAAGCTCGACCAGGTGATGCACAGCCTGCCGGAAACCACCGACACCTGGATCATCAACGGCACCGACGGGCCGGCCAGCAGCTTCGGCGGTATCAACCTCAGCCTGTGGCAGGACCGCGAGCGCTCGGCCGATCAGGTCCAGGCCGACCTGCAGCAGGCCGTGAGCGAAGTGGAGGGCAGCAGCATCTTTGCCTTCCAGGTGGCCTCGCTGCCAGGCTCCAGCGGTGGCTTGCCGGTGCAGATGGTGCTGCGCAGCGCGCAGGACTACCCGGTGCTGTACCAGACCATGGAAACCCTCAAGCAGCGTGCCCGCGACAGCGGCCTGTTCGCGGTGGTGGACAGCGACCTGGACTACAACAACCCGGTGGTCAAGGTGACGGTCGACCGCGCCAAGGCCGCCAGCCTGGGCATCGGCATGCAGGCCCTCGGCGACTCCCTGGCCGTGCTGGTGGGCGAGCAGTACATCAACCGCTTCGCGCTATATGGCCGCTCGTATGACGTGATCCCGCAGAGCACCCAGGATCAGCGCCTGACGCCCCAGGCCCTCGAGCGCCAGTATGTGCGCAGCGAAGCGGGGCAACTGGTGCCGTTGTCTGCCGTGGTGCGGCTGCAGATGACGGTCGAGCCCAACCGGCTGCTGCAGTTCGACCAGCAGAATGCGAGCACGCTGCAGGCCATCCCGGCACCGGGGGTTTCCCAGGGGCAGGCGGTGGCGTTTCTGCAGGCGCTGGCCAGCGAACTGCCGCCGGAGTTCAGCCATGACTGGCAGTCCGAGTCGCGCCAGTATGTGCAGGAAGGCAATGCACTGGTGCTGGCGTTTCTCGCCGCGATGGTGGTCATCTACCTGGTGCTCGCGGCCCAGTACGAAAGCCTGGTGGACCCGCTGATCATCCTGGTCACCGTGCCGCTGTCGATCTGCGGCGCACTGCTGCCGCTCGCACTGGGCTGGGCCACCCTGAATATCTACACGCAGATCGGGCTGGTGACCCTGATCGGGCTGATCAGCAAGCACGGCATTCTGATGGTGGAGTTCGCCAACGAGATCCAGCTGCGCGAGAACCTCGACCGTGCCGGGGCGATCATCCGCGCCGCGCAGATTCGCCTGCGCCCGGTACTGATGACCACCGCCGCGATGACCTTCGGCGTGATGCCGCTGCTGTTCGCCAGCGGCGCCGGTGCCAACAGCCGTTTCGGCCTGGGTGTGGTCATTGTCTGCGGCATGTTGATAGGCACGCTGTTCACCTTGTTCGTGCTGCCCACGGTGTATGCCTGGCTGGCCCGTGACCATCGCGTGCACAGCCCGCGCAAGCAGCAACTGGAGCAGGCCGAGCAGGGCCTTGCGCTTGGGCACAGGGAGGCAAGGCCATGAAGGGGTTCAGCCGTTATCCGCTGTTGCTGGGCGCCGTGGCGTTGCAGGGTGCCTGCAGCGTCGGGCCGCAATATCACGCCCCCGAGGTGGCGCCCATTCATGTGGTCAGCCCGCAGGCGCAGGCCTTCGCTGCGACGCCGGTGCAGCCGACGTCAGCCTGGTGGACCTTTTTCGACGACCCGCAGCTGGAACGCCTGATCGCCAACGCCCTGGCCCACAACCACGCCATCGAGCAGGCGCATGCCAGCCTGCTGCTGGCCCGTGCCCATGTGGATGAACAGGCGCTGGAGCGCCAGCCGACGGTGACCAGCAGCGCGAGCTACCAGCGCAGCCTGGCGCAGCAGGCCAGGCAGGGGCAGCCGCCGGCCCGCAGCCTGTCCGAATCGTGGCGGGCGGGGCTGGACCTGCAGTGGGAGCTTGACCTGTTCGGCCGCCTCGATCACCTGGAGCGCGCCGCCCAATCCCGTGCGCAGGCCTCCGCGGCCGACCTGGAACAGGTGCAGTTGAGCATCGCGGCCCAGGTGGCCCAGGCCTACTTCGAGGCCCAGGGACTACGCCAGCAAGGGCTGCTGGCCGAAGAGGCGGTGCGCAGCTGGCAGGAGACCGTGCAGTTGACCCAGGCGCAGTTGCACGCCGGCGCCGGCCTGCCCGAAGCGCTGGAGAGCGCGCAGAGCAACCTGCTGCTGGCGCAATCGACTGTGGCGCCACTGCGCAGCCAGTTGCAGCGGCGCCTGTACCGGCTGCAGGTGCTCACAGGCCAGCGCCCCGGCAGCTTCGCCATCGCGCTGGGGGACATGCCGCCGATGCCATTGGCGCGCCAGCTGCCACTGGGGGATGTGGATCAGCTGATCCGCAACCGGCCCGATGTGGTCCAGGCCGAACGGCTGCTGGCTGCCCGTGTGCAGGATGTGGGCGCTGCCACTGCCGACCTGTACCCACGTTTGAACCTGGGTGGGTTCATCGGCTTCTTTGCCTTGCGTGACGGCGACCTGGGCAGTGCGGCGCGGGCGTTCGAGCTGACACCCGGCCTGACCTGGCCAGCGTTCGACCTGGGCTCGGTGCGGGCGCGCCTGCGCGGTACCCAGGCGCTGGCCCAGGGCGAGGCAGCGCACTTCGAGCAGGTGCTGCTGGTGGCGGTGGAAGAGGTAGAGGGCGCAGTCACGCAGTTGGCCGAGCACCAGCGCCACCTGCTCGGCCTGGTGCAGGCGGCGCGGCATGGCGAGGCGGCGTTCGCCATCGCCCAGCAGCGCTATGGCGCAGGTTCGGGCAGCTACCTGGCGGTCAAGGACAGCCAGCGCGACCTGTTGCGTCTGCGCCAGGACATCGCGCGGGCACAGGCCGCCTCCTATGGCAACGCCGTGGACCTGTACAAGGCCCTGGCCTGGCGCGCGCCTTCCGGCAGGACGCTTAGCGCAAACACCCTGAACAACTGATGAGGACCGTTTCGTGGATACTGCAACTTCACTGCTGATGTTTCAGATGGTACTGGCCGCAGGGTTCACCCTGTGGTTGAGCATCGCCCTGGTCAACAACCTGCAGGCTTTTACCAGTTCGGCGGCGGCCGTCGGGGGCACGCTGTCGATGGCGCCCCTGCGCCAGGCCCCGGCGATCGACCTGCCCCTGTGCTCGCGGGCCATTCACTCGCCCGCTGTGCACAGGGCGGCATTGATGGTCGTGGTGCTGCTGCAGGCGGGGGCGGTGCTGGCCGCCTGGGCGGGCTGCTACCACCTGCTGCTGGGCAGCGGCCTGGACGCAGCCCGGCCCTGGTTGAACCTGGCGCTTAGCGCAGCCCTGGGCTTTCTTTTCGCCATGCTGCTCGGGGGGCTGTGGTTCGGCTACTGGATACGCCAGGAGGGCCTGCAGCTCACTCACCTGGCGCTGGTGGTGTGGGTGGTGCTGAACTTCATGGTGTTCAACCTGCAGTGGGCCTAGTGCGCCGCTGTCACTCCAATCGGGCCACCCTCGCGTGGCCTTGATGCCCTATGGTTTGGCCAGCAGCCCGCGCAGCAGCAGTTCCAGTGCGCCGGTGCTGCGCGCCAGTCGCGCATCGCCGTCATCACCCTGGGCGATCCACACCGCAGCCTCGGCCAGGCTGCCGTAGACCAGCGAGGCCAGGGCCTGCGGGTCGGCCTCGGCCACCACGCCTTGTTCGATCAACCGTTCCAGCAGTGCCTGGATCGACGCGATGCAATGGCGTTGCGCGTCCGTCGAGGTGCCCCCCAGCACGGCTGGGGCATCGCGCAGCACGATGCGCTGGTAATCCGGCTCCAGCGCCATTTCCAGATACGCCCGGCACCGCTGGCGAAAGCCTTCCCAGGGCGTCTGGGCAGTGTCGGAGAGCGCCTGCAGGCGTGCATCCATCTCGGCGTCGATCGACGCCACCACGGCCGCCAGCAGCCCCTGCTTGTCGCCGAAGTGGTGATACAACGCGCCGCGGGTCAGCCCGGCCTGGGCGGTCAGGTCATCCATCGAGGTATCGGCATAGCCGCGTTCGCTGAACACGCTGCGGGCGGTGGCGAGCAAGGTGGCGCGGGTTTCTTCCATTTCGGCACGGGTGCGGCGAGCCATGGGCGTGTCTCCTTACATACGGTTCGTATGATTATTTACATTCGGTGCGTATGAATATACGCTTTTTATACATACATGCTGTATGTAACTTGTCGCGCCGCCGTGTCAGCGGTCAATTCACCGCCCTGGAGCATCAGATGGCCAACCCTTATCGAGACCTTTTTGCCGCGCCGGGTGCCCTGGGCTTTGCCCTGGCCGGGCTGCTGGCGCGTACCGCACTGCCGATGACAGGCATCGGCATCATCACCTTGCTGTCGCAATTGCGTGGCAGCTACGCACTGGCCGGGGCAGTGGCGGCGGCCTTCGTGCTGAGCTATGCGCTGTTGTCGCCACAGGTATCGCGCCTGGTGGATCGCCTCGGGCAACGCCGCGTGTTGCCTGCGGCCACCGCCATCAGCCTCCTCGGCCTGCTGCTGGTGCTGGCCAGCACCTGGCAACGGGCTGGCGACTGGGCGCTGTTCATCGGGGCGGTGCTGGCAGGGTGCATGCCGAGCGTGTCGGCGATGGTGCGTGCGCGCTGGACGGTCCTGTACCGTGGCCAGCCGCAGCTGCAAGCGGCGTATTCGCTGGAGACGGTGTTCGATGAGGTCAGCTTCATTGCCGGGCCGCCGCTGTCGGTGGGCCTGGCGGTGGTGGTACTGCCCCAGGCGGGCCTGCTTGCGGCCGCACTGTTGCTGGTGCTGGGTGTGTTCGCACTGGTCATCCAGCGCAGTACCGAGCCGCCGATCCAGCCCCGGGAAGCTGCCGGGGATCGTTCGGGCTCGGTGATCCGCCTGGCCAACGTGCGCCTGCTGACCCTGCTGATGGTGGCGATGGGCATGATCGTCGGCACCGTGGATATCGTCAGCGTGGCCTTTGCCGAGCAACGCGGCCAGCCGGCGGCGGCCAGCCTGGTGCTGTCGGCCTATGCCGTGGGGTCGTGCGTGGCGGGGCTGCTGTTCGGTGCGCTCAAGCTGCAGGTGCCCTTGCCGCGCCTGCTGTTGCTGGGTGGGCTGGCAACCGCTGCCACGACCCTGCCGCTGTTGCTGGTCGCCAGCCTGCCGGGCCTGGGTGTGGCGGTGCTGGTGGCGGGGCTGTTCTTTGCGCCGACCCTGATCGTGGCCATGACCCTGGTCGAGCGGCTGGTGCCCGAACATCGTCTGACCGAGGGCATGACCTGGCTGCTGGCCGGCTTGAACATCGGTGTGGCCGTGGGGGCGGCGGTATCGGGGCAGGTGGTGGATGGCAGCGGTGCACGGGCCGGCTTCGGTGTGGCGCTGGTGGCCGGTGCCCTGGTGCTGCTGGTGGCTGTGTGGGCCCACCGGCGCCTGGTTGCACGGGCGGCGGCGTCGCAGCCCGCCTGAATCAGCTGGCTACATGGCGCCAGTGCCAGGGCTCATACACGTAGCCTGCGCCATTGTCGGGCGGGTACGACAGCTCGAAGCCATAGGTCGCTGCGTTGCGGGTCAACCATCTGAATGCCGGTGTCGCTTCGAATTCGGGCTCCAGGTCGGTGCAGCCGGGGGTGCCTATGTCGACGGCACGCCCGGTGTGATGCTCGCTGAAGAACGGCGGGGCCGAGACCGCAAGGATCTGCTCGATGCTCTGCCCCTTGTCCAGCTTGCGCTGGATGATGCTCTTCTGCCGTTCGACGCTTCTGAAGGCCGACACCAGGTAAAGCGCCACGCCCTCGGCACCGGCAGCCGCTTTCAACTGGCGCCAGGCCTGAGCGGCCACGGCGATCAGTTCGTGCTTTCGGTTGTCCTGGCCGGTCTCGGCCCACTGCAGCAGGCTGGCTTCGACGAACTCCTGCAGATGGCGCTCGATCACCGCGTTCAACGGTATGCCGAGCTGTTCGAGCATCTGCAATGCGGCGGGGGAGTAGGGCATGGGGCTGACCTGTGCAGCGGGTATCAATCCAGCCTAGCAGTGAAGACGTGGTGCGATGGGGCGTCGTCCGTTCAAACAGGTTCGCCTTGCCGATGCGTTACTGGCCCTTGCACTGGGCCAGTACCACCTGGCAGGTCCTGGGCGTGCCACCGGAGCGGCTGGCGTAGCGCATGCAGTTGTCCATGGATTTCTTGCGGGCCTGGCCCAGGGTCGAGCCCCAGGCCAGGCCGCCTTCGCCAGTGCTGGGCACCGCCTTTGCGTAGCAGTTGGAACCCTGGGCGGCATAGCGATTGGCGGCCGTCTTGCCGGCGCAGCCGCCGGTCAGCAGCAGGGCGAATGCAAGCAGGCAGGGCAGGCCCCATGACAAGCGGCCAGGCACTGTTTTTGCGTTCATCCCGGTTCCCCTGTGCAACGGTCAAGCGACGTGAAAAAGGGGGGTGTTCCAATGGAATACCCGTGGCTGGCGCGGCTGGCCATCGGGTGGTGGGCGGTGCGTTCCTGGCCGGGGAAATCCGGCCGGGAACGGCGCGCCAGAGCCGTTCGAGTCAGTCGACTCGGCGAGCATACCTCACGGGCGCGAGGTTTTCACGGTCAGCACTTCGGTGTACACCACGTCGACCGTCTGGCCGACCTTGAGGTTCTTCATGCGCGCCTGCAGTTCGGGGTCCTCGACCTTCACCACCTTCACCTTGCCCTGGGGCGGCAGCAGGGTCACTTCATGGGCGTCGAGGTCGATGGCGGTGATCTTGGAGGTGACGCGCACCTGGCGGAAAGCTTCGCCGCCCGGGTTGGGGTTGTCCTTGGTGGCGCGCACGGTGCCGGCCTCGTCGGTGACCTTCGGCGCGCCGCCCTCACTGGTGTTGAGCACATAGGCCACGGCACGGGTCACCGTGATGTCGACCTTGTCGCCCACCTTCAGGTTGTGCAGGTCCTTTGCCTGGTCGCTTAGCTGGATAGGCACCTGGCTGTTGTTCGGGCCTTCGATCGTGACCCGGTAGTTGCCCGGGTCCACGGCCAGCACCTGGGTGCTGATGTGGTCTTGCAGTGCTTCGCTGCCCAGCGGCAGTTCGGCGGCGTGGGCCGCAAAGCTGGCAGTGGTCATGAGTGAGGCGAGGGCAACGGCGTGGGCGAGGGAGCGAATCGATTTCATAAGCCTGCATTCCATGTAATGGCTGAATGAGCGGAACAACGCATGACGCAACGTGCGTGGATCACGCGCAAAGCATAGCCACTGATTGCGGATATGCCCGTTAGACGCCGCCCTGCGACTGCACCTGGCCACGCATCGCGGCCTCGATGAATGGCGCCTTGCCGGCCAGGTACTCGCCGATACCGTCACGATTGGTTGCTTCAAGCTCAAGCTTCAACGCCTGGTAGCGCTGGCGAAGGTCGTCATCGCTGCGCAGCAGGTCGCGAAAGCGCAGCATCCAGGCAATCTGTGGGTGGCCCTGGGCACACACGTGCACCTTGTGGGTACGGATACCGTCGACATCACGACGGTAGAAGTGGTGGCCCGGCGACAGGTCGGAGCCGCGCACGTACCCCAGAGCCTGCATGTGGGCGTGGCGTGCTGCGGTTTCCCGATGCGCCTGGACCACCACCAGCACGTCGATCTCCGGCTTGGCGGCAAGGCCGGGTACGCCCGTGCTGCCCACATGATGGATATCGATCAGTTCACTGCCAAAACCCTGGGCGATGCCTGCCCTGGCGGCCAGGTAGCGCTCGGGCCATTGGTTGTCGTAGGGGCGGATCTGACTGGTCAGCTTCATTGCGGTGTTTCCCTGGGAGTCATATTGGCCAGTCGCTTACCCGTGCGTTCCAGCGCTCACGGTGGCGTTCGCGCCAGCCGCGGCTGCCGGAATCGAGCCAGGCGAGGGTGGCCTGCACACTGTCCTGGCTGATGATGAAGCTGTCGATATGGTTGACGATGGTCTCTTCGGCCACATGCAGCAGGGCCAGGTAGTCGTTGAAGCTTTCGGCCAGCACCACGTATTCGTCGCCTTGCTGGCGGCGGCCGGTCCAGGCGGGCAGGGCGGCGACCATCGCGGCCACCTGCTGGCGCCCCTCGCGCAGGTCCAGCAGCAACAGGCTGGCGCCGCCGTCACGCCCGATCGGCAGCAGGCCGTGGGCAGGGTAGCCAGGGCGCTGGCGTGCGCGTTCCAGCTCGTAGGGGTTCGACTCCCATTCGCCGTCCAGGTCCAGCCCGTACAGCGAGAAGCTCATCAGCTCGCGTTCGCCGCTGGCCAGGGTGACCGCCACGTCGTACTCGAGGTAGGCGCCGTTGCAGGTCGTGAGAAATTCACGGTAGTCAGCCGGCAGGGGCGCGCCAAGGCTGGCCTCCAGCTGTGCAAGCGCAGCGTCGCTGGCGCCTTGCCGGGTGTCTTCGAGCATCAGCCCGCGGTAATCGGTCATCGAGGTGGCTCGCTGTACAGGGGCGGCAGATGATGCCGCGCATGGGCGCCGCAGGCAAACGGCGCGGGTGGGGCCGCACCGTTTGCGGCATTACGCGGCCGGGGTGCCTTGATGAAAGGTCATCTGCCAATGGCCATCGAGCCTGCGCCATACCGAGCTGCGCAGCGACGCGGTGTCGCTGTGGCAGGTATAGGTCACCAGCGCAACGTCCGGCGCCAGGGGGCGTACCTGAAAATCGCTGATCGTGCGCACCCTGAATGCCTGGACGGGCAGGCTGGAGAGCACATCCGCCTTGTGCCAGGCCTTGCCGCTGGCGCCAATCTCCATGAAGTCATCGGCCAGCAGCGTCGACAGCAAGGCCGTGTTGCTGCGTACGTCCTGCTGCAGCAGGCGTTGCTCCAGGTAGTGCAGGGTGGCTTCCAGCTCGCCAGCGGGTTGCGTTGCGGGGCTGGCGTCGCCGCGGCGCTTGCGCCATTCATCCTGCGTCAGCTCCCAGGTTTCCTGGGGCATCGGCCCACTGACGAAATTGCCGGGCTGCACGTGCAGCAGGTGCATGCCCTCGCGCAGCGATATGCGCCGTGACGCCAGGTTGCTCACGGCCTTGGGCACCTGCAGGGTCGGGCGATTCAAGGTGTCGAACCAGAAGCGGTTGATCACCTCGCACACCTCGCGCATGTAGCCCTTGCCTTGCCATTGCGGCGCCAGCCAGAAACCGCGGTGGTTACCGGGGGTATCGTGCAGCGACACGCTGCCGATGCACTGCAGCGGGTTCTGCACCAGGCGGATCATCCAGTGCCATTCCTCGCCACGCGCCATGGCGGGCAGCGCCAGGTCGCGCACATACGTCAGTGCGCCGTCGTCCGGGTACGGCCAAGGCACGCGGCTGTCGAGATAACGCACCACCTCCCACTGCGGGAACAGTTGCTGGATCGCCGCAGCGTCGCTCAATTGCAGGGGCGTGAGCTGCAGGCGCGCGGTGGTGAAGGTAGGGATGCGGTTCATCTTGGCCTCGAAGCGGTAATGCATGGGGTGGGCGAGGGTGGGCAAAGGTGTCGGCACCGAGGGTAAACCAAACCCATGCGCCAAGGCGATTGGATCGCGCAGGCCGGCACGCTGTAGCATGTGCGCCACGTTGGGCGCGACGCGCAAGGGGCGCGCCCTCACCACGCAATGACCATGGGGGGCGCATGAGCGACAACCAACCCTGCCGCGCCTGCGGCAACGTGATCCTGGCAAGCACCGCAGCGCGCACCGGCGGGTTGTGCATGCCCTGCAAGGGCGGCTACCGGGAGAACATCGAGAACGGCAAGCGCTACGCCCAGGAGCGCAAGCAGTACCTGGCCAGCCCGCAGGCGCTGTACTGGTCTGCGCTGGTCGACCGGGTGTTCCGAACGCCCCAGGGCTTTGCCGGGCTGGCACTGGCCGAGCAGCACTATTACGCGGTCAACGTGCTGCAGGGCGAGGTGTACAACGGCGGTTTCGACCAGTACTTCGGCAACTCCTCGGGCGATCACTACGCCAGCGCGTGCGCGGGGCTGCGCGAACTCGGCGCGTTGCAGACCCTCGCGCTGCTGGAGGAGGCCAAGGGCCTGTTGTTCGGCGCCCAGGCAGTGCCTGCCGAGCAGGGCGAGCGTCAGTTGCGCATGCCCACCTATGCCGATGAGCCCGACCTGGCCTGCGAGGCCGCGCTGGATGCACTGGACACTCGCTTCTACCTCGACCCCGACCAGCTGGAGGAGCGCCTGGTGGCGTATGCGCGGCAACAGCAGCTGTTTGCTGCCGATTAGGTTTCGGGATCCTGTTTCTGCCAGGGGGGGGCGAGGTGCCGCGAGGTCAGGGGCGCGGTGTCAGTCGTTGCGGGCCTGCACGGTATCCAGTACCAGCTCCATGCCCTGGGACATCAGCGCGCTGCCCGCGCGCAGCGGTTCGGGTGGCCCAATCGGCTTGAAGCCCAGCGCGGTGTACAGGTGCATGGCAGGGCTGTCCTGAATCGTGACCCCCAGCCGTACCCGCTGCATGTCGTGGCGGCGGGCCCAGTCCAGCGCTGCCCGCAGCAGTGCCCGTCCGGCGCCGCGCCCGCGGCAGGCCGGGTCGACCCACATCTGGAAGATCTCGGCAACGCCGGGCCCTGCACCGGCCAGCTTGCACCACACCAGCCCACAGGGCGCTTCGCCCTCCAGCGCAACAAACGCACGGCCCTGGCCGGAGCTTGCCGCCGCCTGCAAGCGCGCCGACCAGTCTTCATCGGTGCGCGTGGCCTCCGAGCCGTAGGTGCTGCCGAACGCATCCGGCGAGTCCTGCAGTGACTGCAGGCGCAGGTCGCGGTACAGCGGCCAGTGCGAGGGTTCGAGTGCTGTTGTGGCGATCATGCTGCTGTTCACCTTATCCATTGGTACTGCCTCAAGGCGTGTGCAGGGGTTCGCCAGCGGCTGCGGTGCGGTCCACCACGCGAATACTGTCACGTCCACCGCGCTTGGAGGCGTAGAGCGCGCTGTCGCTTTGTTCGATCAGGGCCGTGAGGCTGCCCGGCGGCTGGTCGAACAGGTTGGCGCCGATGCTCAGGGTCACTGGCGCAGGCGTGGGGAACAGCTGCGCGGCGGCCTGCCGGAACTGCTCGCGCAAGGCACCGCCCAGCGCCAGGATACGTTCGGTGGGGGCGTTGTTGAGCAGAATCACGAACTCATCGCCACCCAGTCGCGCCGCCAGGGCGCCGGTGGGCAGCACCGCGCGGATCATCTCGCTCAGGTCGACCAGCAGGCGATCACCGGCGCTATGCCCGAACAGGTCGTTGACCAGCTTGAAGTTGTCGATATCGATCAGCAGCAACGCTCCGGGCCGCGTGGCCGACACGTCTTCGAGCAGGCGCGGCGCACGGACTTCCAGGGCGCGGCGGTTGTACAGGGCCGTCAGCGGGTCACGGGCGGCCAGGCGGGCGATGCGTTTTTCTCGCCGGTAGCGCTCGGTGCCGGTCATCGACAGCGCAATCAGCATGATTGCCATGGCGCCTTCCACCAGCGAGATCTGGATGATCTGGCCGCGGAACGCCGCCAGGTCGATCAGCGTGCCGGGCACCACCGCCGTGATCGCCTTGGCCACGTAGAACAGGCCGTGCATCAGCAGCACGTAGCGCAGTTGCACCGCCCCCACGCTCAACGACTTGCCATGCGGGCGCAGCAGTGCACTGGCCTTGAGCGCCAGCAGCGCCACCAGCAGCGAGTTGACCAGCAGCATCAGCTTGGACCATTGCGGCTCCTCGGGTATCACCAGCAGCGCGAGCCATACCACGAAGACCAGGTACCAGCCCCGCGACAGCTGGGTTTGCGTGAAACGCCCGACACCCAGCAGGAACAGCCAGTGCGCCGTCACCAGCAGGCCATTGGCGAACCAGATACCGATCAGCAGCAGGCCGCTGCTGCGCAGTAGCGCGAGGGTACAGCCCACGGTGATGGTGGCGAACCCGGCGCTCCAGAACAGCAGCGAGGGTTCACGCACGCTGCGCCACTCGATCGCCAGGTACAGCGCGGCGGCCGCGGCGAGGGCGATCGTGATGGTGAGCATCGTGGGTGGGTCTAGCGCCATGGCGAGCGGGCCTGCATGAAGTGCACGGAAAGCGGCGATTGTAAGCGTTTGAATCGTTTTTTCGCAGTGCTTGCGCGAAGCGTTTCAGCCGGCTGTCGCAAACCTGGGCCAGCCTGTCGCGGGCAGTGCAAAAGACCCTATCGACCCTGTGGCCAATGGTCCTCGATTACGTACCACGGCGCCTTCGAAGCCACCTCCACATGGCGCTGCCTGTCGAACGTCAGGGGTGAGTCCAGGGTGCCCAGCGCAACCGAGATCCAGTCGGCATGGTCCCCCTGTGAGCGCGACCAGAACAGCGATGAACCGCAGTCGCCACAGAACTGGCGCGCCACCGACTCGGACGATGCGTACGACTTGAGCCGCTCGCCTCCCTGCAGCAGTTGCAGGTCGTCGCGCCTGACGCTGGCGTAGCTGGCGAACGCCGCCCCGTGGCCCTTGCGGCACTGGCTGCAATGGCAGTGCGAAACCGCCTTGAGGGGCGCGCTGAGCTGATAACGGATGGCGCCGCACAGGCAGCTGCCCTGGTACTGGTGTGTCATGGAAGGTCCAACCCGGTTGCTCGCAATACAGGGCCGACAGTCTAAGCTGATCCCTTGCCCGTCATGCAACACACCCTTTTGCCACCCTGCACCGAGGCCCCGCCCTATGCCGTTGTTTCGCCCTCCCTGCGCCAGCGCCCTGGCGCTCTGCCTGTCCTTCGCCTGTACCGGCGCCATCGCTTCCCCCGCCCAGGACCTGCTGGAAAAAGCCAAGGCCGAGCAGTCGAGCTACCTGGATACCCTCAAAACCCTGGTATCGGTGGACACCGGTACCGGCACCCAGCAAGGCCTCACCGACATCGGCGCATTGCTGGTCAAGCGCCTGGAGGCCCTGGGCGCCACGGTGCAGACCAGCGCCGCCACGCCCTCGGTGGGCAACAACATCGTCGGCACCTTCAAGGGCAGCGGCAGCAAGCGCTTCATGCTGATGGTGCATTACGACACCGTGTTCGGCCCCGGCACCGCCGCCAGGCGCCCGTTTCGCATCGAGGGCGAGCGTGCCTATGGCCCCGGGGTGGCCGACGCGAAGGGCGGGGTGGCGATGATCCTGCATGCGATCAAGCTGCTGCAGGATGTGCGCTTCAACGACTACGCCACCCTGACCGTGCTGTTCAACCCCGATGAAGAAATGGGCTCGCTCGGCTCCCGGCAGATCATTGCCGAGCTTGCGCGCAAGCATGACTACGTCTTCTCCTACGAGCCCCCGAACAAGGACGCGGTGACGGTGGCCACCAACGGCATCAACCAGCTGCTGCTGGAAGTGCGCGGTCGCTCGGCACACGCCGGCTCCGCCCCTGAAGACGGGCGCAACGCCTTGACCGAGCTGGCGCACCAGGTGGTTCAGCTCAAGGACCTGGGCGACCCGGCCAAAGGCACCACGGTCAACTGGACCCTGGCCAAGGCCGGCGAGAAAGCCAACATCATCCCGGCGCTGGCCACCGCCGAAGCCGACATGCGCTATGCCGACCTGTCCGAAAGCGACCGCGTGCTGGCCGACGCGCAACGTATCAGCCAGGCCCGGCTCATCGCCGACACGCAGGTCACGCTGACCCTGCGCAAGGGGCGCCCGCCGCTGGCCAGAAATGAAGGCTCCGCCGCCCTGGCCAGCACTGCCCAGCAGCTGTATGGCCAGATCGATCGCAGCCTGGAACCCATCGCCATGCGTTTTGGCACCGACGCCGGCTATGCCTATGTGCCCGGCAGCGCCACGCCGGCGGTGCTCGAAACCATGGGCGTGGTCGGGGCCGGGTTGCACGCCGACGATGAATACATCGATCTGTCCAGCATCGCGCCGCGCCTGTACCTGACGGTGGCGATGATCCGGCACCTCTCGCAGTAGGCTGCACCGCGCCCTCCCGGCACCCGGGAGGGCGGGCGGTTTCAGCTGTGGTTGATGTCGCGGTCCTTGGTCTCGGGCAGGAAGAAGGTACCCAGGATGGCGGTCATCACCGCGATCACGATCGGATACCACAGCCCGTAGTAGATATCCCCCGTGGCCGCGACCATGGCGAACGCCACCGTGGGCAGGAAGCCGCCGAACCAGCCGTTGCCGATATGGTAGGGCAGCGACATCGAGGTGTAGCGGATACGCGCCGGGAACAGCTCCACCAGCCACGCGGCGATCGGCCCGTAGACCATGGTCACGTAGATCACCAGGATGGTCAGCAGCAACAGCACCATGGGGTAGTTGGTCTTGTTCGGGTCGGCCTTTTCCGGGTAGCCGGCGTCCTTCAGGGCCGCGCCCAGGGTGGCGGCGAAGGCATCGTTCTGCGTCTTGAAGTCGGCGGCCGGCAGGCGGCTGCCGTCGAAGCTGGGCACCACCGTGCTGCCGATGCGCACCTGCGCCACGCTGCCGGGCTCGGCCTTTTCGTTCACGTAGGGGATCGCGCGCTTGGCCAGCACGCTCTTGGCCACGTCGCACGAACTGGTGAAGCGCGCCTTGCCCACCGGGTCGAACTGGAACGAACACTGCGCCGGGTCGGCGACCACCGTCACCGGGTTGCGTTCCTGGGCACTGAACACGTCGGGGTTGCCGTACTGGGTCAGCGCATGAAAGATCGGGAAGTAGGTCAGCGCCGCCAGGATGCAGCCGGCCATGATGATGCCCTTGCGCCCGATGCGGTCGGACAGGCTGCCGAAGATGACGAAGAACGGCGTGCCGATCAGCAGCGAACCGGCAATCAGCAGGTTGGCGGTCTGCGGGTCGATCTTGAGCGTCTGCAACAGAAAGAACAGCGCATAGAACTGCCCGGTGTACCACACCACCGCCTGGCCGGCGGTACCGCCGAGCAGCGACATGATCACCACCTTGAGGTTGTCCCAGCGGGCGAACGACTCGGTCAGCGGCGCCCTGGATGCCTTGCCTTCGGCCTTCATCCGGTTGAATACCGGCGACTCGCTCAGTTGCAGGCGGATGTACACCGACACGATCAGCAGCAGAATCGACAGCAGGAATGGTATGCGCCAGCCCCACGCCTCGAACGCCTCGGTGCCCAGCACGGTACGGCACGCCAGGATCACCAGCAGCGACAGAAACAGCCCCAGCGTGGCGGTGGTCTGGATCCACGAGGTGAAGAAGCCGCGCTTGCCGGGCGGTGCGTGCTCGGCCACGTAGGTGGCGGCGCCGCCGTATTCACCGCCCAGCGCCAGGCCTTGCAGCAGGCGCAGGGTGATCAGGATCACCGGGGCCGCCACGCCGATGCTCGAGTAGCTGGGCAACAGGCCCACCACCGCGGTGGACACGCCCATGATCACGATGGTGATGAGGAAGGTGTGCTTGCGCCCGATCATGTCGCCCAGGCGGCCGAACACGATGGCGCCGAACGGCCTTACCGCAAACCCGGCGGCGAAGGCGAGCAGGGCGAAGATGAAGGCAGTGGTTTCGTTGACCCCGGCAAAGAAGTGCTTGGCGATGATCGCCGCCAGGGAGCCATACAGATAGAAGTCGTACCACTCGAACACGGTGCCCAGGGACGAGGCAAAGATGACCTTGCGTTCCTCTTTGGTGATCCCGCGCCTGGGCGCACTGCCTGTGGAAGTGCTGTCGATTGTCGCCATGAGTTTTCTCCGGATTGTTGTTGTAGGCCGGAACACCCACTGCCACTTCACCCAAGCCCTGGGGCTGATGTCATCGGACTACGCAATGCGCACAGACACCTCGCAGCGCTGCCCGCTCGTTTGAAGCATAATCAGCTTCGCGCAGATATCCACTCGCCGACGGTTGGCCGGACGGCAGGAGGGGGCTGCAATAACCAGACGTGATGAGAAAGGGACACGCAATGCCGCAAAATGCTGACGACTCGTTCTACGACCGCGCCGACGCCCATATAGAGCTGTCCAACGAGCAGCTCGGGCAGGTCCAGGACCTGGGCAAGGTGAGTGCCTCGATGATGTTCGGCACCACCCGGTTCAATGCCTGGGTGAGTGCGCGCAACTTCAAGTCGGGGGAAGAAATGGCGCAGGCACGCGAGGCGATGCTCACGTACTTCTGCGACCAGTACCGGATGATGCTCGAAGACAACCTGGACGACCATATCAACAACTTTGCGACGTACATGCAGGGTTCGGCCAAGTAACGCGTTGCCCGCTTCGCCGGCAACGCCGGCTCCTACAAGGAAGAACCGTTATGGCAGGTGAATACAATCTGGCGCTGGTGATTGCCGCGGCGCTCAGCGCGCTGGCGGCCGTGCTGCACGTGGGTACGATCATCGCGGGGCCGTCCTGGTATCGCCTGTTCGGGGCGGGTGAGCGCTTCATCCGGGCGGCGGAGGCGGGCCGGACCTTTCCGGCGGTGGTCACGGCAGCGATTGCGCTGGTGCTGCTGAGCTGGGCGGCCTTTGCATTGTCGGGGGCGGGCGTGATCGCGCCGCTGCCGTTGCTGCTGCCGGCGTTGTGCGCGATCACGCTGGTGTACCTGCTGCGCGGTATCGCCGGGCCCTTCGTGCTGGCCAATACCGGGCGCAGCCAGCGCTTCATCGTGGTGAGCTCGCTGGTGTGCCTGGGGTTCGGGGTGGTGCACCTGGTGGGGCTGGTGCAGGTCTGGGGCCGCCTGGGCTGATCCGCGAATGGCCGGGCGGGGGCGCCGGGCCGGTGCCGCCACCCGGTCGGCCTCAGGCCTGTGCAGCCACACTGGCCATGAACAACCCCAGTTTTTTCTGGAAGTCGGCCACCTGCTGGTTGCCGGTGTCCTCGTTGCAGCGCAGCTCCCATTTCAGGCGTGATACCTGGCGCTGCACCGTATCGCACTCGGTATCCAGTTGCACCAGCCGGTTCAACTGTTCGCTGCGTTGCCCGGCCTGCTGGCTCAGCTCCACGAACCGCCAGGATTTGCCCGGCTGGATGTGGGTCTTGCGATAGCTGACCTGCAACGTGGGGCGTTCATCGTGCAGGTTGAGGTTGAGGTAGAACTTGATCTGCTTTTTCAGCACGCTCTGCAGGTTGAGATCGTCCACCACCTCGCGACGACCGCTCAGGTAGTCCTCGATGAACGGCAGGTTGTCGCGGTTCTGCTCACTGAAAGTCGCCGGTTCGATCAGTGCCGGGGTCAGGTTGACGGCAATCTTCTCGAACTCCAGAAAGTAGGTGTGGATGTCGTCGAGCAGCGCCTTGCGCTCGTCGTGAAGCCGCTGCAGGTGCTGTTCGCTGTCGTGCAGTGCCTGGGCCAGCGCCGGCGATGTCTTGTCCGGGCTGTGCTTGCCCTGCAACGAGCGGAAGGCATAGCGGGCGAGGAAGTCGGACAGTGCCTCTTCCCCCCGGGCCGCCAGTGCCACTGCCTGGGCCTGCAGGTCGGCGGCCGCGCCCTCGAGGTCGCAATTGCGGAGCTTGGTCAACAAGGTGGTGAGTGTCGCTTGATCCATATGCAGCCCTCCCTTTGGCTGCCTCGCACAGTACTGCACCTGAGCGCTGGCCTGCCAGTGTCGGTGAAGCAGGTTGTTTCGGCGGCAATCATAAAAATCCACCGCAAGCTAATGAGAAGTATTACCATGCACGGCTCCCGTCAGCCTGCGTCCCGGAACCCTGCCGATGCATCCACTTTCCAGCACCCACCATGCGGTGGGCGAACTCTACGTTCAACACCACAGCTGGTTGACGCAGATGCTGCGCCGCAAGCTGGGCAACCGGGAGCAGGCGCTGGACCTGGCGCAGGACACCTTCGTGCGCATCCTGCGCAGCGAGGCACCGCCGGTGTACCGCGAGCCGCGCGCCTACCTCACCACCGTGGCCAGCCGCCTGTGCATCCAGTACTTTCGGCGCCATGCGCTGGAGAAGGCCTACATGGAGTCGCTGGCGCATCTTGAACCGGCGCTGGTGCCGTCCCCGGAAACTCGCCTGCTGGTGCTCGAGGCGCTGGATGCGGTGGGCCAGGTGCTCGATGGGCTGGGCAGCAAGGTGCGCGAGATCTTCCTGCTGTCACAGCTTGACGGTCTGACCTACGCGCAGATCGCCGAACACCAGGGCCTGACGGTGAACGTGGTGCAAAAGGCCATGCTCAAGGCCTACCGCCACTGCTATGCGGCGGTCTACGGCGCATGAGCCGCTTCGCCCGGATCGACAACCAGCCGCTGGACCCCGGCGTGGTAGAGCAGGCCATGCTGTGGATGGTCACCCTGCAGTCGGGTGTCAGCAGCCTGGCCGAGCAGCAGGCCTGCCAGCACTGGCGCAATGAAAACCCCCAGCATGAACTGGCCTGGCAGCGTCTTGCCGGGCTCACCCATGACCTGCGCCAGGGCACCAGGACGTTACCGGCCGCCGGCGCGCGCGGATTGCTGCAGGCACGTGGCACTGCGTCGCGGCGCAATGTGCTCAAGGGCTTCGCCGGGCTGGGGGTGGTACTGGCGGCTGGCCTGAGCGTGCGTGAGCGGGTGCTGCTGCCGGAACTGTTCAGTGACTACCGCACCACCACCGGCGAGCGTCATCACGTGGCGTTGTCTGGCGAGGTGGAGCTGACCCTGGATACCCGCACCGGCGTGGATGCGCACGCAGACGTGCTGGCGCTCAACCTGGGGCGGATCATGCTCACCCTGGGGCAAGGTGCTTCGCTGGCGGTGCGCACCGCCAATGGCTGGGTACGCCCCGAGCCCGCCTCGCGGCTGGTGGTCAGCCAGGGCCTGCCCGGGGTGTCGGGTACCCAGGTGCAGGTGCTGGCAGGCAGTGCCTCGATCGCCTGGGCCGGCAGCACCCGCATGACCTTGAGCGCCGGCCAGCAGGTGGCGTTCGGGCAGCAGGTCGGCAGTGTCGAACCCCTCGACGCGGGCGCCCAGGCCTGGGTTGACGGCCTGCTGATTGCCGAGCGCATGCCACTGGGCCAGGTGTTGGCCCAGCTCGACCGCTACCGGCGCGGCGTACTGCGCTGCGATCCGGCGGTGGCGGCCTTGCAGGTGTCGGGTTCGTTCTCCCTCGATCGGCCCGATGCCAGCCTCGACCTGCTGGCCAGTGTGTTGCCGATACGGGTACAGCGTGTGTTCGGCTACTGGGCAAACGTGGTCGTGGCCTGAGAACGATTATTTTTAACAGCGGCGGCAGTTTTTTCCATCTCATGCATCAAGACCAGGGAAGACGCTGAAAAACAGCGCATCGCCAACACCCTCAACCCATGGAATTGTTTATGCACAGCCGCCTCACTCCGCTTGCCGGTGCCTTGCGCACGGCCATCCTCGGGCTTTCCCTCGTGTGCGCCAGCCAGGGCGTACTGGCCGGCGCCGATGCCCACGCCACCCACGCCTTCCATATCGGCGCCGGCAACCTCGATCGCGTGCTCGGCGCATTCGGCCAGCAGGCCGGGGTGATGATCGCGGTCGACTCGGCCCTGACCCAAGGCATCCACAGCAGCGGCCTGGACGGCAGCTACGCAATCGCCGAGGGCCTTGAGCGACTGCTCGCGCCCCAGGGCCTGCAGGCGATGCCCGAAGGCGAGGGCTACCGGGTAATGCCAAGGCTGGCCACCGGCAGTGCGCAGCTGGAGCTGCAGGCCACCGAAGTCAGAGCCAACCAGCTGGGCACCATCACCGAAGGCACCGGCTCCTACACGCCGGGCACCATCGCCACCGCCACGCGCATGGTGCTGACCCCGCGGGAAACCCCGCAATCGATCTCGGTGGTCACGCGCCAGGCCATGGACGATTTCGGCCTGAACGCCATCGACGATGTGATGCGCCACACCCCCGGCATCACCGTGTCGACCTACGACAGTGAACGTACCAACTACTATTCGCGCGGCTTCTCCATCGTCAACTTCCAGTACGACGGCATCCCGACCCTGCGTGACGCGCAGTACTCGGCCGGGCAGACCCTTACCGACATGGCGATCTATGACCGGGTCGAGGTGCTCAAGGGCGCCACCGGCCTGCTCACCGGCGCGGGCGGCCCCGGTGGCACGATCAACCTGATCCGCAAGAAGCCGACGGCCGACTTCAGGGGGCATGTGGACCTGGGCGCCGGCTCCTGGGACAACTACCGCTCGGAGATCGACCTCAGCGGCCCGCTGACCGACAGTGGCAACGTGCGGGGCCGGGCGGTGGCCGCCTATCAGGACAAGCACTCGTTCATGGACCATTACGAGCGCAAGACCAGCGTGTACTACGGCATCCTGGAAGTGGACCTGGACGAAGACACCCTGCTGACCCTGGGCGCCGACTACCAGGACAGCGACCCCAGGGGCTCGGGCTGGTCGGGCAGCCGTCCGGTGTACGACTCCCAGGGTAACCCCATCAGCCTGCCGCGTTCGTTCAACAATGGCGCCAAGTGGAGCAGTTGGGAGCAGTACTCGCGCACGCTGTTCGCCACCCTGGAGCATCGCCTGGCCAATGACTGGGTCATCAAGGGTCAGTACAACCACCAGATCAATGGTTATGACGCGCCACTGGGCTCGGTGTCGCCCGACACCCCGACCGTGTCGTCGATCTATTCGCGCAAGTACACCGGCGAAACCACCAGCGACAGCGGCGACCTCTACGCTACCGGGCCGTTCAGCCTGTTCGGGCGCGAACACCAACTGGTGGTGGGTGGCTCGGTGTCCAGCTCGCACTGGAAGGGCGACAACTACAACAACGTCACCTACTTCGACAACGAATACGATCTGGAGAGCTGGCACGGCCAGGCCATCGAGCCGGACTGGGGCTCGGTGACAAAGCGCAACGACGAAACCACCCGGCAAAGTGGCGGCTACCTGACTGCGCGCTTCAGTGTCACCGATGACCTTTCGCTGCTGCTGGGCAGCCGCCTGGCAAACTTTCAGGTCACCGGCACCAGCGACAGCCAGGAGAGCGGACGGCTGGTGCCCTATGCCGGGGTGGTGTACGACCTCAACAGCAACTTCTCTGCGTATGCCAGCTACACCGATATCTTCCTGCCGCAGACGGCCTACCGTGACAGCCGCAACAGGATGCTCGAGCCCAACGAGGGCCAGAACTACGAGGTGGGCATCAAGGGTGAGTTCTACGACGGTCGCCTGAACACCAGCCTGGCCTACTTCGAAGTGCACGAAGATAACCGCCCGCAGGCCGACACGTTCTACAACGCCAGGCCAACCAACCCCGACATCGACTACGCCTACATGGGCATCAAGTCCAGAACCAAGGGCTACGAGGCAGAGGTGTCCGGGGAACTGGCGCCCGGCTGGCAGGTGCAGGCCGGCTACACGCACAAGGTCAGCCGCGACCAGGGCGGGGCCAAGGTAGCTACCTGGGAGCCCGAAGATCAGCTCAACCTCTACACCACCTACAAACTTGGCGGGCGCCTCGACAAGCTCACCGTGGGGGGTGGGGCACGCTGGCAGGGCAAGGGCTGGCAGGTCCTCAACAACTACGCCAAGGGCACCAATGACACTTTCACCCAGACCCCGTACTGGCTGGTCGACCTGATGGCGCGCTACCAGTTCACCGAGCACCTGTCGGCGTCGGTCAACGTCTACAACCTGTTCGACAAGTACTACTACACCAACATCGGCTTCTATAACTCCTCGTACTACGGTGACCCGCGCAACGTGATGTTCAGCACTCGCTGGGACTTCTGACGTCCAGGCCCGCTCCCAGGGTGATCGTGTGGGGGCGGGCTCGACCTGCGATGGGTGCACCCGAAAAATCCGCGTCGGGCAAAAATCACTTCCGAGCTTTCGATTCCCGTGCAGTGAAGGCACAATGCGTGTCCTTTTTTTGGCCGGCCTTGCCGGGGGCCTCGAAATGATCAAGACGCCGTACTACCTCATCGACAAAACCAAGCTGCTGCACAACATGCAGAAGATCGCCTATGTGCGCGAACAGTCCGGGGCCAAGGCCCTGCTGGCGCTCAAGTGCTTCGCCACCTGGTCGGTGTTCGACCTGATGCAGCAGTACATGGACGGCACCACCTCGTCCTCGCTCTACGAGCTCAAGCTCGGCCGCCAGAAGTTCGAAGGCGAGACCCACGCCTACAGCGTGGCCTGGGCCGACGATGAAATCGACGAGATGATCGAGAACTGCGACAAGATCATCTTCAACTCCATCGGCCAGCTGCAGCGCTACGCCCAGGCCACCGAAGGCAAGGTGCGCGGCCTGCGCGTCAACCCGCAGGTGAGCAGCTCGGACTACCTGCTGGCCGACCCGGCGCGCCCGTTCAGCCGCCTGGGCGAATGGGACCCGGTCAAGATCGATGCGGTCATGTCGCAGATCTCCGGCTTCATGTTCCACAACAACTGCGAGAACGGCGATTTCGGCCTGTTCGACCAGATGCTCAACACCATCGAAGAGCGCTTCGGCGAGCTGCTGCACAAGGTCGAGTGGGTGAGCCTGGGCGGCGGTATCCACTTCACCGGCGAAGACTATGCACTGGATGCATTCTGCGCGCGCCTGAAGGCGTTCTCGCAGAAGTACGGCGTGCAGGTGTACCTGGAGCCGGGCGAAGCGGCGATCACCCAGAGCGCTTCGCTGGAAGTGACCGTGCTCGACACCCTGTACAACGGCAAGCACCTGGCCGTGGTCGACAGCTCCATCGAGGCGCACATGCTCGACCTGCTGATCTATCGCCTCAACGCCAAGCTGGCGCCCAGCGAGGGTGAGCACACCTACATGGTATGCGGCAAATCCTGCCTGGCCGGGGATATCTTCGGCGAGTATCAATTCGATCGTCCGCTGGCCATCGGCGATCGGCTGTCGTTCATCGACGCGGCAGGCTACACCATGGTCAAGAAAAACTGGTTCAACGGTTTGAAGATGCCATCCATCGTAGTGAAACAACTTGACGGTACTGTCGAGGTGGTTCGCGAATTTGGTTTTGACGACTACCTGTCCAGCCTCTCGTAAGCTGGCGGAAAGGAGAGATAAAGAAATTGAAGAAAAACGTTCTTATCATTGGTGCAGGAGGTGTCGCCAAGGTGGTGGCCCACAAGTGCGCGCAGCACAACGACGAACTCGGTCGTATTGCCATCGCGTCACGCAACATCTCCAAATGCCAGGCCATCATCGACAGCGTCAAGGCCAAGGGTAGCCTGAAGGTACCCGCCGACATCACGGCCTTTTCGCTCAATGCTCTGGATGTCGAGGCAACCAAGGCGCTGATCCGCGAAACCGAATCGCAGATCGTGATCAACGTCGGTTCCGCCTTCCTCAACATGTCGGTGCTGCGTGCCTGCATCGATACCGGCGTGGCCTACCTGGACACCGCCATTCACGAAGAACCGGGCAAGATCTGCGAGACGCCGCCCTGGTATGGCAACTACGAGTGGAAGCACCTCGAGGAATGCCAGCAGAAGAACATCACCGCCATTCTTGGCGTGGGCTTCGACCCGGGTGTGGTCAATGCCTATGCAGCACTGGCGCAACAACAGTATTTCGACCGCATTGATTCGATCGACATTCTCGACGTCAATGCCGGCTCCCATGGCAAGTATTTCGCCACCAATTTCGACCCGGAAATCAATTTCCGTGAATTCACCGGACAGGTGTGGAGCTGGCAGAACAGCCAGTGGACCAGCAACACCATGTTCGAAGTCAAGCGTACCGACGACCTGCCGGTGGTGGGTTCGCAGAACCTGTACCTGACCGGCCATGACGAAGTGCACTCGCTGTCCAAGAACCTCGACGTGCCGAACGTGCGTTTCTGGATGAGCTTCGGCGAGCACTACATCAATGTGTTCACCGTACTGAAGAACCTGGGCCTGCTGTCCGAGCAACCGGTGAAGACCGCCGAGGGCCTGGAAGTGGTGCCGCTCAAGGTGGTCAAGGCCGTGCTGCCGGATCCGTCTTCGCTGGCGCCGGGCTACACCGGCAAGACCTGCATTGGCGACCTGGTCAAGGGCACCAAGGACGGCCAGCCACGCGAAGTGTTCATCTACAACGTGGCTGATCACGAAGAGGCCTATGCCGAGACCGACAGCCAGGGCATCTCCTACACCGCGGGCGTGCCGCCGGTGGCGGCGGCCCTGCTGGTGGCCCGTGGCGAGTGGGACGTGCAGCGCATGGCCAACGTCGAGGAACTGCCGGCCGAGCCGTTCCTGAAGGCGCTGGACGTGATGGGCCTGCCGACCCGCATCAAGGACGAGAACGGCGATCGTCCCTGGAACTGATGGGTTCAGGCTGACAAAAAAAGGGGGGCGCCGTGATGGCGTCCCCCTTTTTTGTCTGATAGTTCGTGGCGATCGGTCTTGCGAGCGCTGCGCGCTCGATCGCGGGTCAAGCCCGCTCCCACAGGAAATGTGCGCTGGGTTCGGTCCCAGTGATGTTCTCTGTGGGAGCGGGCTTGACCCGCGATAGGCACCAACGTCTATCTATTTACGGCGTGCCAGCATCGGGGTTCGCGGCGGTATCAAGCGCTTTGAACCCGTAGCCTCGAACGCCGAGGCCAGGCGCAGCAACGCCGAGTCATCATACGCCCGCCCGGCAAAGGTCAGCCCCACCGGCATGCCGATGTCCGCCATCACCCCCATCGGCACCGTCACCGTCGGCACCCCAAGGTGACGGATCGCCAGGTTGCCGTTGGCCACCCACACCCCGTTGCTCCAGGCAATATCCGCCGAGGCGGGGTTCACATCGGCATCGGCCGGGGCCACATCGGCCACCGTCGGGAACAGCACCGCATCCAGCCCCAGCCTGTCCATCCAGTCTTCCAGGTCGATGCGCCGCGTCTGCTCCAGCCCGCGCAGGCCATCGGGCAGGGTAGCGATCTGGTCCCACGGCGTGATGCCGCGCTCGGCCATGCGCACATACTCGTCCATGCCCGCCGCCAGGTCGCCCTCGCGGTTGGGCAGGGTGCCGGGGTCGTGGGGGAAGATCTTCGGCCCGTCCACGTCCACCAGGCGGTTGAGCTGCGGGTCGCCGTTGGCCTGCAGGAAGTCGTCGAAGGCCCAGGCCGTCAGGTCCCACAGTTCATGGTGCAGGAATGCCTTGGACACCAGGCCGCGATTGAACACGGTGGGCGCACCTGGGCGGTCGCCCTCGCAGTTCGATACCAGCGGGAAATCCACTTCGAGCACCTCGGCACCGGCCGCTTCCAGTGCCTTGCGCGCCGCCTCCCACAGTGCGATCACCGAAGGCCGCGTGTTGATGCGCTGGCCGGTCGGGCCGCCGATGCCGGGGCTGTCCGAGGTGCCGGCATCCGGGTCCTTGTTGATGTACATGCGCGGGATGCCGAAGCGCTTGCCGGCCAGCGCCGCGCTGTCCGCCGCTAGTTGCGGGTAGGCGGCGGGGCGCACCGAGGCCACGCTGGGGATCGGCACCCAGGGCTGCAGGCGCCACAGGTCGCCACGGGTGTCGGGGTCTTCGGCCACCACCACGTCGAGCACTTCGAGCAGGTCGGCCATGGTGCGGGCGAAGGGCACCACCACGTCCATGGTCGGCGTCAGCGGCCAGTTGCCGCGCACCGAGATCACCCCGCGCGAAGGGGTGTAGGCGCACAGGCCATTGTTGGAGGCCGGGCCGCGGCCGCTGGACCAGGTTTCCTCGGCCAGGCCGAACGCGGCGAAGCTGGCCGCCGTGGCCGTGCCCGCGCCGTTGGACGAGCCCGAGGCGAAGGGTGCGGTGAGGTAGGCGGCGTTGTACGGGCTTTCGGCCCGGCCATACACGCCGCGCTGCATGCCGCCGTTGGCCATGGGCGGCATGTTGGTCTTGCCCAGGCAGATCGCCCCGGCGCCGCGCAGGCGCTCGATGGTGAAGGCGTCGCGGTAGGCCACCAGGTTGGCGAAGGCCGGGCTGCCGGAGGCGGCGGTCATGCCCTTGACCAGGTAACTGTCCTTGGCGGTGTAGGGGATGCCGTCGAGCGGGCCGAGGGGCTTGCCCTGGGCACGACGCTCGTCGGATGCCTGGGCTTCGCGCAGGGCTTCGGGGTTGCGCACCACCACCGCATTGAGCGCGGTGGGCGTGTCTGCGCCGTCGTAGGCATCGATGCGGGCGAGGTAGGCCTTCACCAGCTCGACCGAGGTGGTCTGGCCCGATTCGAGGGCGGCGCGCAGCTGCGCAATGGAAACTTCGGTGACTTCGATCATGCGGTGGTTACCAGCGGCCAAAGGGGTCATGAGTGATGGCGGGAATCATAGCGGTTTAAGGTTCAGGTGTCCGCCCGGCGAGGGCCCTGGCAGATGACCTCAGATCACCTGTGCGCTGAAAAACCATCCTTTGTAAAGGCCTGCCTGCGTGCCGCCTAATCGCCTCCGACCGCGCCCTGCGCGGCAATCGCTCACTAAAACAAATAAAGGCGAAGTCATGCACGAAGACGCAGGTTTGTTACTGATATTGATGGCGGCCATCGGCCTGATCGTGGTGCTGGTGGTCAGGTTTCGGGTGCACTCGTTCCTGGCCCTGATGCTGGCCAGTTTTGTGGTGGGCGCCGGGGCCGGCATGCCGCTGCCGGCCATCGCCGATTCGTTCGAGAAGGGCATGGGCGGCACCCTGGGTTTTCTTGCGGCGGTGATCGGCCTGGGCAGCATCCTGGGCAAACTGCTGGAGGTGTCGGGCGGCGCCGAACGCATTGCGCGCTCGCTCCTCGACGCCCTGGGTGAACAGCGCACGGCGTGGGCCATGATGCTGGTGGGCTTCGTGGTGGGCATACCGGTGTTTTTCGAAGTCGGTTTCGTGTTGCTGATACCACTGATCTACGTGGTGGCCCGCCAGACCCGGCTCAACATCCTCTACGTCGGCCTGCCACTGGCCGTATCGCTGATGACCGTGCACTGCATGCTGCCGCCGCACCCGGCGGCAATGGCCATCACCCAGCTGCTGGGGGGCGACGTGGGCAAGGTGATCCTGTACGGGCTGATCGTCGGCCTGCCGACCGCGGTGATTGCCGGCCCGGTATGGGCCACGCTGGTGTGCCCGCGGCACGCCGCGCCCGACGCGCAGGCCGCGGCAGAGCCTGCCGCCACGCCAGCCGCTGGCCAGTCGATGCCGGGCCTGGGCCTGACCCTGCTGGTGATTCTGCTGCCGCTGCTGCTGATGGTGGGCAAGACCCTGGCCAGCATGACCCTGGCGCCCGAGGCCGGGCTGTACCGGCTGATGATGTTCCTCGGCAACCCGCTCACTGCCCTGGCCATCGCGGTGTGCTTCGCCTACTGGGCGCTGGGCCTGCGCCGTGGCCTGGGCATGGCCCGGTTGCAGGCGCTGACTGCCGGCTCCTTCACCCCGCTGGCCAGTATCCTGTTGATCATCGGTGCCGGCGGTGCCTTCAATGGCGTACTGATCGACAGCGGGGTCGGCAAGGTGCTGGCCAGCACCCTGTCGCAGTGGGACCTGAACCCGATCCTGCTGGCCTGGTTCGTCGCCGGGCTGATGCACCTGGCGGTCGGCTCGGCCACCGTGGCAATGGTCAGCGCCGCCGGCATGGTGCTGCCGCTGCTGGACGCGATGCCGGGGCAGAACCGCGAGATCGTGATCATTGCCATTGGCGCCGGCGCGATTGGCTGGACTACCGTCACCGACTCGGCGTTCTGGGTGGTCAAGGAATACCTGGGCGTGTCGCTGGGCGAGGCGCTCAAAAAATTCACTGCCGCGACACTGCTGGCTTCGGTCGTGGCCCTGGGCATGACCCTGCTGCTGTCGCACTGGGTATGAGCCTGCCCGTACTACCGTCACTTTTCTGGAGAACCGCATGATTCACGACAAGACCCTGGACCAGTGGCAGCACAGCCACCCCTTGATCGCCGACCTGGTGAGCCTGCAACCGACCACCTGGTTCAACCCGGGCCTGGCCCCGACAGCGCAGGCGCTGGGCGACGTGCCGCTGACCCTGGCCGATGTGGACGACGCCAGCGCGCGGCTGGAACGTTTTGCCAGCTACATTGCCTCGGCCTTCCCGCAGACGGCGGTGAGCAAGGGCATCATCGAGTCGCCCCTGCTGCCGTTGGCGCAGGTGCAGGCCGCGCTGTGCGCCGAAGCGCAGGTACCCGTGCAGGGCGCGCTGTGGCTCAAGGCCGACAACCTGCTGCCGATCTCCGGCTCGATCAAGGCGCGTGGCGGTATCTACGAGGTGCTCAAGCACGCCGAAGACCTCGCATTGGCGGCGGGCATCCTGCAGCCTGGGGATGACTACGCCAGCCTCGACAGCGACCGCGCGCGGGCATTTTTCGGCCAGTACAGCGTGGCGGTCGGCTCCACCGGCAACCTGGGCCTGTCCATCGGCATCATGAGTGCGAGCCTGGGCTTCAAGGCCAGCGTGCACATGTCGGCCGACGCCCGGCAGTGGAAGAAGGACCGCCTGCGCAGTTGCGGGGTGGAGGTGATCGAGTATGCGTCCGACTACAGCGTGGCGGTGGAGCAGGGGCGCCAGCAGGCCGAGGCCGACCCGCGCTGCCATTTCGTCGATGACGAAAACTCCATCAACCTGTTCCTCGGCTACGCGGTGGCGGCGCGTCGCCTGCAACGCCAGCTCGAGGCGGCGGGCATCAGGGTGGATGCCGAGCACCCGCTGTTCGTCTACCTGCCATGCGGCGTTGGTGGCGGCCCTGGCGGGGTGGCATTCGGTCTGAAGCAGATCTTCGCCGACGCGGTGCACTGCGTGTTCGCCGAGCCGACCCATTCGCCCTGCATGCTGCTGGGGGTGTACACCGGGCTGCACGAGCAGGTCAGCGTGTACGACTTCGGCATCGACAACCGCACCGCCGCCGACGGCCTGGCGGTGGGGCGCCCGTCCGGGTTTGTCGGGCGCTCCATGCAGCGCCTGATCGACGGCTACTACACCGTTACCGACGAGCAGCTGTATCGGCAACTGGCGCAACTTGAAGCCATCGAGGGCCATCGCCTGGAACCCTCGGCGCTGGCCGGGCTGCCGGGGTTCCTGCGGGTGACCGGGGAACGGCAGGGCTATCGCCAGCGCCTGGGCCTGAGCGCGCAGCGCCTGGCCAATGCCACGCACCTGGTGTGGGGCACCGGCGGCAGCATGGTGCCGGACGATGAAATGCAGGCGTACCTGGCGCAGGGCCGTACACTGCTGGCCGGACACTAGCGGAACCTGCCCCAATGCTGAACCTGCCCCCGCGTTTGAGCGCACGCCTGAACAGCTCGCAATTTGCCAACCTGCACACCTTTCTGGTGGCGGCGCGGCACCTGAGCTTTGCCCAGGCAGCCGAGGAGCTGTGCCTGACCCCCAGTGCGGTGAGCCACCGTATCGCCCGCCTGGAGCAGGCCCTGGCGCTGCGCCTGTTCGAGCGGCTGACCCGGCGCATACGCCTGACAGCCGAGGGCGAGCGGGTGTTCGCGATACTGCAGGGGGTGATGGAGCAGCTGGGCGATGCCCTGGAGCCATCGCCCGAGGCCGAGCTGCGCGGGGCGGTGGCGTTGTACGCGCGCCCGTCCGCAGCGCAATGCTGGCTGGTGCCGCGCCTGGCCGACTTCCACCAGCGCTATCCGAACATCGCGCTGGACGTGCGGGTGGGCAACGATGCGGTCGACTTTCGCACGCACAACATCGACCTGGCGCTGCTGTACGCCAATGGCGAGTTTCCCGGCCTGGTCAGCCATGCGCTGATGAGCGAGACCATCGCCCCGGTGTGCAGCCCGCGCTATGCCGAGCTGCACCAGCTGTTCGACAACCCTGCCAATCTGCGCCAGTGCACCTTGCTGCACGATGCACTGGCCTGGGAGAACGCGGTGTTCGATGCCGAGTGGCAATTGTGGGCTGGCCAGCAGGGGCTGCTGGACGCCTTGCCGCAGCGCGGCCTGACCTTCGACCGGTCGGACCTGTGCGTGACGGCGGCCATCCACCACGCCGGTATCGCCATCGGCCGCCAGCGCCTGGTGCAGGCGCGTATCGACCAGGGCGAGCTGGTGCTGCCGTTCGGCGGGTTTTCCCAGCCGGGGCGCTATGACTACTTTCTGGTTCACCCGCCGCGCGACCCGTTGCCCCGGCGGGTGCAGGTACTGATCGACTGGCTCAAGGGTTGCGCCGCGGGCGACTAGACTGCAGAGGTCTGTCGCTTTTCTGTGGAGAACCACGATGAACAGCAAGAACACGATCTGCCTCTGGTACGACGGCGCGGCGCTGGAGGCTGCCACCTTTTACGCCAGCATCTTTCCCGACAGCGCGGTGGGCGCCGTGCACCGTGCCCCCGGCGACTTCCCTGCCGGCAAGCAGGGCGATGTGCTGACCGTGGAGTTCACGGTCATGGGCATCCCGTGCCTGGGACTCAATGGCGGCTCGGCCTTCCATCACAGCGAGGCGTTCTCGTTCCAGGTGGCCACCGACGACCAGGCCGAGACCGACCGCCTGTGGCAGGCGATCATCGGCAACGGCGGCCAGGCCAGCGTGTGCGGCTGGTGCAAGGACAAGTGGGGGCTGTCGTGGCAGATCACCCCGCGCGCGCTGACCGCCGCGATCACTCACCCCGACCCGGCTGCGGCCAAGCGTGCCTTCGACGCGATGATGCAGATGGACAAGATAGACATCGCCGCCATCGAGGCCGCCTTGCGACCCCAGGCACCGACGCGAGAGTAAATTCGCCGACAACTGCACAACAGGCTTTGTGACGCGCGTGTGTGCGGGCATAGTAGCGCCCGCACGCCAGCGCGCGCGTGCGTCACTATAAAACGAGCGGTTCGGCATGCGCCCCTTCGGGCCGGTGCATGACAAGATCGCCACACGAAGGAGGCTGTGCCTTGTCAACCGTAGAGAAGCATCTATCCAGGCTTGCGTGGAGCGACGTCTGGGCTGGCTTCAAGCAACTCTTGCCGATTTCCCTGTTCGTCGTGGTGTTCGGTGTGGCCTTCGGCCTCGCTGCAGCCCAGACCGGGCTGGGGGACGCGGCGACCCTGCTGATGAGCGCACTGGTGTTCGCCGGCGCTTCGCAGTTCGCCGCGCTGGAACTGTGGGGCGAGCAGGTACCGCTGGTGCCGCTGATTATCACCGTGTTCGCCATCAATGCCCGTCACCTGCTGATGGGCGCCACGCTGTACCCGTGGCTGCGCGAGCTGCCCACTGCCCGGCGCTACGGCGTGATGCTGGTGGTGTCCGACGCCAACTGGGCGATGGCCATGCAGGCATTGAACGCCGGCAAGCCGGGCCTGGGCCTGGTGCTGGGCGGCGGTATCGCGCTGTGGTCGGCGTGGTGCCTGGGCAGTTGGCTGGGGCTGCATTTCGGCAATGCGATCCACGACCCGGTCAGCCTGGGCCTGGACATGGTGATGGGCTGCTTTCTGCTGGCGATGGTGCTGGGCGGGCACAAGAGCCTGCGCATGCTGATGATCTGGATCGTGGCGGCCGGTTCGTCGCTGCTGGCCTACTGGTACCTGCCGGAGAACAGCCACGTGGTGGTGGGCGCGCTGGCGGGCGGCATTCTGGGTGTGGTGTGGATGGAGAACAAGCATGAACGTTGAAACTGCAGGCGCCGGCACGCTGCTGCTGGTGGTGATCATGGGCCTGGTGACCCTGGCCACCCGTTGGGGGGGTGTGTTCGTGATGTCGTTCGTGCCCATCAACTACCGCGTGCAGCAGTTCATCAGCGCGATGTCCGGCTCGGTGCTGGTGGCGGTGCTGACGCCGTTGGCGGTGAACGGCGACAACGGCGCACGCCTGGCGCTGCTGAGCACGGCGGTGGTGATGCTGCTGGTGAAAAAGCCGCTGCCGGCGATTGCGGCAGGCATTGTGGCAGCGGCGCTGGTGCGGGCGCTGTAGGGGGCCGAAGGGCACCTGGAATTGCTGCATCAGGTGCACATATGTTCGGCAATGGCGCTGTATTGTCGTTTACGGGTGCGCTAATTAGCCTTTGCAGACCTTCAACCACTGCAAGAGGCAACATCATGGTGACTTCAATCACGCTCCAGGCGGTAGGCGCCCCCGAGGTGATGCAGCTTCAGGCCGGCGCCGTGCAAGCGCCAGGCCCGGGCCAGGTGTGGCTTGAACAGGCCGCGATCGGCGTCAACCCGTTGGACATCAACCAGCGCAAGGGCACTGTGCCGATTGCGTTGCCGTCCGCGCTGGGCCTGGAAGGTGCCGGCACCGTGCGGGCGCTGGGGGCGGGCGTGACCGAGGTGGCCGTGGGCGACCGTGTGGCCTATGCCACCGGGCCGCTGGGTGGCTATGCCAGTGCACGCCTGTACCCGGCCGAGCGCCTGGTCAGGCTGCCCGCTGCCGTGTCGTTCGAAGACGCGGCTGCCGTGCTGTTCAAGGGCATTACCGCCCAGTACCTGCTCAAGGCGAGCTACCCGGTAGGCCCCGGCACGCGTGTGCTGATCTACGGTGCGGCGGGGGCGGTAGGGCAGATCATGGTGCCGTGGGCCAGGCACCTGGGCGCCCATGTGATTGGTGTGGTGTCCAGGGCGCAAAGCGTCGAGCGCGCCAAGGCGGCCGGCTGCAATGCGGTGCTGGTGTTCGACGCAGCCACGTTGGCGGCCCAGGTGAGCGAGCTGACCCAGGGCCACAAGGTCGATGTGGTCTACGACTCGGTCGGCCGGGTGAGCTGGGAGGCGTCGCTGGACAGCCTGCGCCCGCGCGGCACGCTGGTGTCGTTCGGCGCCACCAGCGGCGTGCCCCCAGCGGTCGAGGTGGGCACGCTGAACGCCAAGGGCTCGCTGTTCCTCACCCGGCCGTCACTGGCGGCACATACCGCCAGCCCCCAGGAGTACCAGCAGCGCGCACAGGATGTGCTGGATGCACTGGCGGCGGGTATCATCCAGCCGCACATATGGCAACGCTACCCCCTGGCCGACGTGGCCAGCGCCCATGCTGCCATCGAGCAAGGCCGGTCCCAGGGGGCGGTCGTGCTGATCCCCTGACCGACGCGCACGAGGCCGACCTCACCGATGGACCCTTTCGACAGCCGTCAGGCCGATGAATTTGCCACCTTGCTGGCGCTGCACGAGCACGGCTCGTTCGCTGCCGCCGGCCGGGTGCTGCAACGCCATGCCTCGGTGCTGTCCAAGCGCCTGGCGGCTCTGGAGCAGCGCCTGGGTATCCGCCTGGTGGAGCGAACCACCCGGCAACTGCGCTTCACCGACGAGGGCACGCGGCTGGTGGAGCGCCTGCAGCATGCCGCCAGCCTGATCAGCACGGCCGAACTCGAGGCCTGCAACGGTGCGGCGCAGGTGCGCGGGCGGCTACGCGTGGCGCTGCCGGGGGCGATGGGCCGGCGCTGGCTGAGCCCGCTGGTGGCCGGGTTTTCCCTGGCCTACCCCGAGGTGACCGTCGACGTCGACTATGCCGACCGCTTCGTCGATATCGTGGGCGAAGGCTTCGACGTGGCCGTGCGCGTCGGCGAGCTGGCCGACAACCGGCTGGTGGCGCGCAAGCTGTGCGAGCACACGCGCATCCTGTGCGCTGCGCCGGCCTATCTGCATCGTCACGGCGCACCGCAACGGCCAGCCGACCTGGCCGGGCACAATTGCCTGGGTTTCAGCGGCTTGCGTTCGTTCCCCGACTGGCGCCTGAACGGGCAGGGCGGGCAGCAGACGGTGCGGGTGCAGGGCAGCCTGATCAGCAATGACAATGAAGCACTGCTGGTGGCAGCGCGCAGCGGCGTGGGGATTCTGGCCGGTGGCGACTGGATGATGCACCAGGACCTGGCCGAGGGGCGCCTGGTGCGGGTGCTACCCCAGTGGCAGCTGGACTCGGCGTCGGGCATCTACCTGATGCGGCCTTCGGCGCGCTTCACCACGGCCACTACCCTGGCGTTCAAGCACTGGATGGAGGCGGCCTTCGCCAAGGGGGCGCCATGGCAGCGCGCTGGGGCGTCTGCCGCATAGCACTCAGGCCAGCCCCGCCATGCGCGCCGCGCGCAAGGCGAACCACAGCGTGGCCACGTCCTCGGTACTGTCCAGCGAGCGGCCGGTGATCTCTTCGATGCGGCGCATGCGGTACACCAGCGTCTGCTTGTGCACGTGCAGCTGC
This sequence comes from Pseudomonas sp. VE 267-6A, assembly GCF_024126555.1. Lineage (NCBI taxonomy): Bacteria > Pseudomonadati > Pseudomonadota > Gammaproteobacteria > Pseudomonadales > Pseudomonadaceae > Pseudomonas > Pseudomonas sp. VE 267-6A. Next base: position 73,430 of record NZ_JAMYBY010000015.1, read on the forward strand.
GCGGCCGCCGCCAGCCACGAGCGGTTGTGTTGCAGAAACACCTGCAGGGTGTGCAGCAGCTGGGTGTTCTGCTGGCTGTCGTAGTCGGCCAGCGGGCCCAGTACGTTGCGGAAAGTACGTTCGGCTTCATCCAGGCTCTGCGCCAGCCACGGTACGCTGGCGCCGGCCTGGGCGTAGGTCACCAGCGGTTGCGCGGCGCTGGTGTGGGCCAGTGCCAGGCGCGCCTCGCGCAGCGCCTCGACACTGCGCCCGGCGTGGCCCAGCGGGTTGCTCACCCCCAGCGGCGCCTGCAGTTGCGCCTGCAACTGCGGGATGCACTCGGCGGCGCCGAGCACGATCAGGTCATCGCCCTGAACCCGAATCAGCACGCGACGACCCTGGCGTTGCAGGGCTTCGTCGCAGGCCGCCGGTGACACCCCGGCGGCGCGGCCGAGCAGCAGGCAGGCCTGTTCGGCGCCGATGTCGAAGGCGGCCAGGCGCTGTTGTGCCTGATGCGCCGGCAGACGCTGCTGCAACAGGTCGTCCAGCAGCTCGGAGCCCAGGCGCAGGTTGCGCTCGTTGTCGACCCGCAGGCGCTCCAGCTCGATGCCCAGCACCGCCACCACATGGTGCAACAGGCCGTAGTCGAGCAGCCCGTCACCTTCGGCCACCAGCAGGCAGTCGGCCTGGGACGGCAGCGCCATCACCAGCAGCTCGCCCGCCTCCAGCGCATGGCGCTGCACCACCGGTCGGTTGCCCGAGGTGTCGCGCTGGCGGGCTGCCAGCCATTGGCGCTGGCTTGCCGGCAGGCCGCCCAGTGCGTCGCGCCAGGGCGCGAGCGAGGCGGCGTCGAGCAGGGTCAGGCGCGCCTGCACGTCCTTTTCCAGGCGCTTGAGCAGTGCGCCCAGGCCCAGCCCCTGGATGCTCATGCGGGCACTTTCGTAGACCCGGGTGATGGCATTGCGGCGCGCCTGCTCCTCCTGCTGGCCGGCATCGACGATGGCCCGCGTGACGGCGGCGAAGGGCACGCCGTAGTGGGTGAACATCACCGCAAAATCCAGGGCGTCGGCCCGCTCCATCAAGGCCTCGAGGTTGGCCGGGGCCTGCATGTTCTCGCCGATCATCATGCCCGCCAGGCCAGCGCCCGCGAGGTTTTCCACGTACGCGCGCTGGGCATCGGCATCGGCGGGTATGCCGATGCCGGTGGTCATCAGCAGGTCGGCGTCGCCCAGCCATTCGCTGGGGTCGGCCAGTTCGCACACGTGGGCCCAGCGCACCGGCTTGCCCAGCCCTCCGGCACCGCTGATGACGCGGGTGCGCAGTTCGGGCAGGGCGATGATGTCGCTGACAGACAGGGCCATGGGGCAGCTTCCGGGGCAGGGTGACGACCAGTGTAACCGGGCATGGCGCGCCTTTGAACGGCTTTGTACGAACGTATGAAGGTGCGCGGCTGAATCTTGTTTGCGTCTGATTGTGGCGACTCGGCTGCGGCTCGACACTTGGCCTACTGAGCCATCCCGACCCGGAGAACATAACAATGCACAAGAATCTGGCCTTTTCGCTCACCCTGATCGCTGCCGCTGCGTGCAGCACATCGGCGCTGGCCGACCTCACCGTGGTGTCCCACGGCGGGGCCAACAAGGCCGCACAGGTGGCGGCCTTCTATGACACCTACCAGGCACAGACCGGCACCCGCATCGTGGCCGGCGAGTTCAATGGCGAGATGGCCAAGGTCAAGGTGATGGTCGATACCGGCAGCGTCTCGTGGGACGTGGTCGAGATGGAGATGCCCGAGCTGGCACGCGCCTGTGAAGAAGGCCTGCTCGAAGAGTTCGCCCCCGACCCGGCCGTGGCCGCGCAACTGCTGCCCGGTGCGGTACAGCCGTGCGGCGTGGGCTTTTTCGTGTGGTCGACGGTGATCGCCTACAACGCCGACAAGCTCAAGGTGGCCCCCACCAGCTGGGACGACTTCTGGAACCTGGAGAAATTCCCCGGCAAGCGCGGGCTGCGCAAGGGCGCCATGTACACCCTGGAATTCGCCCTGCTGGCCGACGGCGTGCCGGCGGCCGATGTCTACACCCTGCTGGCCACCCGTGAAGGCCAGGACCGCGCCTTCGCCAAGCTCGACCAGATCAAGTCGAGCATCCAGTGGTGGGAGGCCGGCGCCCAGCCGCCGCAATACCTGGCCTCGGGCGACGTGGTGATGAGCTCGGCCTACAGCGGCCGGATCAGCGCGGTGCAGAGCCAGACCCCGCTGCGCATCGTGTGGAATGGCGGCATCTATGACATGGACGCCTGGGCCATCCCGCGTGGGGCCAAGAAGCGCGACGAAGCACTGAAGTTCATCAACCACACCCTCAAGGCCGAGCAGCAGAAGGGCTACGCCGAACAGATCGCCTACGGGCCGGTCAACCGCGAGGCCCTGGGCCTGCTGAGCGAGCAGCGGGTCAGCGAGCTGCCCACCGGCAGCCCCAACCTGCAAGGCCAGTTGCCGATGAACGCAAGCTTCTGGGCCGACCACGGCGAACTGCTCGAACAGCGCTTCAATGCCTGGGCGGCACGCTCATGAAACTGACCCCCAGCGCACCGCTCAAACGCAGCTACTGGCTGGAAAGCGCCGAGCCCAGCCTCAAACCCGGCCCGGCGCTGCAGGGTGAGCACGACGCCGATGTGGTGATCGTCGGTGGCGGCTTCGTCGGCCTGTGGACCGCCCTGACCCTCAAGGAACATGAGCCGGATATCCGTGTGATGGTGCTGGAACAGGACGTGTGCGGCGGGGGCGCCTCGGGGCGCAACGGCGGCTTCGTGATGTCGTGGTGGCCCAAGGTCGGCACCCTGGCGAGCTTCTGCACCCCGGAGCAGGCGCTGTTTCTGGGGCACAGCGCCGAGCGCGCGATCAGCGAGCTGGGCGAGTTCTGCCAGCAGCACCAGATCGACGCGCACTTTCGCCAGAAGGGCTGGCTGTGGACGGCCACCAGCCCCGCGCACATCGACACCTGGAACGCCACGCTGGCCGCCTGTGCCCGCCTTGGGGTGACGCCGTTCGAGCGGGTGCCGGCTGCCGAGGTGGCGCGCCGTTGTGGCTCGAAGGTGCACCTGGCCGGCGTGTTCGAACGCAGCAACGCCACCGTGCAACCCGGCGCCCTGGTGCGCGGCATGCGCCGGGTGGCGCTGGAGGCGGGGGTGGTGATTGCCGAGGGTACCGCGGTCAGCGATATCCAGCCCGGCACACCGGTGCAGGTGCTGACCCCGCAGGCGCGCATCCGTGCCGGCTCGGTGGTGCTGGCCACCAATGCCTGGGCGGCTGCCTTGCCGCAACTGGCGCGCCTGATCACCCCGGTCAACAGTTCCATCGTGCTCACCGAGCCGGTGGCGACCCGCCTGGAACAGATGGGCTGGACCGGCGCCGAGTCGATCACCGATTCGCAACTGATGGTCGACTACTACCGCACCACCGTGGATGGCCGTATCGCCTTCGGCAAGGGCACCGGGGCGATAGCCTACGGCGGCAGGATCGGGCCGGTGTTCAGCCACGACCCGGGCAGCATCGCGCTGACCGAGGCCGACCTGCGCCGTACCTACCCGATGCTCGATGACGTGCGCATCACCCATACCTGGTCGGGGCCCATCGACCGCACCTACGACAGCCTGCCGACCTTCGGCGGCCTGGGCGAGCAGGGCAACATCCACTACGGCATCGGCTGGAGCGGCAACGGCGTGGGCCCCAGCCGCCTGGGCGGGCGCATCCTGGCCAGCCTGGCCCTGGGGCGCAAGGATGCCTGGAGCACCTGTGCACTGGTGGGGCGCAACTGCAAGGCCTTCCCGCCGGAGCCGCTGCGGTATGTGGGCGGTTCGCTGGTGCGCAACGCCGTGATACGCAAGGAGCGCGCCGAAATGGCCGGCCACACCGCCGGCCGTCTCGATTGCATGCTGGCCCGCCTGGCCCCGGCCGGGCTTGAAGACAAATCCTGAGGACTGCACATGAACCCTGTACTGATTCACCTTGAAGACGACACCGCCTTCGGCCCCAGCGCGGCAGTCGGCGCCCCCCTGGGCGAGCCGGTAGCCATGGCGCGTACCGCGTTGCACCAGGAGCTGGCCGGGCAGGGCGCCAGCACCGGCTTGTGGGAATGCACGCCGGGGCGCTTCCGGCGCCAGGTGGTGCAGGCCGAGTACAGCTACATCATCAGTGGCGAGGGCAGCTTCACCCCCGAGGGTGGCGAACCTATCCCGTTCGGTGCCGGCGATGCGCTGTACTTTGCCGCCAACAGCCAGGGCACCTGGGACGTGCGCCAGACGGTACGCAAGACCTACCTGATCCTGGGTTAATGCTCCGATAGTCATGCCTGATCCTCCGGGATCGGGCGTGCGGTAGTGGCGGTGGGCAGCGAATCTGCGATGATGCGCGTGTCTGATCCTCTGATGCGGTACCCCATGCAGCTCACCTGCCACGCCGATGCCAATGCCACGCTTTGCGCCCTGATCCAACCCCTTGCCACCCGCCCGGGCCCGGTCGACACCCACCTGCCGCAGGTGCAGGTGTTGTCCTGGAGCCACTACGTGGCGAGCAGCCCGCAGATCTACGAACCTAGCCTGATGATCCTGGCCCAGGGCAGCAAACTGGCCCGGCTGGGGCCGCGCACCCTGGAATATGGGGCTGGCCACTACCTGGTGCAGGCACTGTCGGTGCCGTTCATGTGCGAAACCTTCGCCACCGAAGATGAACCCCTGCTGGGCGTGTCGGTGGCGATCGACCGCACGGTGCTGAGCGAACTGGTGCAGAGCATGGGGCTGGGGGCTGGGCAGGTGGTGGCGGCGCAGACGCCCGAGTCCATGACATCAGCGGCGCTGGATGCGCCGATGCGCGAGAGCGTGGAGCGGCTGCTGCGTTGCCTGCACGACCCGCTGGAAAGCCGGGTGATGGGGGCGGCGCGAGTGCGCGAGGTGTTGTACGTGGCCTTGCGTGGGCCGCAGGCCGGGGTGCTGCGGGCGCTGGTGGAGCAGCAGGGGCATTTTGCGCGCATCGCTGCAGCCCTCAGCCATTTGCGCGAGCATTACGCCGAGCCGTTGAGCGTGGAGGCGTTGGCGGGGCGGGCGAACATGAGTACCTCGACGTTTCATGAGCACTTCAAGCGCTGCACGTTGCTGTCGCCGATCCAGTACCTCAAGCGGTTGCGTTTGCTCAAGGCGCAGCAGATGTTGATAGGCGAGGGGTTGGGTGTGGCGCAGGTGGCGCATCGGGTGGGGTATCAGAGCACGTCGCAGTTCAGCCGCGAGTACAAGCGGCATTTCGAGCGCAGCCCGGGGCGGGAGCAGGCTTATCTCTAGGGCGGCGAGCGCGTGGCGCTCGTTCGCCGGCAAGGCCGGCTCCTACAATAGAGGTGGGCCACTCCTCATTCGGTGTAGTAGTAGCTCTTCAAGAACCGGAACTCATGCGCCTGCGCCTCGCACCACTGGGCAAACCCCACCGCCCGATCACCCGCCTGATACTGCGCCCAGGCCTCGAGCATTTCACGCAGGCTGCACACTTCACCATCAATGTAACTGCGGGTCGTCTCGGCCACGATCAACCGCGCCAGCGCACTGGCACGCGCAAGCTTCGTCGCCGCAACGGTAACGTCACCCAGAAACACCGACTCATGCAGGTGATGAACCATGAAATCAACCTCGCCCAGCTCATCCAGCGCCAACTGCCGCAACGCCACCTGATCCTGCGGGTCGTGCGCCAGTGCCGCCTGGAGCCACGCCGACTCGCCCGTCAGCTTGCCCATCCAGCGATAAGGCTCGGCCAACGCCGGGCCCTCGTCGCACCAGGCTCGCAGCACCTGCCTGAGGTAGCGGGTCAAGGCATGCGACAACAACTGGTGCGCACCACTGTTGCTGAAGGCAAGGTCGGCAATCTCGCAGACAATCGCCCGCTGCTGGCCCACCTCCCGCTGACGCGCACCGTCGAGAAACTCGTCCAGCGCCTTGAGCGCCGGCTTTTTCAGGCCCTGTTCGCGCAGCAGGCAATACCGCGAGAAACCGGCAAAGCCTTCACGGGAGGCATAGACCTCGCCAATGCGCCTGAGGCCTTCGAAATTGTCCTTGTTCCAGTAATACATGCTCTTCCTTGCCAGTCAGCGCCGACACTACGGTCGGCAGGGGTTCACGCCAGCGGCCACTGCGCTATCGGCTTGTAGCGGCCGCCACTGGACTCGAACAACACGAAATCGTCGATGTTCAATCTGAACGCCGGTGGCTCCGGCGTCTCCGGTACATCACCCGGGTAGTCGCGCACCAGCGTCAGGTGCGCACGAAACTCACGCACGCTGTCTTCCACGCCCAGCGGCAGCAACGCCTGCTGCAGGGCATACACCCATTGACGCAAGGCCACCGGCGTCTGCGTGGGCTCCAGCACCAGTGCATCAGCGCGGTGCCATGCGACCAGCCGGTCCAGCTCCAGGCGCAGCGGGCCTTCGGGGCGCGGCACCGCCGCCATAGCGTCGCACAGCGCAGGCAGGCGCGAGACGCCGACTTCCCCAAGGAACATCAGCGTCAGGTGAAAATTGGCCGCAGGCACCGGACGACCACGGGTGATCCCCAGTGTGCTGCGCCATTTGCCGATGGCCCGGCATTGCTGCTCGGTACAGGGCAGGGCGATGAACAGGCGCTTGAACGGCTCGCCCGGGGTTCGCAGTTCACCTCGCATGGAAGCTCCCTTGAATGTGTGCAGGTGCCGACAGGGTACCGAGCAGCGCCGACCAAGGCCAGCCGTGGTTCCCGCGCCGCTCGCTATACTCCAGGCAAGCGCTTCACTGCACCGGGGGGCCGACCTTGAACCAGCGCATCCTGCTCGCCCTGTGCACCCTTGCACTGTTGCTGGCCATCGGCGGTTGCGCCCGGTCCCGGCCGACACCAGCGCCGCAACCCCCGGTGGTGCTGTCCCAGGCCGCCTGGCAACGTGTCGACTGGGACATCATCGACGCCTCCGAGGGCGCCAGCCGTTCCGCCCAGGACTATGCGCGACGCTCCATGAAGGTATGGAAAGACGCAGTGCACGCGCGTACCGAGGCGGACTTCATTCCGTGGTTCACCGGTTACTGGACCCAGCAGTGGCTGACCCTCAAGGTGGCCTGGTACAAGGTCAGCAAGAACCAGCAGACCGCGCCCGGCGAGGACCGCCTGGCGCTCTACCTGCAGGAGCAGTACCGCGAACGGGTGCTGGAGCCGGTGGCCAGGGAAATCAACCCGCAGCTGATCCGCGAGCGCGCCACCCAACTGTACGTGCAACTGCTCGGCCAGCAGCTGCAAGGTATCGGCCAGCGCTACCGCGCCGCCCCCGACCAGTTCGCCCTGCACCTGAACCGCATTCCCGCCATCGCCCTCGGCCCGCCGGCCGCACGCGACGCCTCGGTGCATCAGCTGATCACGGCCCAGCCACTGCTGAGCCTGCCGGCCTACCTGGCGTTGAACGAGCAGATCCAGAAGGCTGCGGTGGCGGCAGGCCAGGCGCCGTCCGACACGGGCTTGTCGTCGGTGGCCAAGCGCGCCAGCGCCCAGCTCGAAGCAACGCTGGTGCCGCGCGGCGCGGCCAGCGCGGTGGCGGCTGCGGTGGGCAAGGCGGTGGGGGCGCTGATCTCGGTGGCCTCGGCGGGCATCGGCGCGATGATGCACGAAAGCGAGCGCCCGGCCATGGTCGAGCAGCTGCGGGTGATCCTCAATGTGGCGCTCAACGAGGAATGGCAGGGCCTGATGCAGAACCCCGCCACCGGGGTGATGGCGGGGGTCAATGCGCTGTCGGGGCAGATCCGCGACAGCCTGGTGCTCAGCAGCGGCTTGCCGGCGATGCAGCCCTGATGGCGGTGCTCATGGAGTGATCGCGACTTTCATCACGCCGTCGCGCTGGTGCGCGAACAGTTCGTAGGCCGCCTCGATGTCGTCGAGCTTGTAGCGGTGGGTCACCAGCGGCTTGAGGTCGACGCTACCGCTGGCCACCACCTCCATCAGGCGGCGCATGCGCTCCTTGCCGCCGGGGCACAGGGTGCTGACGATGCTGTAGTCACCAAGCCCGGCGCCAAAGGCCGACAGCGGGATGGTCAGGTCGGAGGAATACACCCCCAGGCTCGACAGCGTGCCGCCCGGGCGCAGGATGCGCAGCGCCGACTCGAAGGTCGACTGGGTGCCCAGCGCCTCGATGCTCACGTCTACGCCACGGCCGTGGGTGAGGGCCATGATCTGGTCCACCACGTTGCCCTGCTTGAAGTCCACCACATGGGTGGCGCCCAGCTGGCGGGCTACCGAAAGACGCGCGGGCACGGTGTCGACGCCGATGATGGTGGTGGCGCCCATCAGCTTGGCCCCGGCCACCGCGCACAGGCCGATTGGCCCCAGGGCGAACACTGCCACCGTGTCGCCGATACGCACGCCGCCGCGCTCGGCCCCGGAGAACCCGGTAGACATGATGTCGGGGCACATCAGTACCTGTTCGTCACTCAGCCCGTCCGGGATCGGCGAGAGGTTGGCCATGGCGTCCGGCACCAGCACGTATTCGGCCTGGCAGCCGTCGATGGTGTTGCCGAACTTCCAGCCGCCGGCCGGCTTGAAACCGTGCGGCGTGCCGGGGCCGTCCTGGGACGAACAGCCACACAGGCAGGCATAGCTGTGGCCGCTGGGGGTGATGGCGCCGGCGATGACGCGCTGGCCCTCGGTGAAGCCCTTAACCTGGGCGCCGAGCTTTTCGATGATGCCGACCGGTTCATGGCCGATGGTCAGGCCCTTTTCCACCGGGTACTCGCCGCGCAGGATATGCACGTCGGTGCCGCACAGGGTGGTGGTGGTGATGCGGATCAGGGCGTCCGAGGGGCCGACCTCGGGGATCGGTTTTTCATCGAGCACGATGCGGTTCTTCTCGACAAAGATTGCAGCTTTCATGCGGGCCATGGTCGTTTCTCCTCAAGGGGGTACACGCGCAACTTCATGGGGCAGGGTGCGCCTGCACCGGCGGCGGGCTGTTGATCCGGGTCAAGCTGATGAGCATAGGCCATGGCGGGGCTCATCTGCGTAGGAAACAAATCATCGGGTTCCCAGGCTATTATCATGATCTTTCGTTCTAAAACAGATAGTTAGGTAAATAATCTAAAGTTGTTTATGAAGTGAACTTAAATTGTAGGACAGGGTCATAGGTTGCTCATGCTGGCAGGTTGATATGAAAGTGCCAGCGTGCAACCCACAAGACAGATACGTGCTAAGGACTCGGTTAATGAAAATCATCAAGACGCTGGTGCTCACCTCGCTGTTCGCCGCCCTGGCCGGCTGCGGCAGCGATGCCATCGAAGGCAAGTTCAACGTGCAGGCCAGCGTGATGGGCTTCAAGAGCAACGTGGGTACCGCAGAGCTGGACGAGGACTACATCACCCTGCTGGGCGACAAGTACGAGATCGACGAGTGGAAGCGTGACGGTGACACCGTCGTCGCCCGCGACAAGAACGGCACCGCGGTGATGAACGCGCGCGTCGAAGACAACGGTAACCGCCTGGTGGTGCTGGACGGCGGTGAGCTGGTCAGCATGACCCTGACCCGCATCAAGTAACTCCCCACGCCACATTCAACTCCAAGGACGTTCTGTGAAAAAAGTACTGGCTGTATCAGGCATTGCCGCGTTGCTGGCTGGCTGCGGGTCGAGTTACCAGTGGGACGAGGTCACCACCTCCAAGGGCAGCAAGGGCAAGCCCACTGCCATCTATGTGGACAAGAAGACCAAGGAGCCGGTGTCCGGCACCATCATCTGGAAGGAAGGCGACACGCTGATCTCCGAGTTCAAGGTCAAGAACGGCAAGGTCCAGGGCGACTGGGTTACCCACAATGCCGACGGCTCGGTGGCCATCGAGGCGCAACTGGATGACGGCCAGCTGACCGGCACCACGACCGTGTATTGCAGCGGCGGCGAGAAAAAGCCGCAGCAGCGCATCGTCATCACCGGCAAGAAGCAGACCGATAGCCAGTTCGACTGCGCCAGCGGCCTGCAGACCCGCGAACAGGTCACGGTGCACGAAGAGGGCAGCAAGCAGAACGGTCGCACCCTGGCCCAATCGGCCTGGCGCGTGGTCAATGGCGAGCAGGTGCCGGCCGTGGTCGCCAACTATGACAAGGACGGCAGCGGCCAGCTCGATGGCGTGCAGGAAACCTTCTACCCGACCGGCCAGGTGCAGGAGCGCAAGCACTACAACCAGGGCAAGCTGGAGGGCCTGCAGGAGGAGTTCGTGCTGCTCGACGACGGCACCTACCGTCTGCGTAAGGTCACTGCCTACAAGGATGGCCAGCGCGATGGCGATTCGATCCAGTACTTCGCCTCGCCCGACTGGCCGGAAAAGACCGTCGAAAAACGCGAAACCTACGCGGCGGGGCAGGACACCGGCAAGACCGTGATCTACCGCGAGCTGGATGTACAGGTGCTGGTGCCGTACCAGGACGTGCCGCCCAACCACTACAAGCTCAAGGAAGCGCTGGCCGGCAAGTCTACCCGTGACGGCTACGTGGCCGATGTGGAGTCGCTCAAGTACCTGCTGCAGGCCTCTGACATCGACCTGAACAAGCCGCTGGTCGCCGAAGCCGAGCTGCCGGTCCACTATGTGGCCGAGAATGCCTACGACATGCTGGTGAGCCTGGGCGCCGACCCGCTCAAGACCACCGCAGAGGGCAATACCCGGCTGATGATGTGCCTGAAGAACGCGTGGCGCGATTGCTCGGACGCGCACTTCGACCAGCTGCTGGCCTTGTCCAATGCCAAGACGGCCAACCTGTTCGGCAACACGCCGCTGCACGAGCTGTGCAAGAGCAACAGCCTGACCAAGGAGCGCCCGGAACTGGGCCAGCGCCTGATCGCCAGCCAGGACATCAACGCGGTGAACTACGCGGGCCAGACTGCCTTGCACTACTGCATCACGCAGCGTGACAAGACCGTGGCCAATGCGCTGATCGCGGCCGGTGCCGATCTGGACAAGGCGGACTATTCGGGCGTTACCCCGGTGCAACTGGTGTTCCTGCGCGACCCGCGCCTGGGCCGTCAGAAGCAGGTGAGCTGGGACGCGGCGCGTATCCAGTACGTGGGCGGGCTGCTGGGCAAGTCCACGTTCAACTTCGAAGCGCCGTTCCCGGGCTTCGACAAGAGCCTGAAGCAGCTGATGATCGAAGCCAGCGATGCGCAGAGCGCAATGCTGGTTGACAGCCTGGCTGCCAACAAGGGTTGACCCCAGTCGCCGGGAAGGCTGGCCCCTGCAGGTGCAGGAGCCGGCCTTGCCGGCGAAGGCGCCCGCATCAGGCGCCGACAGCCTCGCGGCTCATGACGCCATCGACCAGCCGCTGGATTCCCAGCGGATTGGCATTCTGCAACGCTTCGGGCAGCAGTGCATCGGGGTAGTTCTGCAAGCACACCGGGCGCAGGAACCGGTCGATCGCCAGTGAACCCACCGAGGTGCCCCGGGCATCGGACGTGGCCGGGTACGGTCCGCCATGCACCATCGCATCGCACACCTCGACCCCCGTCGGATAGCCATTGAGCAGAACCCGCCCGACCTTTTCCACCAGCAACTCACCCAGCCAGCGGTATTCGAGCAACTCGGCCTGCTCGCCGATCAGGGTGGCGGTCAGTTGTCCGCGCAGCCCTTGCAATGCCAGCGCCAGCTGCGCATCGTCCTCTACCTCGATAACGATGGTGGCTGGGCCGAACACTTCTTCCTGAAGCAAATCATCACCTTGCAGCAACAAGTTCACATCGGCCTTGAACAGCTGGGGTTGCGCCTGGCGCCCGTTCTGCGCGGCCCCTGCCAGGTGCGTGAGGCCAGGATGGCGGTGCAGGTGCTCCAGCCCCTTGGCATAACTGGCCAGTGCCCCGGCATTGAGCATGGTCTGTGCAGGCTGTTCGGCCATCTGTGCGACGAAGGCGTGCACAAAGTCACTGAACGCCGGCGAGCGCACGCCGATGATCAGGCCGGGGTTGGTGCAGAACTGCCCGCAGCCCAGGGTCACCGAACCGGTCAGCTCGCGGGCGATGGCCGCCCCACGCACCTGCAGCGCCTGTGGCAGCAGGATGACGGGGTTGATGCTCGACATCTCGGCGAACACCGGGATCGGCTGCGGGCGCTCGGCGGCCATTTTGCACAGGGCGTTGCCGCCCTTGAGCGAGCCGGTGAAGCCCACCGCCTGGATCGCCGGGTGGCGCACCAGCCATTCTCCCACGCCTGCGCCATAGATCATGTTGAATACCCCCGCCGGCATGCCGGTGCGCTGCGCAGCGCGCAGGATCGCATCGGCCACCCATTCGGCGGTGGCCATGTGCCCGCTGTGAGCCTTGAACACCACCGGGCAGCCGGCGGCCAGCGCCGAGGCGGTATCGCCGCCGGCCGTGGAGAAGGCCAGCGGAAAGTTGCTGGCGCCGAACACCGCCACCGGCCCCAGGCCGATACGGTACTGGCGCAGGTCCGGGCGCGGCAGTGGCTGGCGCTCTGGCAGCGCGCGGTCGATGCGTGCCCCGTGGAAGTCGCCACGGCGCAGCACGTTGGCGAACAGGCGCAGCTGCCCGCTGGTGCGCCCGCGTTCGCCCGAGATGCGTGCAGCGGGCAGGGCGGTTTCGCGGCATACCGTGGCGATGAAGTCATCGCCCAGGCCGTCCAGCTCGTCGGCGATGGCATCGAGAAATTCGGCGCGCCGCGTCGCAGGCAGCGTACGGAACTGCGGGTAGGCGCTGGCGGCAGCCTTGGCGGCGGCGTCCACTTCTTCGGCAGTGGCCTGGATGAAGGTGCACGCCAGCGCTTCGCCGGTGCTCGCATCCAGGCTCTGCAGTACGGTGGTGCCGGCAGCGCTGCGCTGGCCGGCGATGTAGTTGTGGCCGAGAACAGAGGTCATTGCGGGGTCCTTGTCGGTTGAGGGCAGGGGCTCAGGTGATGGCGCCGATCTGCCAGGGCACGAATTCGTTCTGGCCGTAGCCATGTTGTTCGCTCTTGCTGCGCTCGCCCGAGGCAATGCGCAGCATCAGGCGGTAGATGTGTTCGCCGCGTTCCTCGATGGTGGTGCTGGCGTCGGCGATGCCGCCGCAGTTCACGTCCATGTCGTCTTCCTGGGTTTCCCACAGGCGGGTGTTGGTGGCCAGCTTGATCGAGGGCGACGGTGCGCAGCCGTAGGCCGACCCGCGCCCGGTGGTGAAGGCGATCAGGTTAGCGCCGCCGGCGACCTGGCCGGTGGCCGATATCGGGTCGTAGCCGGGGGTGTCCATGAACACCAGGCCGTGGGCACGCACCGGTTCGGCGTATTCGTAGACGTCCATCAGGTCGCTGGAGCCGGCCTTGGCCACGGCGCCCAGGGATTTTTCGAGAATGGTGGTGAGCCCGCCGGCCTTGTTGCCGGCCGAGGGGTTGTTGTTCAGTTCGGCGCCCATGCGCTCGCAGTAGGCTTCCCACCAGTGGATGCGCGCGATCAGCTTTTCGCCCACTTCGCGGCTGACCGCACGGCGCGTGAGCAGGTGCTCGGCGCCGTAGATTTCCGGGGTTTCGGACAGTATCGCGGTGCCACCGGCCGCCACCAGGCGATCCACCGCATTGCCCAGTGCCGGGTTGGCGGTGATGCCCGAATAGCCGTCGGAGCCGCCACATTGCAGGCCGACGGTCAGGTGCCTGACGCTGACCGGCTCGCGACGTACCTGATCGGCTTCGGCCAGCAGCGACTTGACCTGGGCGATGCCGCTGGCAATGGTGCGCGTGGTGCCGCCGGTGCCCTGGATGGTGAAGGTGCGCAGGGTGTGGCTGCTGTTCAGGCCCTGGGCGGCCAGCAGGTCGGGGATCTGGTTGGTCTCGCAGCCCAGGCCGATCATCAGCACCGAGGCGAAGTTGGCATGCACCGCGTACCCGCCCAGGGTGCGCTGCAGCATCGCCAGCGCCTCGCCGCCAGGGTCGACCGCGCAGCCCACGCCGTGGGTCAGGGCCACCACGCCGTCCACGTTGGGGTAGGGCGCGAGCGCCTCGGGGTGGATGTCGCGGCGAAAATGGTCGGCGATGGCGCGTGCCACGGTGGCCGAGCAGTTCACCGAGGTGAGGATGCCGATGTAGTTGCGCGTGGCCACCCGGCCGTCGGCGCGCACGATGCCCATGAAGGTATCGTCGGTGCTGGCCGGTGTGCCCCTGGCGTCCACGCCGAAGGCGTAGTCGCGGGCAAAGTCGCCCATGGCCAGGTTGTGCACGTGCACATGCTCGCCGGCGGCGATGGGCTGGCTGGCAAAGCCGATGATCTGCCCGTAGCGGCGCAGCGGCTGGCCGGGGGCAATGGCGCGCACCGCCACCTTGTGCCCGGCCGGGATGGCCTGCAGCACCTCGATGTGCTCGGCCTGCAGGTGCAGGCCCTTTGGCAGGGGCTGGCGGGCGATCAGCACGTCGTCCAGCGGGTTGAGGCGGATCACGGCGTTGGCGGCGCTGTCGCTGCCTGTTGTTGTAATGAGTTGCATCTCAGTCATCTCCAGAGGCGTGGGCCGGGCTTACGCCAGGCCGCGCTCGCGATAGTCGATCAGGCCGGAGAACAGCATCAGGCCGAAGGCCATGACCACGAAGAAGATCAGGGCCAGGAAGTAGGAGCCGGTGAACTGCACGATCAGGCCGATCAGGATCGGCACCAGTACGCCGACCATGTTGCCGCAGAAGTTCATGCTGCCGCCCAGGATGCCGGCCTTGGACTTGCCGCCCAGGATCGCCGGCAGGCACCAGTACATGCCGCACCAGCGGATGAAGAACAGCGCGACGCACAGCAGGGCGATGACCCGCGCGGCATCCGGGGTGTAGGCCACCAGCAGGATGCACAGGGCAGCCACGGCGGCGGAGCCTGCGAACATGCTGCGCATCACGGTGTTGGGCTGGCCGCCGCTGGCTTTCCACTTGTCGGCGATCCAGCCGCCGATCAGCTCGCCGACGAAGCCGCACATGAAGATCAGGAAGGTGGCGCCGCCCATGGCCTTGATGTCCAGGTTGTGGGCCTGGTGCAGGTAGCTCGGCATCCAGGTCAGCAGGCCGTAGAACACGCTGTTGTAGCAGGCATAGCCGGCGAACATGGCCAGTACCGAGCGGCTCTTGAGCAACTCCTTGAGGATCGCCTTGCGCCCGTTGCCGTCGCTGGCCACCGCGTTGGCCTGGTTGATGTAGTCCAGCTCGGCGGCGTTGACCTTGGGGTGCTCGCAAGGGTGGTTGCGGATGTACCACCAGGCCCAGATGCCGACCACGATGGTGCCCACCCCGGCGATCACGAAGGCGATGCGCCAGGAGTCGAACCAGGTGATCAGGCCGGCGATGATGATCGCGCCGAATGCGGTGCCCAGCGGCGCGCCGCCGTCCACCAGGGTGGCGCCACGCCCACGCTCGTTGGGGGTCAGCCAGGCGCCGTTGAGCTTGGCCCCGGCCGGCATGATCGGCGATTCGGCCACACCCAGGCCGACGCGGGTGATCAGCAGGGTGATCCAGTTGTGCGCGCCGCCGGCCAGTGCCTGGAAGGCGCCCCAGCCGATGGTGGCGGCGCCGATGATGTTGCGCACCTGGAAACGGTCCAGCAGCATGCCGCTGGGGATCTGCATCAGTGCGTACGACCAGAAGAACGCGCTGAGAATCAGGCCTTCCATGGCCGGGGTCAGTTCGAATTCCGCCGAGATCAGCGGCAGCGCCACCGACAGCGAGGCGCGGTCGATGTAGTTGATCGCGGCCAGCAACAGCAGGATCAGGAAGATGCGCCAGCGCACGGTGGTGGGCCGCTGGGCATCGGTGGCAGCCAAGGCAGGTGCCGGGGCGGCCTGCAAGGAGGTGTCTTTCATGCTCATCTCACTCTTATGGTTGTTATGAAATGCCGCGGCGGCGCGCGGGGCGCCGCCTGCGGTTCAGAGCGCTTTCACCTCGCCGGGTGAGATGGCCGAAGGCGTCACGCTGATGCCATTGCGCAGCGGGGCGCCGAACTCGGGCAGGCTGATTTCGAACACGTCGCCGGGCGCGGCCTTGACCTGGTCGGCGAACGACAGGGTCGCGGTGCCGAAGAAGTGCACGTGCACATCGCCCGGACGCAGGAACTGGGTGTACTTGAAGTGGTGGTACTCCAGGTTCTCCAGCGAATGGCACATGTTGTCCTCGCCGCTGAGGAATTCCTTTTCCCACAGCAGGTTATCACCGCGGTGGATACGGCTGACGCCGCCCAGGTGAGCGGGCAGCTCGCCGACCCGCAACTCGGGGCCGTAGGAGCAGTTGCGCAGCTTGGAGTGGGCCAGGTACAGGTAGTTGCGCCGCTCCATCGCATGGTCGGAGAACTCGTTGCCGATGGCGAAGCCTACCCGGTAGGGCTGACCGTCATCGCCGATCACGTACAGGCCGGCCAGTTCGGGCTCTTCGCCGCTGTCTTCGGCAAAGGCGGGGCTCTGGAACGGCTGGCCGGGGCGTACCACGATCGAGCCGTCGCCCTTGTAGAACCATTCCGGCTGCACACCGGCGGTGCCGGAGGGCGGGCGGCCGCCTTCGATGCCCCACTGGAAGATGCGGGCGGTGTCGGTCAGGGCGGTGCTGTCGTCGATTTTCTGCTGGTGCATCTTGTCGCGGGTCGAGGCGCTGCCCAGGTGGGTCAGGCCGGTGCCGCTGATCAGGCAGTGGGCGGGGTCGTCGTGGTCCAGCGGCGGCAGCACCCGGCAGTCGGCCAGGGCCTGGGCGTAACTGTGGGCGGTGGCGTCCAGGCCGCGGGCGAGCACTTCGTCGCACAGGCTGCGGGCGTTGCGAATCGCGGCCAGGGCCAGTTCACGCATGGTGCGGGTATTGCGTACCACCTGGATCAGGTCGCCTTCGATGACGCCGACGTGACGCGCGGCTGCAGGGGTTTCGAATTGGATCAGACGCATGCTGACTCCTGATTGTTCTTGTGGGGAGGGCTGTTGTCCGACACTTTAAATTTGCGTGGCTTTGCTGCCTAATGACAGCTGTTGACCGAGGGATAACCAAAAGTAATCACCTATGCTGCCACCCCTGACTACCATGGCTTCGCGCCTGCGCATGCGCCAGTTGCGCCTGCTGATCAGCCTCGACGAGCTGGGCTCGATCCACAAGGCCGCCCAGGCCCTGTCGATTACCCAGCCGGGCGCGACCAAGGCCCTCAATGAAATCGAATCGACCCTGGGCGCGGTGCTGTTCGAGCGCACCAGCAAGGGGCTGGAGGCCAATGACCTGGGGCGCTGCGTGGTGCGTTATGCGCGCCTTATCAATACCGACCTGGCGCACCTGCGCGAAGAGATGATCGGTATTCTGCAGGGCCACGGCGGGCGGCTGTCGGTGGGGTCGATCATGGGGGCGGTACCGATGCTGGTGGAGGGCCTGGCGCGTCTGCGCGAGAGCCAGCCGGACCTGTCGGTATCGATCGTCGAGGACACCAGCGACCGCCTGCTCAGCTTGCTCGATCAGGGCCGTCTGGATGTGGTGATCTGCCGAACCAGCGTGAGCCCGCGACCGGGCGCCTATGTGAGCCGGGCCAGGCATCAGGAGCAGTTGGTGGTGGTGGCCAATCTGCAGCACCCGCTGGTGGGGTGTGCCGAGTTGAGGCTCGAGGCGTTGGCCGATTCACGCTGGGTGGTGTTCCCGGTGAACATGCCGATGCGCTTGACGCTGGAGCGTGAATTTCGTGAGGCGGGTTTGAGCTTTCCACTGTATCCCATTGAAACTTCATCAACTTTTACCACGCTCACGTTGCTGTTGCAGGACCGTGGGCTGGTGGCGGTGATGCCGTGGGACTCGGCCAGGATCGCGCTCGAGCATGGGATGCTGGCGCAACTGCCGCTGGAATTGAACTCGCGCAGCGAGCCCTATGAGGTGGTCACGCGCAAGGGGGTGGAACTGCCGGTGCCGGCGCAGTTGCTGATCGAGGCGCTGGGGGTGTGAGGTGACAGGCCGGGCCCGTCGCCGGCAAGGCCGGCTCCTGCGGCAGGAGCCGGCCTTGCCGGCGAAGCGGTTGGCGCGAATCAGGCCGTAGAGCCGACCTTCTTTGCCGCCTGACCTTTGGCTGCCTGCTGGCGGCAGGCCTGGCCGAAGGCTTCGAACATCTTCACCGAGTCCGGGTTCTGCGCCGCCTGCCATTCCGGGTGCCATTGCACCGCGAACAGGAACGGCGACAGGCTTGGTGCATGGATCGCTTCCACCAGCCCGTCTTCGGCACGTGCCAGTGGCTCGAGGCCTTCACCCAGGGTCTTCAGGCCCTGGCCATGCAGCGAGTTGACGCGGATTTCATCGCTCTGCAGCAGTTCGCGCAGCCAGCTGCCGGCCTCCAGGCGCACGCTGTGAACCTGGCTGTACTGCACATCAACCGGATCGTCGGGGTTCTCCCGGTGATCGTTGAAGCCTGGCTCGGCATAGACCTTCTGGTAGATGTCGCCGCCCAGTGCCACGTTGATTTCCTGCATGCCGCGGCAGATACCGAAGATCGGCAGGCCACGGGCGATGGCCAGTTGCACCAGCGGCAGGTCGAACAGGTCGCGGTCGCGGTCCTGGGCCTTGCCCGGGGTTTCGTTCTCCTGGCCATACAGCGCCGGGTCGATGTTGCTGCCGGCACCGGTCAGGTACACGCCGTCGGCCATGTCCAGGTACTGCTCGAGGTCTTCGGTACCGCAGCAGGTCGGAACCAGAACCGGCACGCATCCGGCATGGTCGACTAGGGGTTGGATGTATTTGTGGGTCATTACCTGGTAGGCATGGCCCTTGCGTTCCTGGGCACCCATGGTCATGAGCACGACAGGCTTGCGCAGGGTCTGATTCTTATTGCCAATGTTGCTGTTGGGCATATGTCACCTTGGGACAGGCTCGGCCTGTCATTGTTGTGCAGGCGCATCGGGAACCGCTGACGCTACCTGAGGTTTCGAGCACTGCCGAGAGCGCCTGGAAGGACGACTCCCGGTCGAAACCTGTGACATAGCTTGCCAGAGCCGTTAAATATGTCAAACGGCTTTACCCTGTGGCAGGCTAATTTCATTATGTTGTTTCTAGGAATACAACCCAATACCTTGTTTTATAAGGATTAATGTCAATTGTTAGCGTGCTTGGTAGTTCATTATATTTAACGTACGACTTTCGGCGTAGGCAACCAGGCCTCAGCTGGCCGGCTGGCCCTTGCGCCAGCGCCGCATGCCGATGGTGATTGCATACAGCAGCCAGACAGCCCAGCCGACCAGCACGAACCAGCCGAACACGAAGGGTATGCCGATGACGCCCACCCCCAGCAGCAACAGGCCGATCCAGAACATGCGGATCTGGAAGGTGTAGTGGCTGCGATCCAGGTCATTGGCGCCAGCGCGGCTCTGGTAGGCGTAGACCAGCCCGGCAGGCGCGGTGACCACCACCAGCAGGCTGATGAGGTACAGCACGTAGACCAGCATCGGGCCGTTGTCGCTGCTGCGGGTGTAGGTGCTCTGGTTCTGCTGCGCCTGGCGGTGGCGGGGCTTGTAGTAGGCCGTGTGGTCGGTGCTGTCGGGCTGCTGCGGTTGGCTTTGCGGCTTGCTCTGCGGCTTTGCGCGGCCATCCGGGTCGGGGCGTTGAATCTTGAAATCCTGCATGCTTGCTGTTCTCCACTGGAGTTGGAAGGCTTAAGCCTGGGCGTCGTGCATGACCTGAATCGCCGACTGGGTGCCGCGGGTCTGCTCGCGGTACTGGTAGGTGACCTTGTCGGTGGCGACCTTGCCGTTGTAGCCGCTCTTGATGGTTCTGACGATGTAGTTGAAGTCGCCCTTGCTGCGGGTGGTGACCACCACATTGGCCTTGCTGCGGGCACCGGACACGTAGCTGCCGACGCGGCCCAGGGGCTCCTTGAGGCGCTTGTCGCGCTTGTTGACCAGGGCCTGGGGTACGTTCACCTGCATGGAGTCGACGGCATCGATGCTGGCGGCGCCCACCGCATTGCGCTCGTCGGCCGGCACCGCGACCTGGCGGGTACTGACCTGCACGGCGGCTACGTCGGCAGACTGGCGCTCGATGTCGGCCTGCACCTGCCGGGCCTGCTGCAGGTCTTTCTGGCGGCCGATGTAGTAGCCACTGGGGGCGCCCAGCGCGGCACCAATGGCGCAGCCCACACCGGGCTTGCCGCCGGTGCCGACCGCAATGATCGCGCCGCCCAGGCAGCCGGCAGCACCGCCCAGTGCGGTGCTGCCCATCTGCGAGTTCTGGCAGCCGCCGAGCAGCACGCTGCCAGCCAGTAGTACAAGGGTAAGGGTGGTCGAGCGGGTCAAGGTGGGGCTCCTTTCAGGCCGTGGCGGGGCGCTGTCATCAATCGTTGTCGTGGTAGCCGTAGCTCAGGCCTTGCAGCAGGTGCAGGCGTATCGCTTCGTTGAGCGGGTAGAACAGCGGCTGCACCTGGGCGGTCCACTGCGCACCGTGGGCGATCACCCAGCCCATGGCGCCCAGGGTGCTGGCGCCTCGCTGCTTGAGGGTGAGAAACAGCGGCTGTTCGGTGACCTTGTTGCTGAACGGCATCGGCAGCGCCAGCACCACCACCGCGTACACCGCCAGCGCACCCCAGTAGGCGCGGCGCGGCACCGGGCGCACGGCGCGCAGGGCGAACAGGGTGCACTTGAACAGGTGGGTGAAGGCCCCCAGCAACGAGAACAGCAGGGCGATCATCGGCACGATCAGGGCGCGGTAGCTGTCGCGGCCGATGTCGGCCTTGTCGTTGCGCTCGCCATAGCGGGCCGGCTCGACCAGGCGTTCTTCGAGCAGTTGCTGGGCATCCAGGCGCAGGGTCGGGCGGTAGATCGCCTGTTCATAGGCGTCGAGCGACCAGTCGGGCTTGAGTGACAGGCTGTCGGGCAGGTACAGCGCGCTACGCCAGCGCTGCTGGATCGCCGGGTCGGCGAAGAACCCCTGGCGCGACAGGCCGGGTTTGATCCAGTCGCCCTGGATATGCTTGAACAGCTCGGTGCCGTAGGCGCCGCTGGCATGGCCCTGCACGCGCTTGGCCACGGCCAGGTTGAAGCCGGCGCGGTCGCCGGGTTGCCAGTTGTCACTCACCTGAATGCCCTTGTCATCCAGCATGCGGCGCACCTGCGGCCAGTGTCGGCGCGGCACGTTGCCTGGGGTCAGGCGGCGATTGCGCTGCTTGAGGGTCTGTACGTAATCGTCCCAGGCCTGTTGCTGATGCCGGGCGATGGCGGCCGGGCTGGTGGCGTCCAGGTAGCGCTGGCTGCCCTGGCGGTAGTTGCCGTACAGCTCGTCCAGCTCGGCCAGGGCCTCGCGGTAACGCTGGTAGTTGTCGGCCAGCGGGCCGCGGCGGGTTTCGGCGAACAGTTCGAAGAAGGCCAGGCCCTGCTGGCGCACTCGCTCTTCGAGGCGATCGACCGACTGCAGCAGGATCGGCAGGGTGGCCAGCAGGGTCTTGCCCTCGGGGCGCTTGTAGTCGTCGGTGCCCAGCTCCAGCCCCTTCAGGCCGAACTCGCGATGCACCAACAGGTAGCTGATGGGCACGCCCAGCACGGCGCGGGCACGCTCCTGCGGGGTGGAGGTGGCGACCAGGTGGTTGATCAGGGCCAGCTGCGCATAAAACACCACCAGCAGGCAGCTGCCCACCGTCAGCGCAGACCAGGCCAGCGTGCGGCCCAGGCTCCAGTACTGGCTGCAGGCCTTTTTCAGTACCCAGCCCAGGCCCAGCAGGGCCACGGCGGTGCCGGCGATCAGGCGCCCGTAGACTTCGATCGACTCGACCTGCGCGGGGCTGGCCAGCCCGCCCACCACATCCAGCAGGCGTGCGTTGAAGCCCATCTCGACGAGCAGGTAACACAGCGTCAGCCCCAGCATCAGGCGGGCCACGAAGCGTTGCTGCTGGCGGGGCGTTGACGCACGTGCCACGACAGGCCGGCGCAGCCACCCGCGCCATGGCCGGCCCGTCAGGTCGGGCGACAGGCGGCTGTTCACGGCTAGTGTTCCAGCTCGGAGGTCAGGTCGAGCGTCACCCGGCGCTGGGCCGGCGCCGCGGTTTTGGCGCGGCCGACCACTTCAGTGGCGACCTGGGGCGTGACCTGCGGCGCGGCCGATGGCGCTGCTGCCGGGGCAGGCGTTGGCGGTTTGGCTTCGACCCTGGCCACTGCGGGCGCGGGCCTGGGTTGCGGCGGGGGCGTCGGGGCCACGGCGTGCTGGACGGGTGCAGGGCGTGGCGCTGCGGCCCTGGCAGGGGCTGGTGTCGCCTTGGCCAGGCCCTTGAGCAGGTTCGGCAGGTCGACCCGCAGCGGGCCGCGGAACTGCCGGTCGAGCGACGAGTAGGTCCAGGCCGCCGACTGCGTGCCGTTGAGCTGCATCGCCACCAGGCTTTTGCCGTCTTCGGCGCGCTGCAAGGCCAGCATGTCGGAACAGCCGCCCAGGCGGTAAGGCCCCCACGCCGAGGTGCCGGACAACACCACCAGCGCGCTTTGCGAGTCGCATTGCGGCGTGCGGTAGCTGAGCACCACGGCGGTTTCGCCCTGCAGGTCGTAGGTGCCCTCCACATTGGTTTCGCGCCACTGCGCTGGCAGCTGCAATTGCAGCTTGCGCTGGGGCAGCGTGAGGTAGGCGTGCCCCTGCGGGGTTTCCATGTGGTTGATCGGGCCGGCAGCCGAGGGGTGGGTGCCGATCAACTGGTCGGCCAGCGCGCCGGATGCCTGGAAGGCGAGCCCGGCCATTAGCCAGCAGGCCAGGGCGAGTGCGCTGAAACGTGAGGGGGTGTGGTGTTTCAAAGAGTGCTTCCCTGTACTGATGGCGCGCGTGACCCGCTGCGCGGGATGGTAGCACAGGGCTACATATTGGGCAGTTTCCTACAAGAATTGCTGACAACCGAAACGTGACGCGTAGCGCACGCCAGGGGCGGCGTGGCATTCTGTGGCGTTACGCCAGCAGGCGAAAACAGGACGCGCGCATTGAGACGGAGTAGACGATGACCCAGGCATTCACCCGCACCGTGGAGCAAGCACTGCGCAGCCGCCTGCAGGGGTGCGGCTATGACACCTCCGATCTCGAGCTGACCGTGCAGCAGGTCGAGGACAAGGGGCGCGCGGTGAGCGTGAGCCGGCGCTGGAGCCTGGTGACCGAAGTGCGCCGCGAGTCGGCTTCGGTGGGGCTGCGGATCAATTCGGTGAGCGAACACCAGCTCGAGCAGTCGATGGCCGAGCAGCGTCAAGTGCTGCTGGGCAGGGGCGCGGCGCATTACAAGAACCGTGTGCTCAAGGGGCTGGGCAGCAATCCCGCGCATTTTCTGCGCAGCCAGCAGGTGAAGCTGTTTGCCCTGGACCCGCTCTACACCAGCCATACCTGCGGCACCTGCAGCGGTTACGGCAAGCAGCGCTGCACCGTGTGCAACGGCAGTTGCAAGCTAAGATGCAGCAGTTGCAGCGGCAAGGGCCGCACGCAGTGCTGGGGCTGTGGCGGCTCCGGCCGCACCGGCAGTGGCAGTTGTGCCTACTGCATGGGCGCAGGCGGCGACAACTGCCCCAGTTGTGTGGGCGGCTCTGTGGCGTGCGGCTGCATGGGGGGGCAGGTGACCTGCGGCGGCTGTTTGGGCGACAAGTTCATCTGCACCCGCTACACCCTGGAGGTGTCGGCCAAGGCGGTCGGCAATTCGGTGCACCTGAAGTCCAACGATACCTGGCTCAAGCCTTACGTCGACGAGTGGGGGGATGAGCCCGAAACCATCGAGCGGGCTGCCGAAGGGTTCGCCGCGCCCTATTACCCGGACAACACACCCGAGAAGGGCGACCTGGTACTGAGCGTGGACGGCACCTGCTATTACAGCCAGGCCCAGGTGCGTGCCGGACGGCGCAGCATCCGTTGCAACATGTTTGGCCGCTACCGGCATGTGGTGTTCGATGACGGGCTGGCCGCCAGCTACTTCGACAGGGTGATCGAGCAGTTGGAAAACCCGGCAGACATCGAACAGGTGGCCCTGGCCAGCGAGCGTTCGGTGGCCCGGCGCATGATCGAGGAGTCTGGACACGTGAATTACGTCAGCCAGCTGTCGGACGTGAAAAACGGCACGGTCAGCCCCGAGCAGGCCAATCGCTTCTTCGCGTTGCGCAAGAACGCCTCGGACCAGCAGACGGCCCTGCGCAGCAAGTTGGAGCCCAGGCTGGTGCTGCGCCGCGCGCTGGGTTACTTCTGGCGGCTGAGCCTGCTGATGCTGGTGCTGTTCTTTTTCAGCGCGGGCAAGCTTCTGGAGGTGAAATTCGGCGGGCCGCAGGTGCTGTTCAGGGCCGATGGCCCGGCCACGGTGTGGGCCATGTTCAAGCATTACCTGGTGCTGCCGTTCACCAGCCCGATCAACGGGGTGATGCTGGTGGGCGTGGGGCTGCTGTGCACCTGGCTGTTCAAGGACATGCTGTGGCACCGCATGAACCGCTTCATGGGCAAGGGCCCGGGCAATCGGCTGCTGGCCGCCGTGGTGCTGGCCTTCTGCCTGATGCCGCTGCTGGCGTTGTTCCCGGACACGCCGATCGCCCTGCTGCGGGACGGGCCACGCCTGCAGCACATGCTGCCCAATGCGCTGGTCGGCATGCTGGGGGCCTTGCCCACGCTGGTGCCGCTGTCGCTGCTGCTGGCCCTGGTGTTCAACCGCGCGCTCAACGCGCCGGCCATCGATGCGCGGCTGCGGCGCATGAACTTCGACGTGTGAGGGGGCAAGGGCAGGGCGTGTACCTGTCCTATACTTCGCGTATCCGCAACAGCTGGCTGTCGTTGATCGGATCGAGACGTCTCGATGCCGCCGGTAGTGCCTGTAGTCGTAGTCGCAGCTGAGCCGTCACTCAATCAGCGCTGCGCAGGGGTATAGCCATGGACATCGTGAGTCTGGTCATTCAGGTCATCAGTGGTGTGGTAGGCGGCAATGCCGCCGGCATGAGCAAGCAGAGCATGGGGCCGTTGCTCAATTCGATCTTCGGCGGGGTGGGCGGGGTGATCGTGGGCCAGATACTGGCCGCGATCACCGGTGAGCCCGGGGCCGGCATGGGGGCTGGCGGGTCGCTGGACATGGCGGCGATCATCAGCAGCATCGTCGGCGGTGGTGCCGGCGGCGCAGTGCTGACGTTCGTGGCCGGGTTTATCAAGTCGAAGATGCAGGCGCGCTAGGCGTAGTACGTGTTGGGCTCTTCGCGGGGCAAACCCGCTCCCACAAGGCCGGCGTGAGCCCCTGTGGGAGCGGGCGTGACCCGCGAAAGGCCAGCGGCTTCAGTGCAGAATCTGCGCCAGGAAGCCCTTGGCCCGATCACTCTGCGGGTTGTTGAAGAACGCCTCGGGCGGGGCATCCTCGATGATCTGCCCGCCGTCCAGAAACAACACGCGCTCGGCCACCTGTCGCGCAAAGCCCATTTCGTGGGTCACACACAGCATGGTCATGCCGGTGTCGGCAAGCTTGACCAGCACATCCAGCACTTCGGCGACCATCTCCGGGTCCAGTGCCGAGGTCGGCTCGTCGAACAGCATGATCTTTGGCTTCATGCACAGCGCCCGGGCGATTGCCACGCGCTGCTGCTGCCCGCCCGACAGCTGGCTGGGATACTTGCCCGCCTGGCTCTCGATGCCCACCTTGTTCAGGTAGAACCGTGCCCGCTCCTCGGCCTCCTTGCGCGACAGGCCGCGCACGCTCATCGGCGCCAGGGTGCAGTTGTCGAGCACGCTCATGTGCGGGAACAGGTTGAAGTGCTGGAACACCATGCCGATCTCGCTGCGCACCTCGGCGGCCTGGCGCGTGGTCAGCGCCAGGTCGGTGTCGTTGACCAGCAGGGTGCCTTTTTCGGCGATCTCCAGGCGGTTGATGCAGCGGATCAGGGTCGACTTGCCCGAGCCGGACGGCCCACACAGCACGATGCGCTCACCTTCACGCACCTTGAGGTCGACGTCGCGCAGTACGTGAAAGTCGCCATAGAACTTGTTCATCCCGTCGATGCTCACCACGACCTTGCGCGGGTCGGGGTGCGTGTCGGGGCGTGCAGCGGCAAGGCTCAGTGGTGCGGTCATGTTGTTGTTCTCCGCGATCTCAGTGTTCGAAGCGGTCGGCGCCATAGGGCGTCGGGTCGGTAAAGGTGTTCTCGCCGGTAATCATTTCTGCCAGCAGGCGCCCGCATACCGGGCCCAGGGTGAGGCCGTGGTGGGCGTGGCCGAAGTTGAACCACAGGCCCTTGTGCCGCGGCGCCGGGCCGATCACCGGGCGCATGTCCGGCAGGCAGGGGCGTCGGCCCAGCCACGGCGCGTCCTGGGTGCGCTCGCCCAGCGGGAACAGCTGGCGGGCGATGGCTTCGCAGCGCTGCAACTGGACCTCGTTGGCCGCATCGTCGCTGGCGGCGAACTCGATGCCGGTGGTCAGGCGAATACCCTGGGCCATCGGTGCCAGCACGAAGCCGCCCTGCACGTCGCACAGTGAATGCTTGAGTGCAGCACCGGCCTTGGCATGAAAATGTACGTGATAGCCGCGCTTGACCTCCAACGGGATATCGTAGCCCAGCGGGCGGAACAGCTCGCCGGCCTGCGGGCCCAGCGCGATCACCGCCTCCGGTGCAGTGACCGGGCCCTGGCGGGTGTCGACCTGCCATTCGCTGGCCACCTGGCGCAGGGTGCGCGCATCGCCCTGGATGAACTGCCCGCCGCGCTTGACGAACAGCGCCGCGTAACCGCGGGTGAGGCCGCCGGGGTTGCTCACGGTCTTGGGGTCGAGCCAGTGGATGCCGCCCACGGCGTTGGCGCTCAGGTCCGGTTCGCGCTCGTGCAGTTGCTGCTTGTCGAGAATCTCGAACTGCAGGCCGTAGGGCTTGAGCGCCTGGGCATCGGCCACGGCCTGGGCCAGGGCAGGCTGGGTGCGGTACACCTCGATCCAGCCCTTGGCCTGCACCATGGCGCCCAGTTCGGCGGCCTCGATCAGTGCGTCGTGTTCCTCGACGCAGCGCTGCACCAGCGGCAGCATGGCGCGGGTGGCCTCGGCCAGGGGCGCCGGGGCGGAGTTCTTCCAGTACTGCAGCAACCAGGGCGCGGCCTTGGGCAGGTAGCTGAAGCTGTAGCGCACGTCGGGCTGGCGGTTGAGGCCGTAGCGCAGCAGCTTGGACAGCTCGCGCGGGAAGGCATAGGGGATCACGCTGGAGCGCTCGATCAGGCCGGCATTGCCGTGGCTGGTGCCGCTGCCCGGTTCGTCACGGTCGATCAGGATCACCTTGCGCCCGCGTGCTTGCAGGTGCAGGGCCGTGGAAACACCGACGATACCGGCGCCCAGAACGATGGTTTGGCAATGCATGAAAAAATCCTCTACGGCTACGGTTCAGCGCAGGTGGCGGCCCAGTCGGGCTTCTATGTGTTTGAGGCTGCGGCGCACGATCTCCACGATCAGCAGGTAGAGCACCGCGGCCCACAGGTAGATCTGGAAGTCGAAACTGCGCGAGAAGGCCAGCTTGGTCACGCCCATCAGGTCGTAGATGGTCACCAGCGAGGCGATTGCACTGGCCTTGATCATCAGAATCAGCTCGTTGCCCAGCGGGCCGATGGCCACGATCAGCGACTGCGGCAGGATCACCTTGAAGAAGGTGGTCGAGCGCTTCAGGCTCAGTGCCCTGGCCGCCTCGTATTGCCCGGGGGCCACGGCCATCAGGCTGCCGCGAAAGATCTCGGCCTGGTAGGCGGCGGTGTTCAGGGTGAAGGCCAGCAGGGTGCAGTACCAGGCTTCGCGGAAGAACCACCACATGCCGACGTCCTGCCAGAAGCTCTTGAGCGAGCCCAACCCGTAGTACAGCAGAAACAGCTGCGCCAGCAGCGGCGAGCCCCGGAAGAAGTAGATGTAGCCGGCGCTCAGGCGTTGCAGCAGCATGTTGTTCGACAGCCGCGCCAGCGCCAGCAGCAGGCCCAGCAGGGCGCCCAGGGTGAAGGAGATGGCCACCAGTTTGCCGGTGACCAGCAGCCCGTCGATAAAGCGCGGGCCGTAGCGTTCGAGCAGGTCGGGGTCGACGAAGAACGCCAGCAGAGCATCGAGATTCATGTGCGTGCACTCCGCAGGTGACGGCTGGTGTGGCGTTCGATATAGGCGAAGACCCGGCCCGACAGCGCCGAGAACAGCAGGTAGCCCAGGCAGGCGACGGTGTAGAAGAACATCGGCTCCTTGGTCACGCTGACGGCCAGGTTGGTCTGGCGCATCAGGTCGACCAGCGAGATGGTCGACACCAGCGAGGTGTCCTTGAGCAGCGACAGCCAGTTGTTCGACAGGCCCGGCAGGGCGATGCGCACCAGCTGCGGGAACACCACCTTGCGGAAGGTGGTGGTTTTGCTCAGGCCCAGCGCGGCCGAGGCCTCGTACTGGCCCTTGGGAATGGTCTTGAACGCGCCCAGCCAGATTTCACTGGAAAACGCGGCGAACACCAGGCTGAAGGCAATCATGGCGGCGAGGAAGGTATTGATCATCACCTCGCCCTCGTAGCCCATGGCGGTGAGGATCTTCTGCGCGGCGATCTGGCAGCCGTAATAGATGATCAGTAGCGTGAGCAGTTCGGGCAGGCCGCGAAATACCGTGGAGAACACGGTGGCCCAGGCGCGCGGAAAGCGTTTTTTCGAGCGGGCGGCCAGCGCCACGCCCAGGCCCAGCGGCAGGCCGATGGGCAGGCAGGCCAGGGCCAGGGAAATGGTCACCAGGGCGCCGGCCAGCAGGGCCTGGCCCCAGCCACCGCTGGCAAAGGATAACAGGGACAGTTGTTCGATCATGCGCGAACCCTCGGCAAGACAACAGGGCCTCTTCGCCGGCAAGCCGGCTCCCACAGGGTCGCGGTTGACGCAAAACCCTGTGGGAGCTGGCTTGCCAGCGAATGCGGTCTTACTGGTAGATATCGAAGTCGAAGTATTTGCTGGAGATCTTCTGGTAAGTCCCGTTGGCGACGATCTCGTCCAGGGCCTTGTTCAGGCGCTCGCGCAGCGCGTCGTCTTCCTTGCGCACGGCGATAGAGGCATCGGCGGTGGTGCCCTTGACGTCACCCAGGATCTTGCAGCAGTCCTTGCCTGCCTTGCCCAGCCATTCGAGCAGCGGGAACTTGTCGGCAATCACCCCGTCCAGGCGCCCGGCGGCGAGGTCCGCGTTGGCTTCGTCCAGGGTCGGGTACAGCTTGACGTCGGCACCGGCCTTGCCATACACGTCTTCGGCGTAGATCGCCTGGGTGGAGGAGGACTGCGCGCCCACCGTGTAGCCCTTGAAGTCGGTCTGCGCGTCGGTGATCTCGCTGTCCTTGGGCACTGCGACCGACAGCGGCGTCTTGTAGTAGTGGTTGGTGAAGGCGATTTTCTTGCGGCGCTCTTCGGTGTTGATCATCGAGGCCACCACGGCGTCGTACTTCTTGGCCATCAGCGCCGGGATGATGCCTTCCCAGTCCTGGGCCACCACGGTGCACTCGACCTTCATCTGTTCGCACAGGGCCTTGGCGATGTCCACGTCAAAGCCGTGCAGCTGGTTCTTGGAGTCGACGTAGTTGAACGGCGGGTAGGCGCCTTCGGTGGCGATCTTCAGGGTTTCGGCCTGGGCCGAGGTGATGCCGGCGAACAGCAGCGCGCATGCGCCTGCAAAGCGGAGGACGGGTTTCATGAAACACCTCGTGGTTGATTGCACTCTTGCTATTGTTTGCTCGTTGACGTGTAGCCAACGAATTCGTTGTGTAGAGCGGCAGTTGCTTCCAAGCGTTTTTCAACATCCGGCCCGAGCTTCTTGCAGACCTCGTTGACCATCAGGTGTACCCACGACAGCATCGTCGCGGTGGACTCCCAGAACAGATTGAATTCGGTGGGGATGCGAAACACCTCGTCGGCGTTGGCATCGGCCCAGTCACAGAAGGTGTCGGTAACCAGTGTTACCGGGATGCCCGCTTCGCGCGCCTTGCGACACAGCACCAGGGCGTGGCGCGAGTAGCGGCGCGCCTCGAACACCACCAGCGCGCAGTCGTGCGAGGCGCTGAGCAGCACTTCGCCGAAGTGCCCGGCGCTGCCGTCCACCACCTGCACGCCATCGCGCAGGTATTGCAGCAGGTGGCTCATGCACTGGGCGATACCGCGCTCGGTCTGGAACCCGGCAATGAATACCCGGCGCCGTTCGGCCAGGCGCCGGGCCACGGTGTGCCAGGCCTCGGTGCGGCTGTACTCGTAGACCCGCACCAGGGCGGCGACCTCCAGCTCGAGGCTGCGCGCGCGGTCGATGTCGTCCTTGCCCTGTTGTTGGCGAAATTCTTGCAACCGATCACCGACCAGCCATGGGCCATCGCCCAGGTCGTCCTTGAGATCGTGCTTGAGGGCCTTGAGGTGCTCGTAGCCGAGCGAGCGGCAGAAACGCCCGACACTCGATTCGCTGACGCCGATTTTTGCCGCCAGGCTGGCCGAGGTCTCGAAGGGCAGGTCGGTGAAATGGGCGAGCATGTACGTGGCGATCTTGCGACCCGAGGCCGCCGCATGTTGCAGGCTGTTTTCCAGGCGTTGCTTGATCGGTTGGCTCACGGACGATTCTCGACGGCGGTTGCGCTGGGAATAGAAAATGAATGTTTTCTGTCATCAAGTCAACATTTGACAGTTTGCTGTCAATCGGAGGAAAGTCCGCTATCGCTCACTGCTGTCGCCCATACCAATTCCAACAAGGGAGCTTCAGATGTCCGCAGCTGTTCACCACTTGCCCCAGGCCGATCTCGAGCGCCTGTTGCAGCAGATTTTCGTGCGCCACGGCACCAGCGAATCGGTTGCCCGCACGCTGGCCGCCAACTGCGCCAGCGCCCAGCGCGACGGCGCCCATAGCCACGGGGTATTCCGGATTCCCGCCTATGTGTCGACCCTGGCCAGTGGCTGGGTCAACGGCACGGCGGTGCCCCAGGTGCAGGACGTGGCCAGCGGCTACGTACGGGTCGATGCCGGGGGCGGTTTTGCCCAGCCGGCGCTCGAGGCGGCGCGGGCGCTGCTGGTGGAAAAGGCCCGCAGTGCCGGCATTGCGGTGCTGGCGATACACAACTCGCATCACTTCGCGGCCCTGTGGCCGGATGTCGAGCCCTTTGCCGAAGAAGGCCTGGTGGCCCTGAGCGTGGTCAACAGCATGACCTGCGTGGTGCCGCATGGCGCGCGCAAGCCACTGTTCGGTACCAACCCCATCGCGTTCGCCGCACCCTGTGCCGGGCATGCGCCGATCGTGTTCGACATGGCCACCAGCGCCATCGCCCATGGTGACGTGCAGATTGCCGCGCGCAAGGGCGAGCGGTTGCCCGAAGGCATGGGCGTGGACCGCGACGGGCAGCCGACCTGCGATCCGCAGGCGATTCTCGACGGCGGTGCCTTGCTGCCCTTTGGCGGGCACAAGGGCTCGGCGCTGTCGATGATGGTCGAGTTGCTGGCCGCGGCGCTGACCGGCGGCAACTTCTCGTTCGAGTTCGACTGGTCGCAGCACCCGGGCGCCAAGACCCCGTGGACCGGGCAACTGGTGATCGTGATCGACCCGACCAAGGCCGAAGGCAGCCGTTTTGCCGAGCGCAGCCGTGAACTGGTGGAACAGATGCAGGCGGTAGGCCTGACCCGCATGCCCGGCGAGCGGCGCTTGCGTGAGCGCGAGGCGTCGGCGCGGGACGGGGTGAGCGTGACGGCGCAGGAGTTCGAGCAGTTGCAGGTGTTGGCCAAGGGGTGACCCGCGGCCTTTTCGCCGGCGGATGCATGCGCAGCTGCACTGATCAGTTGCATCCAGGGTCATGTCACAAATCGGCGGCTACAGGTATCCTCGGCAGCGTCTTTCACGATTTGCCCAGACCCAAGGAGCTGCACGCTGTGTTCAAACATGTCGATGCCTATGCCGGCGATCCGATTCTCTCCCTGATGGAGACCTTCAAGGCCGATCCGCGTGCCAACAAGGTCAACCTGAGCATCGGCCTGTATTACGACGCCGCCGGTGTGGTGCCACAGCTGGCGGCAGTGGGCGAGGCGGAAAAACGCCTGGCCGACCAGCCCCACGAAGCCTCGCTGTACCTGCCGATGGAAGGCCTGGGCAGCTACCGCCAGGCGATCCAGGCGCTGCTGTTCGGCGCCGATCACCCGGCCGTGGGTGGCGCACGTGTGGCCACCGTGCAGACCGTGGGCGGCTCGGGTGCGCTGAAGGTCGGTGCCGACTTCCTCAAGCGCTATTTCGCCGACTCGCAGGTATGGGTCAGCGACCCGACCTGGGACAACCACCGCGCGATCTTCGAAGGCGCCGGGTTCAAGGTCAACACCTACCCGTACTTCGACCCGGCCACCCGTGGCCTGGACTTCGACGGCATGGTCGCCACCCTGCAGACCCTGCCGGCCAACAGCATCGTGCTGCTGCACCCGTGCTGCCACAACCCGACCGGGGTCGACCTGAACCAGGCGCAATGGCAGCAGGTGATCGAGGTGGTCAAGGCGCGCGAGCTGATTCCGTTCCTCGACATCGCCTACCAGGGCTTCGGTGAAGGCCTGGACGCCGACGCCTACGCCATTCGCGAGTTTGCCCGCG
This sequence comes from Pseudomonas sp. VE 267-6A, assembly GCF_024126555.1. Classification (NCBI taxonomy): domain Bacteria; kingdom Pseudomonadati; phylum Pseudomonadota; class Gammaproteobacteria; order Pseudomonadales; family Pseudomonadaceae; genus Pseudomonas; species Pseudomonas sp. VE 267-6A. The sequence goes on from NZ_JAMYBY010000015.1 coordinate 105,878, forward strand.
CCGGCGTGCCGTGCCTGGTCAGCAACTCGTTCTCCAAGATCTTCTCGCTGTATGGCGAGCGGGTTGGCGGCCTGTCGGTGGTCTGTGACGACAGCGCCACCGCGCAGAGCGTGCTGGGCCAGCTCAAGGCGACCGTGCGTCGCAACTACTCCAGCCCGCCCAACTTCGGTGCGCAACTGGTTGCGACGGTGCTTGGCGATGCCGGCCTGAATGCCCAGTGGCAGGCTGAAGTGGAGGGGATGCGCCTGCGTATCCTGGACATGCGCCAGGCGCTGGTGGATGCACTGGCGGTGCTGCTGCCGGGTCAGAACTTCGACTTCTTCCTGAGCCAGCGCGGCATGTTCAGCTACACCGGCTTCAGCGTGGAGCAGGTACGCCGGCTGCGTGACGAGTTCGGCGTGTACCTGATCGACAGCGGCCGGGTGTGCATGTCGGGCGTGCGCCCGGACAACCTGCAGCAGGTGGCCGAAGCGTTCGCGGCGGTGCACAAGACCGCATAACGGCCAGTCGCGGCTCAAGCCCGCTCCCACACGTACAGTGATGGCCTTGTGGGGGCGGGCTTGACCGGCGCTGCGTTGCCGGCAGGTGCAACCACTCCTCGGCAAGGGCTTTGCAAGTGCAACCAAAGCGCGCACAATCGCGCCCCTCTTTTACAGCTGGGGTGCGCCGATGCGTCTGTTTGGCCACTCCCAGCGATGTTGCAGTCTTGCGAGCGGAGTTGCACCCGGATGAATGAGCAGGCCCCGAGCGTTGATCAACGCTTCGAATCGACCCCCGCCGCCCTAGGTAGCTGGGCCCGGCAGGACACCACCTGGATGCTGGGCCTGTTCGGTACCGCCATCGGTGCCGGCACGCTGTTCCTGCCAATCAACGCCGGCCTCGGCGGCTTCTGGCCGCTGCTGATCCTCGCGCTGCTGGCCTTCCCGATGACCTACTACGCACACCGTGGCCTGACCCGCTTCGTGCTCTCGGGGCGTGACGGTGCCGACATCACCGAAGTGGTGGAGGAGCATTTCGGCCTCAGCGCCGGCGCCTGCATCACCTTGCTGTACTTCCTGGCCATCTTCCCCATCCTGCTGATCTACAGCGTGGCCCTGACCAACACGGTCAGCAGCTTCATGGAGCATCAACTGCACATGGCGCCGCCGCCGCGGGTGCTGCTGTCGTTCGTGCTGATCCTGGGCCTGCTGGTCATCGTGCGCTGCGGCGAGCAGGCCACCGTCAAGGTCATGAGCCTGCTGGTGTACCCCTTCATCGTGGCCCTGGCATTGCTGGCGGTGTTCCTGATACCGCACTGGAACGGCGGCATCCTCACGACCGCCACCGAGCTGCCATCGGGGTCGGCATTCGTGCACACCCTGTGGCTGGCGATTCCGGTGATGGTGTTCTCGTTCAACCACTCGCCGATCATTTCGGCCTTTGCCGTGGACCAGAAACGCCGCTACGGCGAGCACGCCGACGAGCGCAGCGGGCAGATCCTGCGGCGCGCGCACCTGTTGATGGTGGCGATGGTGATGTTCTTCGTGTTCAGCTGCGTGCTCACCCTGAACCCGGCGCAACTGGCCGAGGCCAAGGCGCAGAACCTGTCGATCCTGTCGTACCTGGCCAACCACTTCAGCAACCCGACCATCGAGTTCGCTGCACCGCTGATTGCCTTCATCGCCATCGCCAAGTCGTTCCTGGGCCATTACATCGGTGCCAGCGAAGGCCTCAAGGGCCTGGTGCTCAAGACGGGCAAGCGGCCGGGTGCCAAGGCCCTGGACCGGTTCACCGCAGCCTTCATGCTGGTGATCTGCTGGGTGGTGGCCACGCTCAACCCCAGCATCCTGAGCATGATCGAGTCGTTCGGCGGCCCGGTGATCGCGGCGATCCTGTTCCTGATGCCGATGTACGCCATCCGTCGCGTGCCGGCGATGCGCAAGTACAGTGGCGCGCTGTCCAACGTGTTCGTGGTCGTGGTGGGCCTGGTGGCCATCAGCGCCATCGTCTACTCGCTGGTCGGCTGAGGCTGGGGGCGGGCAGGGGTGCACACCCTTGCTCGCTCTTTGTCCACAAAAACTCTCTGGATATTCAACAATTTATCGCTGCCCCATAGGTGTCGGGGCACTTTCATGCTTAACTCTGGTCCTTTACTCACCCCCGCATAAGGACTTCTTTCATGGCTCAAGTGACTCTCAAAGGCAACCCGGTTCAGGTCAACGGCGAACTGCCGAAAGTCGGTGCCCAGGCACCTGCGTTTTCCCTGGTGGCGGGCGACCTGTCCGACGTGACCCTGGCTTCCTTCGCCGGCAAGCGTAAAGTGCTGAACATCTTCCCGAGCGTCGACACCCCGACCTGCGCCACCTCGGTGCGCCAGTTCAACGCCAAGGCCAACGAACTGGCCAACACCGTGGTACTGTGCATCTCGGCCGACCTGCCGTTCGCCCAGGCACGCTTCTGCGGCGCCGAAGGCCTGGAAAACGTCAAGAACCTGTCCACCCTGCGTGGTGCCGAATTCATCCAGAACTACGGCGTGGCCATCGCCGACGGCCCGCTCAAGGGCCTGACTGCCCGTGCAGTCGTGGTACTGGACGAAAACGACAAGGTGCTGCACGCCGAACTGGTCAAGGAAATCGCCGAAGAGCCGAACTACGACGCGGCGCTGGCGGTACTGAAGTAACGCATTCAGGCACCGCGAGTTTTCATGCACCGCATGGATGCCTTCGCTGGCAAGCCAGCTCCCACAGGGGGGCGGTGCTGAAATAGAAAGGTTATTTGAAAAAAGTTGTAACGGCCTGGCCTTAGCCCAGGCCGTTTTTATTTATAGTTCAGCACTTTGCCAACGTCAGCTCTAGGTAAATAGCCGGTAAAGGCGCTTTGCTAAAACCGCTCTACTGCTTATCGTTCAGCCTCCTCAAGAGAAGTCTTTCCGCACAATGGCCGATCAACCGATGCAAACCGCCCGTCCTCGTCACTCCCGTCGCTGGCTGCTGAGCCTGCTGGTCCTGCTGCTGATTGCCGGCCTGTGCTGGGTATTCTGGCCTTCATCGCCGGCGAACAAGGCCCCGGGCGCAGGCAAGCCGGGGGGCGGGCGGCCAGGTTTCGGCGCGTTCGGCGGGCCGGTACCGGTGCGTGTGGCGCCGGCCACCGTGGGCGACTTCCCGCTGTACTACAAGGCCCTGGGCACCGTGACCGCGACCAACACGGTCAACGTGCGCAGCCGCGTGGGCGGCGAGCTGGTCAAGATCAACTTCAAGGAAGGCCAGCGGGTCAAGGCCGGCGACCTGCTGGCAGAGATCGACCCGCGCAGCTACCAGATCGCCCTGCAGCAGGCCGAAGGCACCCTGGCACAGAACCAGGCGCAGCTGAAAAACGCCCAGATCGACCTTGAGCGCTACAAGGGCCTGTTCGCCGAAGACAGCATCGCCAAGCAGACCCTCGATACCCAGGCCGCGCTGGTAGCCCAGTACCAGGGCACCATCAAGACCAACCAGGCGGCGGTGGGCGATGCCAGGCTCAACCTCGACTTCACCAGGATTCGTGCCCCCATCAGCGGGCGCCTGGGCCTGCGCCAGCTGGACGTCGGCAACCTGGTGGCGGCCAACGACACCACGGCACTGGTGGTGATCACCCAGACCCAGCCGATCACCGTGGTCTTCACCCTGCCGGAAACCGAGCTGAGCACCGTGCTGTCGCGCTACCGCAGCGGGGCCCAGCTGCCGGTACAGGCGTGGGACCGCGGCGACACCCAGCAGCTCTCGGTGGGCGTGCTGAGCAGCCTGGACAACCAGATCGACACCACCACCGGCACCCTGAAGTTCAAGGCCGGGTTCGAAAACCAGGATGAAATGCTGTTCCCCAACCAGTTCGTCAACGTGCGCCTGCTGGCCGACACCTTGAAGGACGTGGTGCTGGCGCCATCGGCCGCGATGCAGTTCGGCACCAACGGCACCTTCGCCTACGTGATGGACGGCGACAACAAGGTGACCATCCGCAGCCTCAAGCTCGGCGCCAGCGACGGCGACCTCACGGTGGTCAAGGAAGGCCTGGCCAAGGGCGAGCGCGTGGTGCTCGAAGGCACCGACCGCCTGCGTGACGGCAGCGAGGTGGAAGTGGTCAACGACAGCAGCGACGTGCCCGCCACCCCAGGCCAGCACCTGCAGGGCCAGGACAAGAAAGACCTCTCGGCCACGCCGGGCGAGCAGGGCAAGGCTGGCGCATGAACCTTTCGCGGCTGTTCATCCTGCGCCCGGTCGCCACCACGCTGAGCATGCTTGCCATCGTGCTGGCCGGCCTGATCGCCTACACGTTGCTGCCCGTGGCGGCCTTGCCCCAGGTCGATTACCCGACCATCCGGGTCATCACTCTGTACCCCGGTGCCAGCCCGCAGGTGATGACCAGCGCCGTCACCGCGCCGCTGGAGCGCCAGTTCGGGCAGATGCCCGGGCTTACCCAGATGGCCTCGACCAGTTCGGGCGGTGCCTCGGTACTGACCCTGCGCTTCAGTCTCGAAATGAACATGGACGTCGCCGAGCAGCAGGTGCAGGCGGCGATCAACGCGGCCAGCAACCTGTTGCCCAGCGACCTGCCGGCGCCGCCGGTGTACAACAAGGTCAACCCGGCCGATACCCCGGTACTGACCCTGGCCATCACCAGCAAGACCATGCTGCTGCCCAAGCTCAACGACCTGGTCGACACGCGCATGGCGCAGAAGATCGCACAGATCAGCGGTGTGGGCATGGTCAGCATCGCCGGTGGCCAGCGCCAGGCGGTACGCATCAAGGTCAACCCTGACGCACTGGCCTCGGCCGGGCTGAACCTGGCCGACGTGCGCACCCTGATCGGCGCCTCCAACGTCAACCAGCCCAAGGGCAACTTCGACGGCCCCACGCGGGTCTCGATGCTCGACGCCAACGACCAGCTGCGCTCCCCCGAGGAATACGCCAACCTGATCCTGGCCTACAAGAACGGTGCGCCGCTGCGCCTGAAGGACGTTGCCGAGATCGTCGACGGCGCCGAGAACGAGCGCCTGGCGGCCTGGGCCAACCAGAGCCAGGCAGTGCTGCTGAACATCCAGCGCCAGCCTGGGGCCAACGTCATCGAGGTGGTCGACCGGATCAAGGCGCTGCTGCCGTCGATCACCGACAACCTGCCGGCGGGGCTGGACGTGGTGGTGCTCACCGACCGCACCCAGACCATCCGTGCTTCGGTCAAGGATGTGCAGCATGAGCTGCTGATCGCCATCGTGCTGGTGGTGCTGGTGACCTTCCTGTTCCTGCGCCGGGCCAGCGCCACCCTCATCCCGTCGATCGCCGTGCCACTGTCGCTGATCGGCACCTTCGGCGTGATGTACCTGGCCGGGTTCTCGATCAACAACCTCACGCTGATGGCCCTGACCATTGCCACCGGCTTCGTGGTGGACGATGCCATCGTGATGCTGGAGAACATCTCGCGGCATATCGAGGAGGGCGAGACGCCGATGCAGGCCGCGCTCAAGGGCGCCCGGCAGATCGGCTTCACCCTGATCTCGCTGACCTTCTCGCTGCTCGCGGTACTGATCCCGCTGCTGTTCATGGCCGACGTGGTGGGGCGGTTGTTCCGCGAGTTCGCCATCACCCTGGCGGTGGCGATCCTGATCTCGCTGGTGGTGTCGCTGACCCTCACGCCGATGATGTGCGCGCGCCTGCTCAAGCGCGAGCCCAGGGAAGAGGAACAGGGGCGCTTCTACCGCGCCAGCGGTGCCTGGATCGACTGGATGATCGCCCACTATGGTCGCGGCCTGCAGTGGGTGCTGCGCCACCAGCCGCTGACCCTGCTGGTGGCGGTGGCGACCCTGGGCCTGACCGTGCTGCTGTACCTGGCGGTGCCCAAGGGCTTTTTCCCGGTGCAGGACACCGGGGTGATCCAGGGTATTTCCGAAGCCCCGCAATCGATCTCGTTCGCCGCCATGAGCCAGCGCCAGCAGGAACTGAGCGCGGTGATCCTGCAGGACCCGGCCGTGCAGAGCCTGTCGTCGTACATCGGCGTCGACGGCGACAACGCCACGCTCAACAGCGGCCGGTTGCTGATCAACCTCAAGCCCCACGGCGAGCGCGACATCACTGCCTCGCAGGTCATCACCCGTTTGCAACCGCAACTGGACAAGCTGGTGGGCATTCGCCTGTTCATGCAGCCGGTGCAGGACCTGAGCATCGAAGACCGCGTCAGCCGCACCCAGTACCAGTTCAGCCTGTCGTCGCCGGATGCCGACCTGCTCGCGCAGTGGAGCGGCAAGCTGGTGGATGCGTTGCATGATCGCCCCGAGCTGACCGATGTGGCCAGCGACCTGCAGGACAAGGGCCTGCAGGTGTTCCTGGTGATCGACCGCGACGCCGCCAGCCGTCTGGGCATCAACGTGTCGGAAATCACCAATGCGCTGTACGACGCCTTCGGCCAGCGCCAGATCTCTACCATCTATACCCAGGCCAGCCAGTACCGCGTGGTGCTGCAGGCCGCTGCGGCGGCCGACCTTGGGCCCAGGGTGCTCGACCAGATCTACGTCAAGACCACCGATGGCGCGCAGGTGCGCCTGTCGAGCCTGGCCCATGTGGAGCAGCGCCAGGCGCAACTGGCCATTGCCCACATCGGCCAGTTCCCGGCGGTGATGATGTCGTTCAACCTGGCCGAAGGCGTGTCGCTGGGCGAGGGCGTCAAGGTCATCGAACAGGTGCAGCAGCAGATCGGCATGCCGCTGGGCGTGCAGACCCGCTTCCAGGGCGCGGCCGAAGCCTTCCAGGCGTCGCTGTCGAGCACCCTGCTGCTGATTCTGGCGGCGGTGGTGACCATGTACATCGTGCTCGGCGTGCTCTACGAGAGCTACATCCACCCGGTGACCATCCTTTCGACCCTGCCTTCGGCCGCAGTGGGCGCGCTGCTGGCCTTGATGATCAGTGGCAACGACCTGGGCATGATCGCGATCATCGGCATCATCCTGCTGATCGGTATCGTCAAGAAGAACGCGATCATGATGATCGACTTCGCCCTGGAGGCCGAACGCAACCAGGGCATGGACCCGCAGACGGCGATCTACCAGGCGGCGCTGCTGCGCTTCCGGCCGATCCTGATGACCACCCTGGCGGCGCTGTTCGGGGCCATCCCGCTGATGCTCGCCACCGGCTCGGGCGCCGAGCTGCGCCAGCCGCTGGGCCTGGTGATGGTGGGCGGGCTGCTGGTGAGCCAGGTGCTGACGCTGTTCACCACGCCGGTGATCTACCTGTACTTCGACCGCCTGGCGCGTCGCTGGCGCCGTCAGCCTGACCCGCAACAGGCCGACGCATGAACCTCTCCGGCCCGTTTATCCGTCGCCCGGTGGCGACCATGCTGCTGAGCCTGGCCATCATGCTGCTGGGCGGGGTCAGCTTCGGCCTGCTGCCGGTGGCGCCGCTGCCGCAGATGGACTTCCCGGTGATCGTGGTGTCGGCCAGCCTGCCCGGGGCCAGCCCCGAGGTGATGGCCTCCACCGTGGCAACCCCGCTGGAACGCTCGCTGGGCAGCATCGCCGGGGTCAACACCCTGACCAGCCGCTCCAGCCAGGGCTCCACGCGGGTGATCCTGGGCTTCGACATGGGGCGCGACATCGATGGCGCCGCACGCGAGGTGCAGGCGGCCATCAATGCCACGCGCAACCTGCTGCCCAGCGGCATGAAGAGCATGCCCACCTACAACAAGTTCAACCCGGCCCAGGCACCGATCATGGTGCTGTCGCTGACCTCCGATGTGCTGCAGAAGGGCCAGCTCTACGACCTGGCCTCCACCATCCTGTCCCAGAGCCTGTCCCAGGTGCCGGGTGTGGGCGAGGTGCAGATCGGCGGCAGTTCGCTGCCGGCGGTGCGCATCGAGCTGGAGCCGCAACTGCTCAACCAGTACGGCGTGAGCCTGGACGATGTGCGCCAGACCATCGCCAACGCCAACGTGCGCCGGCCCAAGGGCTTCATCGAGGACACCCAGCGCAGCTGGCAGGTACAGGCCAATGACCAACTGGAGAAAGCCAAGGACTACGGCCCGCTGGTGATTCGCTACCAGGACGGCTCGGTGCTGCGCCTGAGCCACGTGGCCAAGGTCACCGATGGCGTGGAGAACCGCTACAACAGCGGCTTCTTCAACGACAAGGACGCGGTGCTGCTGGTGATCAACCGCCAGACCGGCGCCAACATCATCAAGACCATCGAGAGCATCAAGGAGCAGTTGCCGGCGTTGCAGGACCTGATGCCGGCCAGCGTGCAACTGAACGTGGCCATGGACCGCTCGCCGGTGATCAAGGCCACCCTCAAGGAGGCCGAACACACGCTGCTGATCGCCGTGGCGCTGGTGATCCTGGTGGTGTTCCTGTTCCTGGGCAACCTGCGCGCCTCACTGATCCCGACCCTGGCGGTGCCGGTGTCGCTGGTGGGCACCTTCGCGGTGATGTACCTGTGCGGGTTCTCGCTCAACAACCTGTCGCTGATGGCGCTGATTCTCGCCACCGGGCTGGTGGTGGACGACGCCATCGTGGTGCTGGAGAACATCTCGCGGCATATCGACGAAGGCGTCGCGCCGCTGGCCGCGGCCTTCCTCGGCGCCAAGGAGGTGGGCTTCACGCTGCTGGCGATGAACGCCTCGCTGGTGGCGGTGTTCGTCTCGATCCTGTTCATGGGCGGCATCGTCGAGTCGTTGTTCCGCGAGTTCTCCATCACCCTGGCGGCGGCCATCCTGGTGTCGCTGGTGGTGTCGCTGACGCTCACGCCGATGCTCTGCGCGCGCTGGCTCAAACCTCACGCCCCCGGCGAGCAGACCCGCCTGCAGCGTTGGAGCGAGCGTCTCAACCAGCGCATGATGGCCGGCTACGACCGCAGCCTGGGCTGGGCGCTGCGCCATCGCCGCCTGACGCTGCTGAGCCTGCTGGTGACCATCGTGGTCAACGTGGCGCTGTACGTTGTGGTGCCCAAGACCCTGATGCCGCAGCAGGACACCGGCCAGTTGATGGGCTTTGTGCGGGGTGACGATGGCCTGTCGTTCGCGGTGATGCAGCCGAAGATGGAAATCTACCGGCGCGCCTTGCTCAAGGACCCGGCCGTGCAGAGCGTGGCCGGTTTCATCGGCGGCAACAGCGGCATCAACAACGCCATGGTGCTGGTGCGCCTCAAGCCGATCAAGGAGCGCAAGGAGTCGGCGCAGAAGATCATCGAGCGCCTGCGCAAGGAGATGCCCAAGGTACCCGGCGGGCGGCTGTTCCTGATGGCCGACCAGGACCTGCAGTTTGGCGGTGGCCGCGAGCAGAGCAGCTCGCAGTTTCTCTACACCCTGCAAAGTGGCGAGCTGACGGCGTTGCGCGAGTGGTACCCGAAGGTGGTGGCGGCGTTCAAGGCGCTGCCGGAGCTGACGGCCATCGACGCCCGCGAAGGCAGCGGCACCCAGCAGGTGACCCTGGTGGTCGATCGCGAGCAGGCCAAGCGCCTGGGCATCGACATGAACATGGTCACCGCCGTGCTCAACAACGCCTACAGCCAGCGCCAGATCTCGACCATCTACGACAGCCTCAACCAGTACCAGGTGGTGATGGAGGTCAACCCCAAGTATGCGCAGGACCCGCGCACCCTGGAGCAGGTCCAGGTGATCACCGCCGACGGCGCACGCGTGCCGCTGTCGACCTTTGCCCATTACGAGAACAGCCTGGCCGAGGACCGTGTCAGCCACGAGGGGCAGTTCGCCTCCGAGGACATCTCGTTCGACCTCGCAGAAGGCGTCAGCCAGGACGTGGCGCTGGCCGCGGTGGAGCGCGCGGTGGCCAAGGTCGGCCTGCCCGAGGACGTGATCGCCAAGCTTGGCGGTACCGGCGATGCCTTCACCAAGAGCCAGGAGGGCCAGCCCTGGATGATCCTCGGCGCCTTGCTGGCGGTGTACCTGGTGCTGGGGATTCTGTATGAAAGCTACATTCACCCGCTGACCATCCTCTCGACCCTGCCGTCGGCCGGGGTAGGGGCGCTGCTGACGCTGTACGTGGTCGGCAGCGAATTCAGCCTGATCTCGCTGCTGGGGCTGTTCCTGCTGATCGGGGTGGTGAAGAAGAACGCGATTCTGATGATCGACCTGGCCCTGCAGCTGGAGCGCCATGAAGGGCTGAGCCCGCAGGAGTCGATTCGTCGGGCCTGCCTGCTGCGTCTGCGGCCGATCCTGATGACCACCCTGGCGGCGATCCTGGGCGCCTTGCCGTTACTGCTGAGCACCGCCGAGGGCGCCGAGATGCGCCAGCCGCTGGGCCTGACCATCATTGGCGGGCTGGTGTTCAGCCAGATCCTCACGCTTTACACCACTCCGGTGGTCTACCTCTATCTGGACCGCCTGCGCCATCGCTTCAATCACTGGCGTGGCGTGCGTACCGACGCTGCTTTGGAAACCCCGCTATGACCCGACCTGCCGATGTTTGTCCACCTTCCCTGCAGCGCGTGCTGGCGGCCCGTGGTTCGCGCCTGCTGACCTCGGCCCTGTGCCTGGCGATGCTCAGCGCCTGTACCCTGAGCCCCGACTACCACCGGCCGCAGGCGCCGGAGCCGGTGGCGTTCAAGTACGCCGAGGGCTGGACCCAGGCCAACCCGTCCGACGCCCTGGCGCGCGGGGCCTGGTGGGAGCTGTACGGCGATGCGCAGCTCAACGGTCTGGTCGAGCAGCTCAATGCCAACAACCAGACGGTGGCCCAGTACGAGGCGCAATACCGCCAGGCCCAGACCCTGGTGCGCAGCGCCCGGGCTTCGCTGTTTCCCAGCCTCGACCTGAGCGCCGGCAAGACCCGCTCCAGCCAGGGCACCGGCAGCAGCAGTTCGAGTCTGAGCAACAACAGCAGCGGTATCCGCGACACGTATAGCGCCCAGCTGGGCGTGAGCTGGGAAGCCGACCTGTGGGGCAAGCTGCGTGAGGGCCTGAACGCCAACGAGGCGAGTGCCGAGGCGAGCCTGGCGGACCTGGCGGCGATACGCCTGAGCCTGCAGTCGGAGCTGGTGCAGAACTACCTGCAGCTGCGTGTGATCGACGAGCAGAAGCGCCTGCTCGAGGCCACGCTGGCGGCCTATCAGCGTTCGCTGACCATGACCCAGAACCAGTACCGCGCCGGGGTTTCGGGCAAGGACGCGGTGGCCCAGGCACAGACCCAGCTCAAGAGCACCCAGGCCGACCTGATCGACCTGATCTGGCAGCGGGCGCAGTTCGAGAATGCGATTGCCGTGCTGATGGGCAAGGCGCCGGCCGAATTTGCCCTGGCGCCGAGCACCACCATACCGGCCTTGCCGCAGATCCCGCTGGCGCTGCCGTCGCAGCTGCTGGAGCGCCGCCCCGACATTGCCTCGGCCGAGCGCAAGGTGATGGCGGCCAACGCCAATATCGGCGTGGCGCGGGCGGCGTACTTCCCGGACCTGACCCTGAGCATGAGCGGTGGCTACAGCAGTAGCAGCTTCAGCGACTGGATCAGCTTGCCGAACCGCTTCTGGTCGGTGGGGCCGCAGTTGGCCGTGACCCTGTTCGATGCCGGCAAGCGCTCGGCCGAGGTCGACCGTACCAAGGCCGTGTATGACCAGACTGTGGCGCAGTACCGTCAGAGCGTGCTGGATGGCTTCCAGGAGGTGGAAAACTACCTGGTGCAGCTGAAGGTGTATGCCGATGAGGCGCAGGTGCGCGATGAGGCGCTGGCGTCGGCGCGCGAGTCGCTGCGCCTGACCGAGAACCAGTACAAGGCGGGCCTGATCGGGTATCTGGACGTGGTGAACGTGCAGACCACCGCGTTGAGCAATGAACGCAGCGTGCTGAACCTGCTGCAGGGCCGGCTGGTGGCCAGCGTGCAGTTGATTGCGGCGTTGGGGGGTGGCTGGGAGGCAGCCAGCCTTGCTGCTGAAGACCGTACCGCGATCGGCAGGTAGTGTGCGTCGAGGCGTTCGCCGGCAAGGCCGGCGCCTACAGGCCGCGGTGTGATTGTAGGAGCCAGCCTTGCTGGCGAAGGCCGCGACGCGGTTCCAAAGCCTGATGGCCATTCGCCAAAAACATCCCGCCATCCCTCGGAAACTCCGTGCGTTTCGCTAAAGGTTGAGTACAATCATCGGTTTTTCACCGGGCCGGGACAGCGCCCGTCAACCGGGCCTTGGAACCTTCATGCTCAACGGTAGTTATTCCTCCTCGCTGGTCCTGATTTCGCTGTGCGTGGCGATTCTGGCGTCCTACACGGCGCTGGACCTGACCGGGCGCATCGCCACCGCCAAGGGCCGTGCCGCGTACCTGTGGATGGTCGGCGGTGCTCTGGCCCTGGGCACCGGGATCTGGTCGATGCACTTCATCGGCATGCTTGCCTTCAGCCTGCCCATCGAGCTGGGCTACGACCTGAGCCTCACCGCGCTGTCGCTGGTGATCTCGGTGCTTTCGTCGGGCTTCGCACTGTGGCTGGTGAGCCAGCCGAGCCTGCCGGGCCGCGTGCTGGCGCTGGGGGCGCTGATCATGGGCGCGGGCATCAGCAGCATGCATTACACCGGCATGGCTGCCATGCAGATGCAACCGGGCATCGACTACGACCCGCTGCTGTTCGCCGCCTCGCTGTTGATTGCAGTAGGCGCGTCGGTGGCCGCACTGTGGATCGCCTTCCGCCTGCGCCGCAATACCCCGTATGTACGCCAGATTCGCGGCGGCGCCGCCGTGGTGATGGGCATTGCCATCGTCGGCATGCACTACACCGGCATGGCAGCGGCCAATTTTGCCGACGGCAGCTTCTGTGGCGCGCTGGACGGTGGGCTCAGCGGCAGTGGCCTGGACTACCTGGTGCTGATCACCACCCTGGCAGTGCTGGCGGTGGCGCTGCTGACCTCGGTGCTGGATGCACGCCTGGAGGCGCGCACTGCGGAGCTGGCGCAATCGCTGACCCTGGCCAACCAGGAGCTGACCCAGCTGGCGCTGCACGACACCCTCACCGGGCTGCCCAACCGCAGCCTGCTGACCGACCGCATCGAGCAGGCCATCGCCAAGGTGGCCGAGCAGGGCGGCTGCTTTGCGCTGATGTTCATCGACCTGGACGGGTTCAAGCCGGTCAACGACGCGTTCGGCCATCACACCGGCGACCAGTTGCTCAAGGAGGTGGCGATGCGCCTGCGCGGCCACCTGCACAGCCAGGACACCCTGGCGCGCATCGGCGGTGACGAGTTCGTGCTGCTGGTGGAACTGGACGAGCCTGAAGACGCGGTGGGGGTGGCCGCCAAGCAGGTCAACCTGGTATCGCGCCCGTTTCGGGTGGCCGAGCAGAGCCTGCAGATCTCCGCCAGCGTCGGCATCGTGTTGTACCCCGGCAACGGCGCCGACCAGATGGAGCTGCTGCGCAATGCCGACGCGGCCATGTACCACGCCAAGAGCGCCGGCAAGAACGCCTACAGCTTTTTCGATGTGTCGATGAACAGCAATGCGCGCCTGCAGCTGCAGTTGCTGCAGGACCTGCGCATGGCGCTGGAGCAGCGCCAGTTGCGCCTGTTCTACCAGCCCAAGTTCGATGCGGTGGGGCGCCAGCCTATCGGTGCCGAGGCCCTGCTGCGCTGGGAGCACCCGCAGCACGGCATGTTGCTGCCCGATCGCTTCATCCAGCTGGCGGAAAAAACCGGGTTGATCATCCCGATCGGCGAGTGGGTGCTGGACGAGGCCTGCCGCCAGATGCGCAGCTGGATGGACCAGGGCTATGAAAACTGGCGGGTTGCAGTGAACCTGTCGGCCATCCAGTTCTGCCATGCCGGGCTGGTTGACAGCGTGGCGTCGGCCTTGCAGCGCCATCGCCTGCCGGCCAACAGCCTGACCCTGGAGATCACCGAAACCACCGCCATGCACGACGCCGATGCGAGCCTGATGGTGTTGCAGCGCCTGTCGGACATGGGCGTGGACCTGTCCATCGACGATTTCGGTACCGGCTACTCCAGCCTGATGTACTTGAAGCGCCTGCCGGCCAACGAGCTGAAGATCGACCGTGGCTTCGTGCGCGACCTGGAGCAGGACAGCGACGATGCCGCGATCGTGTCGGCCATCGTGGCGCTGGGGCAGGCACTGGGGTTGAGGATTGTTGCCGAAGGGGTGGAAACCGACCGCCAGCAGGACTTCCTGACCCGTCTGGGGTGTGATTCGCTGCAAGGGTACCTGCTCGGTCAGCCGCTGCCGGCCGAGCGTTTCATGGCTGATATCGAGAGACTGGCGGTGGGGCAGGCCTGAGCGCCAGCGTCAGGCCGAGCGCAGCGCACACGAGGGCTGGAACGCTTCAAGCTCGTCTTCCACCGCTTCGATGATGCGCTCCACATCCGACGCCGCCATCAGTGTGGCGCACGGAATGCCGGCAATCGCCAGCAGGGTTTCGCCGGTGGCGCGGTCGAACACGCGCGCCACCATGCTGCGCGGTGCATCCATGCTGGCTTCAAAGCCCAGGGGATGGAAGTGCCAGCGCATCATCTGGCAGGCGTTGGGAAACGTGAGCTTGTTCATGCCGGCCTCCTTTTACAGCTGACCCCGATTCGCTGAGCATGCCTGTACCCGGGACACGCTGCCCAGGGAAGGCCAAGACCCTAACCATAGCACCGATGCGGCCGCTGTCCGCCGCTTGTTTGCGCCCCGTTGCAGGATGTTTGACCTGCGTCACAATGGCTTTTTGCTATGTGTGGGTTGCGCAAGCGTTTGCGTGGTCCGCATTGCGGCGGGTGAGGCTGTCATGGCCGCTGAAGCGGGCAGGGTGGGGCCACGGGTATTTCAGACCAGCGGCGGGCTCAGCTGAGCAGGCCGGCGGCGATGTTGATGGTGAAACCCAGAATCGCGGTGTTGAACACGAAACCGATCACCGAGTGGGCCAGCACCACGCGGCGCAGTTCACGCCCGGCGACGCCCACATCGGAGGTTTGCACTGCGACGCTGAGGGTGAACGAGAAGTAGTGGAAGTCCCAGTAATCGGGGTTGCGCTCCTCGTCTGGAAAGCGCAGCAGCGGCTGCTTGGCGGTGCTGGTGTAGAACAGGCGCGCATAGTGCAGGCTGAAGATGGTGCCGATCAGCAGCCACGAGCCGGCCACGGTGAGGCCGGTGTACAGGTAGTGCAGGGCCTGGGTGCTGCCGGTCAGGCCCTTGCTGCTGGCCAGTTGCAGGGTGACTGCGGCAAGGCTGGCGATGGCCGCGATACTCACGGTAAACAGCACCAGCCCGGCATTTTCGTCCTCGATGCAGGCCACCTTGCGCACCTGGCCCGGTTTTGCCCGCAGGGTCAGCCAGAACACCAGCAGCAGGTACAGCCAGACCCCGAGGTTCCAGCCCGCCAGGATGTGTTGCACCAGGTTGTCTGCCGGGATGAACACGCCGCCCAGGCAGCCGACCAGTGCGGCGGCGCTGAGGCGCGGGTGGGTATGGGCCAGTTTGTGGAATGCCATGTTGCCTCACGTCGATGGATGCACCGCCAACTGTAGCCTATACCTAGGAAGCCTTTCTTCAGGCGCCACTGGAGCGACCGCATGAAACACGCATTGATCATCGGCACCCTGTGCCTGGCCGGGCTGGGCCTGGCCGGTTGTTCGAGCAGCACCGTGCAGCCCGACGAGTACTCCGGGTTCCTCAAGGACTACAGCCGTCTCAAGCAGACCACCTCGCCCTCCGGTGCCACGGTGATGCGCTGGATCGACCCGAACCTCAAGCTCGACCGCTACACCAGCGTATACATCGAGCCCAGCCAGCTGTATCCCAAGCCGCAACCTACCGCGCGGATTCCGCAGAGCACCCTGCAAGGCATCACCCACTACTACGACCAGGCGCTCAAGCGCGAGCTGGGCAAGTCGTTGCCGCTGGCCACCGGCCCTGGCCCGGGGGTGATCGTGGTACGCCCGGCGATCACGGCCGTCAGCAGCAAGACCGAGGGCCTGAAGGCATACGAAGTGATTCCGGTGGCGCTGGTGGCGGCAGCGGTGAGCACGGCCTCGGGCATCCGCGACCAGGAGACCGATATCGCCACCGAGGCGCAGTTTCTGGATGGCGGCAGCAACAAGGTGCTCGCCCAGGTGGTGCGCAAGGGCAGTGGCAAGCCGCTGGAAAACGACAGCCAGGTGATGAAGGCCGACGATGTGAAGGCAGTGCTCGATGGCTGGGCGTCCGACCTGCACCAGTCCTACCTCAAGCTCAAGGGCCATTGAGCCCTGTGCCAGGCCATTTCGGGGAGCCTCGCAATGGCCTGGCAGCGTGTTGGCCGGTCTGCCGGCCCCAGCGGGCCGACGACAGTTGACCGCTTCACCATTGAAACCCGGCTTCAATCAGCCTAGCCTGCGCGGCATACCGTTGAAAGGAGCCCGTCATGCAAGGCGTTACCCGCAAGATCACCCAGGCCATTCTGTACGAAGTCATCGCGGTGGCCTGTGTCGCACCGGCCCTGGCATTGGCCTTCGATGAGGGCATGGCCCATTCCACCGTGCTGTCGGTGATCATGTCGGGCATGGCCCTGGGCTGGAACATGCTCTACAACTACCTGTTCGAGTTCTGGGAGGCACGTCAGGCCCGACGCAGCCGCACCTTCGTACGGCGCCTGCTGCATGCCATCGGCTTCGAGGGCGGGCTGGTGCTGATCCTGCTGCCGGTGGTGGCCTGGTGGCTGGACATCAGCCTGTGGGCGGCACTGGGCACCAACCTTGCGCTGTTCGTGTTCTTCTTCGTGTACGCCTTCGTGTTCCAGTGGGGCTTCGACCGGGTGTTCGGCGTGCCCGAATCGGCGCACGAACGCGGCGTGCAAGCCTGCACGAGCGCAAAATGAATGATTGACTTGAAAAAGGCCCTGGGCTAGTTTCGCTGCCATGACCTTATTCGCAGCGTTGCCTTCGCACAGCATTATTACCGCCATTATCAGATTGGCGGGCTAGCGAGCACCTTGCACCTAACCCGCCCTGGAGGCGGGTTTTTCCTTTCTGACTCCTGGGCACTTCAAAAAAAACCAGGAGTCACCGATGACCAGCCTTACCGTCTGCCCCAGCACCTCGACCAGCGCCACCAGCCTGCTGTCGGACTATGTGCGAAGGATTCTTGCCGCACCGGTATATGACCTGGCCATCGAGACGCCCCTGCAGCCCGCCCGGGCGCTGTCCGAGGCCCTGGGCAACAACGTGCTGCTCAAGCGCGAAGACCTGCAGCCGACCTTTTCCTTCAAGATCCGCGGGGCCTACACCCGCCTCAGTCGTCTGAGCACCGAGCAGCGCGAGCGCGGGGTGATCACCGCGTCTGCCGGCAACCATGCCCAGGGCGTGGCGCTGGCTGCTCGTGAACTGGGCATGCGCGCCACCATCGTGATGCCCACCACCACTCCGGCGCTGAAGATCGAAGGGGTGCGCTCGCGTGGCGGCAATGTGGTGCTGCACGGTGACAGCTTCCCGCGGGCGCTGGCCCATGCGCTGCAACTGGCCCAGAGCGAAGGCGCCACGTTCGTGCCACCGTTCGACGACCCGGACGTGATTGCAGGGCAGGGCACCGTGGCCATGGAGATCCTGCGCCAGCAACCGGGCGAGCTGGACGCGATCTTCGTGCCGGTGGGCGGCGGCGGCCTGATCGCCGGCATCGCCGCCTACGTCAAATACCTGCGCCCGCAGGTAAAGGTGATCGGCGTCGAGCCGCACGACTCGAACTGCCTGCAGGCCGCGCTGGCCGCTGGCGAACGGGTGGTGCTCCCCCAGGTCGGCACCTTCGCCGACGGCGTGGCGGTGGCGCAGATCGGCGCGCATTGCTTCGAGGTGTGCCGGCATTACGTGGACGAAG
The DNA here is from genome assembly GCF_024126555.1 of Pseudomonas sp. VE 267-6A. Lineage (NCBI taxonomy): Bacteria > Pseudomonadati > Pseudomonadota > Gammaproteobacteria > Pseudomonadales > Pseudomonadaceae > Pseudomonas > Pseudomonas sp. VE 267-6A. The sequence continues at coordinate 123,635 of NZ_JAMYBY010000015.1, forward strand.
TGGTCACGGTCAGCAGCGACGAGCTGTGCGCGGCCATCAAGGACATCTACGACGACACCCGCTCGATCACCGAGCCTTCCGGTGCGCTGGCGGTGGCGGGGATCAAGAAGTACGTGGCCAGCCGCGGTGTGACAGGCCAGACCCTGGTGGCGATCGACTCCGGTGCCAACGTCAACTTCGACCGCCTGCGCCATGTGGCCGAACGCGCCGAACTGGGCGAGCAGCGCGAGGCGGTCATCGCGGTGACCATCCCCGAGCAGCCGGGCAGCTTCCGTGCCTTCTGCCAGGCCCTGGGCCAGCGCCAGATCACCGAGTTCAACTACCGCTACCAGCCCGGCAAGGAGGCCCGCCTGTTCGTCGGCGTGCAGACCCACCCGCACACCGACCCGCGCGCGCAGTTGCTGGCCAGCCTGGCCGGGCAGGGCTACGAGGTGCTGGACCTGACCGAGAACGAGCTGGCCAAGTTGCATATCCGCCACACCGTGGGCGGCCACTCGGCCCCCTCGCTCGACGAGCGGGTGCTGCGCTTCGAGTTCCCGGAGCGTCCTGGCGCCTTGCTGGGCTTTCTGGAGCGCCTGGGCAAGCGCTGGAACATCAGCCTGTTCCACTACCGCAACCACGGGGCTGCCGAGGCGCGGGTGTTCGTGGCGCTGCAGGTGCCGGACGATGAGCTGGCGCAGTTGCCAGGCACCCTAGACGGCATGGGCTATCGCTACTGGGACGAGACCGACAACCCGGCCTATCGGCTGTTTCTTGGCTGACTTTGCGCTGGATCAACATGCCCTGCGGCCCACGGGCGGATCCTTGAGGCAGAGATATAAAGCCTGAGGAATACCGCCATGAGCAGCACGTTTTTCATCCCAGCCGTCAACATCATGGGCATCGACTGCCTGGACGAAGCCATGACCGCCATTGTCGGCTATGGCTTTGCCAAGGCGTTGATCGTCACCGATACCGGGCTGGCCAAGGCCGGCGTGGCACAGCGAATCGCCGAGCAGCTGGCGATGCGTGACATCGACTCGGTGGTGTTCGACGGCGCCAAGCCCAACCCGAGCATCGCCAACGTGGAGCAGGGCCTGGCGATGCTCAAGCGCGAGCACTGCGACTGCGTGATTTCGCTGGGCGGCGGTTCACCCCACGACTGCGCCAAGGGCATTGCCCTGTGTGCCACCAATGGCGGGCACATCGGCGACTACGAAGGGGTCGACCGCTCCGCCAAGCCGCAATTGCCGCTGATCGCGATCAATACCACGGCCGGTACGGCCAGCGAGATGACGCGCTTCTGCATCATCACCGACGAGGCACGCCACGTGAAAATGGCCATCGTCGACCGCAACGTCACCCCGTTGCTGTCGGTGAACGACCCGGCGCTGATGGTCGGCATGCCCAGGTCGCTGACGGCGGCCACCGGTATGGATGCACTGACCCACGCCATCGAGGCCTATGTATCCACGGCGGCCACGCCGATCACCGACGCCTGCGCACTCAAGGCCATCGAGCTGATCAGCCGCAACCTGCGCCAGGCGGTGATCGACGGGCAGGACCTGACCGCGCGGGAGAACATGGCCTATGCGCAGTTCCTCGCCGGCATGGCGTTCAACAATGCTTCGCTGGGGTTCGTGCATGCGATGGCGCATCAGCTCGGTGGCTTCTACGACCTGCCGCACGGGGTGTGCAACGCGGTGCTGCTGCCCCATGTGCAGCGGTTCAATGCGGCGGTGAGCGCGGCGCGCCTGCGTGATGTGGCACAGGCGATGGGCGTGGCGGTGGAGGGGCTGAACGCGGCGCAGGGTGCCGATGCGGCGATCCAGGCCATCGTGCAACTGAGCGACGATATCGAGATCCCGCCGGGGCTGGAGGTGCTGGGTGCGCGGGTGGCGGATGTGCCGACCCTGGCGGCCAACGCGCTCAAGGATGCCTGCGGCCTGACCAACCCGCGGCGGGCCAGCCAGGCCGAGATCGAGGCGATCTTCAAGGCAGCCTTCTAGCGCATCTTCGCTGGCAAGCCAGCTTCCACAGGGTTCTGCGGTACAGCCAGAACCTGTGGGCTGGCTTTGCGGCGAAGCCGTCAGACCACCAGCGACAACAGCATGATGAAGATGATGCCCACCACCGACAGGATGGTTTCCATCATGCTCCAGGTCTTGAAGGTTTCGGCCACGGTCATGTTGAAGTACTGCTTGACCAGCCAGAAGCCCGCATCGTTGACATGCGACAGGATCAGCGAGCCGGCCCCCGTGGCCAGCACCAGCAGCTCGCGGTTCACGCCCGGTATCATGCCGATCACCGGGGCCACGATACCCGCACCGGTAATGGTCGCCACCGTCGCCGAGCCCGTGGCGATGCGAATCACCGCCGCCACCAGCCAGGCCAGCATGATCGGCGAGATCTGCGCCTGCACCGCCATCTGACCGATCACGTTGCCCACACCGGTATCCACCAGCATCTGCTTGAAGCCGCCCCCAGCCCCCACGATCAGCACGATTGCCGCCGTAGGCGCCAGGCTCTGGTCGAGCATCTTCATGATCTGCTGGCGGCTGAAGCCCTGGGCCGAGCCGAAGGTGTAGAAGGCCAGCAGCAGGGCGGCCAGCAGCGCCGTGATCGGGTGCCCGATCAGGTCCATCCACTGGCGAAAGATGTGCTCGGCCGGCAGTACCACGTCGGCGAAGGTCTTGAGCAGCATAAGGAACACCGGCAGCAGGATGGTTACCAGCGTGATGGCGAAGCTGGGCAGTTGCGTGCGCTCGGCTTCGCGGGCGATCTGGTCCATCAGCTCCTGGGACGGCGAGCCGGGGATGTACCGCGAAATGAACGTGCCGTACAGCGGCCCGGCGATGATCGCCGTGGGCAGCGCCACGATCAGCCCGTAGAAGATGGTCTTGCCGATGTCGGCGCCGAACACGCCGATGGCCAGCAGCGGGCCCGGGTGCGGCGGCACCAGCCCGTGCACCACCGACAGCCCGGCCAGCAGCGGAATGCCGATCTTGATCAGCGATACCCCGGTGCGCCGGGCAACGATGAACACCAGGGGTATCAGCAGCACGAAGCCGATTTCGAAGAACAGCGGGATGCCCACCAGGAAGGCGGCGAACATCATGGCCCAGTGCACCTTCTGCTTGCCGAAGGCGCGAATCAGGGTTTGCGCGATCTGGTCGGCGCCGCCGGAATCGGCCATCAGCTTGCCGAGCATGGTGCCCAGTGCCAGCACTATCCCGACAAAGCCGAGTACGCCCCCGAAACCGTCCTGGAACGACTTCATCACTTTGGCTACCGGCATGCCGGAGGTCAGGCCCAGAAAGCCCGCGGCCAGGGTCAGCGCCACGAAAGGGTGCACCTTGAAGTGGGTGATCAGCAGCACCAGGCCGATGATGGTCACCAGTGCATCGAGCAAGAGGTAGGTATCAGTTGCCAGACCGAACATGGTTCAGTGCCTCGTGTTGTCATTGTTGTGGGCGGAACTTTTACAGCGTGCAGCAGTCGAGACAGCGCTATCTTTGGTGAGCCGGAAAACTGCCGGAAAATCAGGCAGTTCGCGCCAGCGCCGACTCACCGCAGGGCTTTAGCCAGGTGTCTACCTGACGGGCCAGCTGGGCGATGGGTTGGGTGGCGTCCAGGGTCAGGGTCAGGGTTTCGCCGCGCGGCGACTCCAGGGCGGCGAACTGGCTGTCGATCAGGCTTGCCGGCATGAAGTGGCCGGGGCGTGCCAGCACGCGGCGTTCGGCTTCCTGGGGCGTCAGTTCGAGGAACACGAAGCCCAGGTCGGGTACGGCGTGGCGCAGGGCGTCGCGGTAGCGCTTTTTCAGCGCCGAGCAGGTGAGGATCGGCCGTTCGCCGGCCTTGAGGGTGGCCTGCAGCTCTTCGCCCAGGCGGATCAGCCAGCCAGCGCGGTCGTCATCGTCAAGGGGAATGCCGGCGCTCATCTTCTGGATGTTGGCGGCAGGGTGAAAGGCATCGCCTTCGATCAGGCGGCCGCCGCTGCAATCGGCGATGGCAGAACCGACGCAGCTCTTGCCGCAGCCAGCCACGCCCATCACCACAATAGCGGACAGGGGAGAGTTCATCGGTACCTCCTGCGGGGCGAGATAGCGCTATCTTTGGCCGAGGCTGACAACGCCTCGGCGGCTTCCCACCCGGTTGTTATTGGTTTTGTAAAAGCAGTCTGGGCGCTCATCGCCGTGCACCTGCAGTTATGCATTGCCTGACGTCTGAGACAGCGCTACCTTAGTGCCCGTTCCCTTCTCTTTGCAAGCCGAAAAATAAAAGCCCCCATGACCCGCATTGGCTCCCGTACTACCGGTCGTCCCACCCTGGCTGAAGTGGCCAGGCTTTCCGGGGTTTCCCCGATCACCGCCTCGCGCGCCCTGCGCGGCATCAGCACGGTTGCCCCGGAACTGGTGCAGAAGGTCAAGGATGCTGCCGCAGCGCTGGGCTATGTCGCCAACCCGGCAGCCCGCGCGCTGGCGTCGGCACAGAGCCAGTCGGTGGTGGTGCTGATTCCGTCGCTGTCCAACCAGCTGTTCATCGAAACCCTCGAAGCCATCCACGACGTGATGCGCCCGCGCGGCCTTGAAGTGCTGATCGGCAACTTCCACTACGACGTGGCCGAAGAGGAGAACCTGATTCGCAACTACCTGGCCTACCAGCCGTGCGGCATGCTGCTCACCGGTTTTGACCGCACCGAGGCGTCGCAGCAGATGCTGGCCGCCAGTGGTGTGCCCTGCGTGCACATGATGGAGCTGGGTGGGCCGGACACGGCCACTTCGGTCGGGTTTTCCCAGCAGCAGGCCGGGCGCGCGGCTGCCCGGCACCTGATCGAACGCGGGCGGCGGCGTCTGGGCTTCATTGCCGCGCAGCTCGATCCGCGGGTGATGCAACGCGCCGACGGGTTCCGCCAGGCGCTCGACGATGCAGGGCTGTATGACCCGGCGCTGGAAATGCTCGCACCGCAGCCGTCATCCATCGGCCTGGGCGGCGAGCTGTTCAGCCAGTTGCTCGAGCGTCACCCGGAGGTGGACGGGCTGTTCTTCTGCAACGACGACCTGGCCCAGGGCGCGATTCTGCAGGCCTTGCGCCAGGGCATCGAGGTGCCGGGGCAGGTGGCGATGGTGGGCTTCAACGACCTGCCGGCATCGGCTCACCTGGTACCGCGCCTGACCTCCATTCGCACCCCGCGCGCTGCCGTGGGGCGGCAGGCTGCGCAGGCGCTGCTGGCGTTGCTCGACGGCAAGGGCGGGCAGCCGCGCACCCAGGACCTGGGCTTCGAACTGATGGTGCGCGAAAGCAGTTGACGTGGGGTGATAAACGGTGATGGCAGTTGGCTTGCAGGGTACAGAAGTGCATCTATGCTGAGCAAAAACCGCCAATGGAGTGGTAACCAATGTTTAACGCCCATCGCAAGTCTGACCTGGCTGAAATCGAGCGTTGCACCCAAGCGTTACACCACTCCAATGCCAAGCTTGCGGCCATAGGTCGCTCGATGGCCATGATCGAGTTCAGCCCCGACGGGGTGATTCTCGAAGCCAACGAGCGTTTCTGCTCCACCCTGGGCTATGCCGCCGAGGAGATCATCGGCAAGCACCACCGCATTTTCTGCGAGCCCGACTACGTCAAGAGCGATGCGTACCGCACCCTGTGGCGCGACCTGGCGCGGGGCGAGGCCCACAGCGGTACCTTTCTGCGGCGCGACAAGGCCGGGCACGATGTATGGCTGGAGGCCAGCTACATGCCGGTGTTTGGCGCCAACCAGCAGGTCACCAGCGTGATCAAGGTCGCCTCCGACATCACCCGGCGGGTGGTCGAGGAGCATGAGAGCGACAGCCTGATCAATGCCATCAGCCGTTCCATGGCGATGGTCGAGTTCACCCCCGAAGGCAATGTGATCCGTGCCAACGAGAACTTCCTCAAGACCATGCATTACCGGGCCGAGGAGGTCATTGGCCAGCACCACAGCCTGTTCTGCCACCGCAGCGAAAGCGAGTCGAGCGCCTACAAGGCATTCTGGGCCTCGCTCAATCGCGGCGAGTACCATTCCCATCGTTTCGAGCGCAAGAACAAACTCGGGCAGATGGTGTACCTGGAAGCTTCCTACAACCCGATCTTCGATACCCGTGGCCGCCTGTACAAGGTGGTCAAGTTTGCCAGCGACATCACCCACCAGGTGTGTACCCAGCAGACGGCAGCCGAAGCGGCCCACGCCACCTCGGTGCAGAACGATGCCTGTGCGCGCAAGGGCTCGGAGGTGGTGCAGCATACGGTGCAGGTGATCGAGGAGATCTCCCGCGAGCTCAATGCCGCAGCCCGCAGCATCGATGCGGTGAGCAAGCAGTCGGAACTGATCGGGCAGATCGTGCAGACCATCCGCAGCATTGCCGACCAGACCAACCTGCTGGCCCTGAACGCCGCCATCGAGGCGGCGCGGGCAGGTGAGCACGGCCGCGGCTTTGCCGTGGTGGCCGACGAGGTGCGCAGCCTGGCGGCACGCACCAGCAAGGCGACCCTGGAGATCGTCGATGTGGTGCGCCAGAATCACGACCTTTCACTCAATGCGGTGGCCAGCATGCAGTCGAGCCTCAGCCGCACCGGGCTGGGGGTGGAACTGGCCAATGAGGCGGGGGAAGTGATCCTGGAAATCCAGCAGGGTTCGCAGCACGTGGTGGACGCCATCAGCCAGATCAACTCGACCCTGCAGCTGCACTGAGCCTCATCTCAACCGGCGGCGATGGATCGCTGCAGGTGTTCATGCAGATCCTTCAGGCTCTGTTCCAGCGCCGCCAGCAACGCCTCGATGGCCTTGTCCGGGGCCTTGCCGGTACAGGCCTGCTCCAGCGCATCGCAGTGCCCCACCAGGCCATGGGCCTTGAGCATCTTGGCGCCGCCCTTGATGCGGTGCGACAGGCTGCGCAGTTGCTGTCGACTCGCGCCTGAGCCCAGGGCACGCAACGCCTCGAGGTCTTCGGCGCTGCTGCGCTCCAGCTCCGTCAGCAGACGCTTGATCAGCCGTGGGTCACCCAGGGTCAGGTGCTTGAGGTTGTCGATGTTGAAACCGCTGTTGTCCTCGGCGCGGGGCTCGGGTGGCGCCTGCGGCTCGGGGGTATCCACCCCCGACAGGTGACGGCTCAAGGCGCCCAGGCCGATCGGCTTGAACAGGCAGTCATCCATGCCCGACGCCAGGCAGCGCTCGCGTTCGTCGGCCTGGGCGTTGGCGGTCAGGCCCAGGATCAGGCAGGGCGGGCGATTCGCCTGGGCTTCCTGGGCGCGAATCTCGCGCGCCAGCTGGTGGCCGTCCATGCCGGGCATGTTGCAGTCGGTGATCACGGCGTCGAAGCGCCCGGCCTGCCAGGCCTGCAGGCCGCCCGCGCCGTCGCTGGCCTGGGTCACCCGATGGCCCAGCACGCTCAGCTGCTTTTCCAGCAGCATGAGGTTGGCGGGGTAGTCGTCGACCACCAGGATGTTCAGCCGCTGGCTGGCCTGGGCCGTTGGCTCCTGGGCCGGTTCCTCGGGTTGACTGGCGGTGCTGGCCAGCATCAGCGGCAGGCTGACCGTGACCTGGGTGCCATGGCCCGGGGTGCTGTGCAGCTCCAGGCTGCCCTGCATCAGTTCGCACAGGGTCCGGCTGATCACCAGGCCCAGGCCGGTGCCCTGGCGAGCCGGCTGGCTGCCGGCCTGGATGAAGGGGTGGAACAGGCGCTGCTGGTCCGGCTGGCTGATGCCGATGCCGCTGTCCTCGACGGCCAGGTGCATGTGCACCTGCTTGCCGCACGGCGTGGGCTGGCACTGCAGGCGCACGCTGACGCCACCGCGCTCGGTGAACTTGATGGCATTGCCCAGCAGGTTGGACAGGATCTGGCGAAAACGCAGCGGGTCGATCTCCACCAGGGCGGCGGGGGGCTGCAGGTCCTGGGTCAGGCTGATGTCCTTGAGACGGGCGCTGCTTTCGAACACCTGCACGGTGCTGCGTACCAGCGCACCCAGGTCGGTGGGTTGTGGCGCCAGGCTCATGTGTCCGGATTCGATGCGGGCGATGTCCAGCACGTCGCCGATCAGCTCCAGCAGGCTGCTGGCCGAATCGAATGCCACCTGCAGGGAGTGCTCGTCGGTGCGGCCCTGGGCGGCATCCTTCAGGGCAAGCTCGAGCAGGCCGATCACCGCATTCATGGGGGTGCGGATCTCGTGGCTCATGGTGGTCAGGAAGGTGCTCTTGGCGTGGTTGGCGCTGTCGGCCTGTTCTTTGGCCACATGCAGCTCTTCGAGCAGGTGTTCGCTGATGCGCAGCTGCAGTTGCAGGGCCTGCTCGGCCTCGGCGCGTTGCTGCATCAGCTTGCGCAGGTAACGGTTCCACAACGCTATGGCAAGCACCAGCGCCACCGCGATGCCCAGAATCTGCAGCACCAGCGAGCGGTAGTTGCGCCAGGGCGTGTCGCTGATCAGGGCGTTGATGCGCCAGCGATTGACCAGCTGGGTCATCTGCTCGGGCGGGATGCTGAGCAGGGATTTTTCCAATATCGCATGCAGTGGCGAAGAACGTTCGGTGGCGAAGGCGGCGAGGGCCGGGGTGTCGTCCAGCAGGGTGGCGATGCGCAGGCGGTCCTTGAACATGCGGCTGATGAAGTAGGCGGCGTTGATCTGCGAACTGAGCGCCGCGTCCGCGCGGCCCTGGGCCACGTACTCCATCAGTGCCAGCGGGTCGTCGACTTCGATCAGGCTGATGGCGGGATAGCGCTGGCGCAGTTCGGCGCTCACCGGTGTACCGCGAATGATCGCCAGGCGCTTGCCGTCGAGCTGGTCGGGGTGGCGGATCGATGTATCGCGCACGCTGGTCACCAGCACCCGCGGGTTGGCCAGGTAGGGCCGGGTGAAGGCCAGGGTTCTGGCGCGCTGCTCACCATAGTTGAGCGCGCCGACGACCTCGGCTTCGCCCTGTTCGACCATGCTGATCATGGTGGGCACCGAGTCGGTCTCGATGATCTGGAACTTCAGCCCGCTGCGCAGGCTGATCTGCGCCAGCACGTCGGCGGTGATGCCGCGAAAGTGCTGGTTTTCGTCGAAGAAGCTCAGGGGCGCGAAGTACTTGTTGATGACCACGCGCACGCTGGGATGCTGCGCGATCCAGTGTCGCTCTTCGTCGGTCAGCGCGATGTCCGCCCGGTTGAGCAGGATGCTGCTCACGCCGCTGGTCCAGCGGCGCATCACGTTCAACCGGTCGCTGTCGGTGATGCTGCCCAATGCCTTGTTCACCAGGTCCAGCAACGCGGTGTTCTCGCGCACCAGGGCAAAGCCGAAGGAAGAGCGCTGGGGTTTGACGTAGTGGGAGATCTGCAGGCTTTCGCGGTAGTTCTTGCCGATCAGGTAGTCGGAACTGATCGCGTCGCCGATGAATGCATCGGCCTGGCCCAGGGCCACCGCCGACAGGGCCGACATGGTCGAGGCGTACAGTTGCAGGTTCGCCCGGGGGTAGAGCTGGCGGACCAGCGACGGTGGCAGGTAGTGTTCGACCATCGACAGCGTCAGCCCGTCGAGCGGGTCGTCTGGGTCATGGGTCACGCCGACGGGGGTCGCGATGATCGGCTGGTCGTCGGCGTAGGGCTGGCTCATCACCAGTGCGCTGTCGGCGGCTTCGTAGCCGTTGGCGCTGCCCAGCAGGTCGATCTGGCCACTGTGCAGGGCGGCGATGGCCTGGATACGGTTCGAGAACTGCAGCACCTGCACCGGGATCTTCAACTGCTCGCCGATCAGGCCGGCGAAGTCGGCGCTGACCCCTTCATAGTCGTGCTGGCTCACATTGATGTCGAAGGGCGGGTAGTCCGGCGCCGAGGTGCCCAGGCGCAGCACCTGCTTGTGCTTGAGCCACCGACGTTCGGCGAGGGTCAGCGGGGGTGGCGCACTGCTGCTGACCGAGCGCCCGAGCAGTTGGCGGGCAACCCCCGGCTCCTGTGCCATGGCGCTTATCGCCAGCCACTGCACCAGGCAGGCGAGCAGCAGGGCAGGCAGGCAACGCTTGGTCATGGGCGGCTCAGGTCAGTGCGTTGCGGTTGGCCACATCGATCAACTCAACCAGCGATACCACCCCGAGCTTTTCCATGATGCGGGTCTTGTAGGTGCTGATGGTCTTGGCGCTGAGGATCATCGCCGTAGCGATTTCGCCATTGCTGGCGCCCTTGGCCAACTGGCGCAGCACCTCGAACTCACGGTTGGACAGCTTGTCCAGGCGCTGGAGTTCCGAGCTTGACCGGTCATTGAAGCGTGACGCATCGGGCAGGTAGGAGTAGCCGTTGAGCACGGCCTTGAGGGCGGCGCTCAGGATATCGAGGTCTTCGTCCTTGCGCACGAATGCCGAGGCACCGGACTCGATGCAACGGCGGGCGAACAGCCGGGGTGGGCGGCCGGTCAGTACCAGGATGCGTGGCGGGTTGGTCAACTGGCTGAGCCGCTCCAGCACGCTCAGGCCATCCAGGCGTGGCAGCCCCAGATCGAGGATCACCACGTCAGGCTGCAGCTTGCGCGCCAGTTCGACAGCACTGGCGCCGTCTCGGGCTTCACCGACGATGTTGTAGCCATCGCGCTCCAGCAGGGTGCGGATGGCGAAGAGGATGGTGGTGTGGTCATCAACGATCAAGACTTTGGGCATCGCGCAACTCCTTGTCAGAGAGGTGATCCAGGCCCCGAACCGTTCGGGGCGACGCCTGCCCAGGCTCTGGCAAGGCGGCCAAGATACGTGGAAACGCTCAGCAGGAGTACGTCCAGTATAGAAGTGAGGAAGAAATCAGTTCGATTAGAGGATTTTTCTTACAAGGCGCTCGAAAGTTCTGTAGCCGATTTCCTATCGTCTGGGCCGGTTATCGCTAGCAGAGGCGGTTGAATTGGCAGGCGCGCCCATGGGAACGCGCCGGGCATGGGGCCGGGAGGGACGCCGTCAATGGCCGTCAAGGTCGGTACAGGTGCGCATGCCCGGCGCGGTAGAGCGCCGACTCGCTGAAGGTATCGCTGCCCAATACCCGGCCCACCAGGATCAGTGCGGTGCGTCGAAAGCCCTTGGCCTGCACCCGTTGCACGATGTCGTCCAGGCTGCCCAGCACCCAGTCCTGATCTGGCCAGGTGGCGCGGTGCACCACGGCGATCGGGCAGTCCCTGCCGTAATGCGGGCGCAGTTCCTCGACGATTCTGGCCAGGTGCTTGACCCCCAGGTGAATGGCCAGGGTTGCCTGGTGGCTGGCCAGGCTCCCCAGCGATTCGCCCGGCGGCATCGGCGAGGTGTCGCCGTAGCGCGTCAGGATCACACTCTGGGCGATGTCCGGCAGGGTCAGCTCGCATTCGAGCAGGGCGGCACTGGCAGCCACGGCGGTCACGCCGGGGATGATCTGGAATGGGATACCCAGTTCACGCAGGTGGCGGATCTGTTCGCCGATCGCACCGTACAGCCCAGGGTCGCCGCTGTGTACGCGGGCCACATCCTGGCCGTTGGCGTGGGCCGTGCGCATCAGCTCGATGATCTGCCCCAGGTGCAGTTCGGCGCTGTTGATCACGGTTTCGGCGCGGTGGCCTTCGAGCACGGCGGCGGGCACCAGCGAGCCGGCATAGATGATCACCGGGCAGCTGTGGATCAGGCGCTGGCCCTTGACGGTGATCAGCTCGGGGTCGCCCGGGCCGGCACCGATGAAATAGACGGTCATGATGAATCCTTGGAAAGATTGCGCGGCATTATCCGTCAAACGGCGGGGCCCAGGCCAATGCCAGGGTGGCGGCGCCTTGCACGGTGCGTGGCAGGCGCAGTGCGGCATTGGCGCCGCCGCGTTGCTCGGCCAGGGCCAGCGCGGCGCTTTCGGCCACCCCATGGCAGCCGCTGAGGGCGAACGCCGTGGGCGAACGGTGGCTCAGGCGGCTTTCGAAGGGGGCCAGTTGCGCGGCCGAAAAGAACACCAGCGGCAACCCCAGTTGCCTGGCCAGTTCATGCAGGCCGGGTTCGCCGGCCTTGAGGTCGATGCTGGCCAGCCCGGCGAGGGCAGAGGCGGGCAGGTGATGGGCGAACAGGGTCTGCTGGAGCAGGGCGGCCAGTTCGCGGGCCAGGCAGCCGCGACGACAGCCCAGCCCGGCATACAACTGCATCAGGCTGGCTGGCGACGGTACAGCCAGGCACTGAGCAGGCCCAGGGCCAGCCAGAACGCGGCATTGGTCAACAGCGACGCCACCTTGAACTGCGCCTCCAGTGCTTGCGGCGCCAGGCTCTCGTGCACCTCCGGCTGCGGCGCACCGATCACGTGCGGAACAACCAGCAATGCCACACCCAGCGCCTTGAGCAGCCAGTTGTGCGCAAACACGATCAGGGCCAGGCCGGCAGCGGTGGCAGCCGCGGCGCCCACCCACCACAGTTGACGCTGCGCCAGGTCGGCGGCGGCAGTGCCCGGCAGCTCTGGCGGCAGCCCGAGGGTGGGCGCCAGGCAGAATACCGCGAACCCGGCAAGCCCCCAGGCTGCGCCGGTGGCGGTACGGCCCGGCGCACGCAGGGTGTACAGCGCAGCCAGGATCAGGGCAAAGCCGACCGCCACCACCAGGTTGCCACCGGTGGTCGACAGCACGCGCTGCCAGCCGTCTTCAGGCGACCAGGCCTCGGCATCGTGGTGGTGGCCTTCACCCGCGGCGTCGGCATGCTCATGGGTTTGGGCGGCCGGTGCCGGGTTCTCGTAGGTTTCGGCCTGCAGAATCAGCGGTGCGACCCAGAAGCTTTGCAGCAGGGTCAGCAGCAGGGCGGCGAGCAGGCCGGTAAAGCCTGCGGTGCGGGCAATGCGCTTGATCATCGGGGCAGGTCTCAGTGGCAAGGGAACGCGGCGCTGTGGCGGGTATCGTGGGCAGCGTTGTGCACCGCCTCGATGTGCGAGAAGCCGGCGAAGTAGACCAGGCAAAGGCCCAGCAGCGAGGCACCGATGGCGACGGCCAGGCGCTGGCTGAGGGTAGTGGGGGTGACGAGGGGCTGGCTGGCGGTACTGATGGGCATGGCGCGTTCCTTTTGCTGTTGTCGTGTCGTCGGGGCTATCGGCAACAGGCAAGCGCGGCCAACCCCTGCGCGAGGCTCGCCCAGGGGTTCAACAGCGCCCGCCCACCGCGGGTTTGTCATGACTGTATCGGGCCGGTCTCCGGGCTTGCGAGGGCTGGCAGCATGCTCAGCCTGAGGGCGTCACCTTCCCATGCCGCACAGCTGGCACAGTGGTAAAGACGCTTTCCTCGCTTACCGTTGCGGGGGCAGCACCGGATTTGTCGCTGCTTCTTTGCAGAAGCGGCTGACGCACCGGTTTCCCGTTTCACCTTGTAAAAAGGCACCCGAACGAATGCGGCTAGCAAATCATGCGCGCCGGCATCCGTCAATACAGCGGTTGACCTGCCCCGGACCACTGCGTAGCCTAGCCGCTTCGAGGTTCTGCGGCCCTGGCTGCAGCTAAGACGGGAATACGGTTCAAGCCGTGGCTGCCCCCGCAACTGTAAGCGTTGAACGGCATCGGCCGTGCCACTGCCCCGGGCGGGAAGGCGTCGATGCAGCCGGCAGGCGTGCCGGCACAGCGCGAGCCAGGAGACCTGCCTCGAACAGTTTCCGACTTTCAACCGGGCGGGGTGATCCGGTGGCGAATGCGCTCAGGCAGCAAGGCTCCTGCGGCTCTCGTCCTGCATGCCCGCCATCCTGCCAAGGGCACCCCCATGAAAACACTGGCCAAACTCCCCGTCACCATCGTTACCGGCTTCCTCGGCTCGGGCAAGACCACCCTGCTGCGGCACATGCTCGACAACGCCCAGGGCCGCCGCATCGCGGTGATCGTCAACGAGTTCGGCGAGCTGGGCATCGATGGCGAGATCCTCAAGCAGTGCAGCATCGGCTGCACCGAGGAAGAAGCCAGCGGGCGCGTCTACGAGCTGGCCAACGGCTGCCTGTGCTGCACCGTTCAGGAAGAGTTCTTCCCGGTGATGCGCGAGCTGGTGGCGCGCCGTGGCGACCTGGACCATATCCTCATCGAAACCAGCGGCCTGGCGCTGCCCAAGCCGCTGGTGCAAGCTTTCCAGTGGCCGGAAATCCGCAACGCCTGCACGGTCGATGCGGTGATCACCGTGGTCGACAGCCCGGCCGTGGCCGCCGGCACCTTCGCTGCCTACCCCGACCAGGTGGACGCCCAGCGCAAGCTCGACCCGAACCTGGACCACGAGTCCCCACTGCACGAACTGTTTGCCGACCAACTGGCCAGCGCCGACCTGGTGGTGCTGAACAAGGCTGACCTGATCGCTGCCGACGACCTGGCCAGGGTGCGCGCCGAGGTGGCCGAGGAACTGCCGCCTGCGGTCAAGGTGGTGGAGGCCAGCAGCGGCCGCCTGCCGTTGGACGTATTGCTGGGCCTGGGCGCCGAATCCGAGCAGCACATCGACGCGCGCCGTACCCACCACGATTCGCACCATGACGGCGATGACGACCACGACGATCACGACCATGATGCCTTCGACTCCATCTCCATCGAGTTGCCCCAGGCCGACGAAAGCCTGCTGCTCGATGCCCTGACCCAACTGGTGGTGCAGCACGGCATCCTGCGCGTGAAGGGCTTCGCGGCCATTCCGGGCAAGCCGATGCGTCTGCTGGTGCAGGGCGTGGGTACGCGCTTCGACAAGCACTTCGACCGCGCCTGGCGCAGCGACGAGCCACGTACCACGCGCCTGGTGCTGATCGGCCAGGACCTTGACGCCGTGCAACTCGAAGCCAGCCTGCGCGCCGCACTGGGCGCCTGACCCATGCACCTGCTGCGGACCCAGCCCGGCGGCTTTGTGCCGGACGACAGCATCGCCGACCTCGGCCAGACCCCCGCCGACCTGGTGATTCTCTGCAGCGGTGATTCGCACCTGGCACTGCTGGCCGAAACCGCCCAGCAGTTGCCGGACGACTACCCCAGCCTGCGCCTGGCCAACCCGATGCAGGTGCAGAACCATGCTTCGGTCGACCTGTATGTGGACGAAGTGCTGCGCCATGCCAAGGTCATCCTGGTGTCGCTGCACGGCGGCATCGGTTACTGGCGCTATGGCGTGGAGCAACTGGTGGCGCTGGCGGGGCGGGGCGTGCAACTGATCCTGGTGCCGGGCGACGACCGCCCGGACCCTGAGCTGACCAGCCTGAGCACGGTGCCCGCTGCCCAGGCCGAACGGTTGTGGCACTACCTGCGCCAGGGCGGCAAGGCCAATGCGCTGAACCTGTTCCAGTGCCTGGCCAGCCAATGGCTGGGCCGCGACTACCGCTGGGACGAGCCGCAGCAGTTGCCGCGCACCAGTGTCTATCACCCGCAACACCCCCAGGCGAGCGTGGACAGCTGGCGTGCCCTGTGGCAGCCCGGCCAGCCCGTGACGCCGATCATCTTCTACCGCTCGCACCTGCAGGCCGCCAACACGGGGTTCATCGATGCGTTTTGCGAGCGTCTGCAAGGCGCGGGGCTCAACCCGCTGCCGATTGCCGTGGCCAGCCTCAAGGAGGCAGCCTGCCTGGACCAGGTCGAGCAATGGCTGGACCAGGTCGACGCGGCCCTGATCATCAATACCACAGGCTTTGCCCAGTCCAGCCCGCAGCAGCCGCATTTGCGCCCGTTCCGGCGCGACATCCCGGTGCTGCAGGCCATCTGCGCACAGGACAACCAGCCGGCCTGGGAGGCCAGCGAACAGGGCCTGGGGGCCCGCGACCTGGCCATGCACATTGCCCTGCCGGAACTGGACGGGCGCATCATCAGCCGGCCGATCAGCTTCAAGGACCTGGCCTGGCGCAGCGAACGCAGCCAGTCGGACGTGGTGTGCTACAAGCCGCACCTGGAACGCATGGATTTTGTTGCGGAACTGGCCCGGCGCTGGTGCGAGCTGGCGCGCCTGGACAACCCGCAAAAACGCGTGGCGCTGATTCTGGCCAACTACCCGACCCGCGACGGGCGCATCGGCAACGGTGTGGGGCTGGACACCCCGGCGGCGGCGCTCAACATACTGCGCGCCATGCAGGCCCAGGGCTACCCGGTGGGGCCTTTGCCAGACAGTGGCACGGCGCTGATCCAGGCCCTGCTCGGCGGGGTCAGCAACGACCTCGACACGCTCGACCAGCGCCCTTGTGCCCAGAGCATGGCGCTGGACGATTACCGCGCCGCCTTCGCCCTGTTGCCCCAGGCCAACCAGCAGGCGGTGCGCGAGCGCTGGGGCGAGCCGGAGCAGGACCCGATGTTTCGCAGCGGGCGCATGATGGTCGCCGGCCTGCGCCTTGGCCTGACCTTCGTCGGTATCCAGCCGGCGCGCGGTTATCAGGTCGACCCCAGTGCGGTGTACCACGACCCCGACCTGGTGCCGCCGCATGGCTACCTGGCGTTCTACTTCTGGCTGCGCCACGCCTATGCCGCCGATGCGCTGATCCACGTGGGCAAGCACGGCAACCTGGAGTGGCTGCCGGGCAAGGGCGTCGGCCTGTCGGCCGGGTGCTGGCCGGACGCGTTGCTGGGGCCGCTGCCGAACATCTACCCGTTCATCGTCAACGACCCGGGCGAGGGCGCCCAGGCCAAGCGCCGCACCCAGGCGGTGATCATCGACCACCTGATGCCGCCGTTGACCCGCGCCGAAACCTACGGGCCGTTGCGCGACCTGGAACTGCTGGCCGACGAGTACTACGAGGCGCAACTGCTGGACCCGCGCCGGGCCCGTGAACTGCAGCGCGACATCCTCAACCTGGTGCGCGACAACCACATCGACCGCGAGCTGCAGCTGGAAGGCGCGCTGGACGATGCGGCGGTGTGGCTGCCGCGCCTGGACACCTACCTGTGCGACCTCAAGGAGTCGCAGATTCGCGACGGCCTGCATGTGTTCGGCCAATCGCCGGACGGTCGCCTGCGGATCGACACGCTGCTGGCCCTGCTGCGGGTGGAACGTGGTGATGGGCGCGGCCCCAATGCCAGCCTGCTGCGCGCCCTGGCCCGCGGCCTGGGGCTGGGCTTCGACCCGCTGGACTGCGACCTGGGCCTTGCCTGGGAAGGACCACGGCCGCCCAGCCTGGCACAGGTGAGCAGCGAGGCCTGGCGGACCAACGGCGACACCCGCGAGCGGCTTGAACTGTATGCCGCCCGCCTGATCGAGCAGACCCTCGACGGGGCGCCGGCCAGCCACCAGCACAGCGCCGACGTCGAGGCCGTGCTGCAGGCGCTGCGGGCCCAGGTGGCGCCGCAGCTGGATGCCTGCGGCCCGGCCGAAATGCAGGGCCTGCTGGCGGCGCTGGACGGGCGTTTCGTGCCGGCGGGGCCGAGCGGGGCGCCCAGCCGCGGGCGCCTGGACGTGCTGCCCACCGGCCGCAACTTCTACACCGTGGATGTGCGCAACCTGCCCACCGCCACGGCATGGCGCATCGGTTTCGCCTCGGCCAACCTGATTCTGGAACGCCACCTGCAGGACCACGGCGACCACCTGCGCCAGCTCGGCCTGTCGGTATGGGGCACGGCCACCATGCGCACCGGCGGCGACGACATCGCCCAGGCCATGGCCCTGCTCGGCGTACGCCCGGTATGGGCCAGCGGCAGCCAGCGGGTGGACGACTTCGAGATCCTGCCGGTGAGCCTGCTGGATCGCCCACGGGTAGACGTGACCCTGCGCGTTTCGGGGTTCTTCCGCGATGCGTTCGGCAACCTGATCAAGCTGTTCGACGCGGCGGTGCAGGCCGTGGCGGCACTGGATGAGCCGGATGACCTCAACCCCCTGGCGGCCAAGGTGCGCAGCGAGCGTGCCGAACTGCTGGCCGCTGGCCTGAGCCCCGAGCAGGCCGAGCGCCAGGCGGGCTGGCGGGTGTTCGGCTCCAAGCCCGGTGCCTACGGCGCCGGGGTGCAGAACGCCATTGACGGCCGTCTGTGGCACAGCCGTGAAGACCTTGCCGAGGTCTACCTCAACCATGGCGCGTATGCCTATGGCGCCTCGGACGACGGCACCGCCGCGCGCGAACCCTTTGCCCGGCGCCTGAGCCAGGTGCAGGCGGTGCTGCAGAACCAGGACAACCATGAGCACGACCTGCTCGATTCCAATGACTACTACCAGTTCCAGGGCGGCATGCTCGCGGCGGCAGAAAGCCTGGCCGGCGCCGGCGTTGCCAGTTACCACGGCGATCACAGCCAGCCGGATCGCCCGCGCATTCGCACCCTCAAGGAAGAACTGAACCGGGTGATCCGTGCGCGCGCGCTCAACCCCAAGTGGATCGACGGGGTCAAGCGCCATGGCTACAAGGGCGCGTTCGAGATGGCTGCGACGGTCGACAACCTGTTCGCCTTCGATGCCACCACGCACCTGATCGACGATCATCATTACCAGTCGCTGGCCGAGGCCTATGTGCTCGATGCCGCGACCCGCGAGTTTATCCGCCAGCACAACCCCGAGGCCCTGCGCGACATCACCGAACGTTTGCTGGAGGCCCAGCAGCGCGGGCTGTGGCAGGCTCCGGGCGAGTATCGACAGGCCCTGGAAGAGCAACTGCTGGACGCAGAGGAATAAGCCAGACATGAGCGAACCCGTACATTTTCCGCTGGCCGCCGTGGTCGGCGCCCACGACCTGAAGCTGGCGCTGTGCCTGACGGCCATCGACCCCAGGATCGGCGGCGTGCTGATCGAAGGCCCGCGCGGCATGGCCAAGAGCACCCTGGCCCGGGGCCTGGCCGACCTGCTGGGCGAGGGGCCCTTCGTGACCTTGCCGCTGGGCGCCACCGAGGAGCGCCTGGTCGGCACCCTGGACCTGGATGCTGCGCTGGGGCAGGGCCGCGCCCAGTTCTCGCCGGGTGTGCTGGCCAAGGCTGATGGCGGCGTGCTGTACGTCGACGAGGTCAACCTGCTGCCCGATCACCTGGTCGACCTGCTGCTGGATGTGGCTGCCAGCGGCACCAACCGGGTAGAGCGCGATGGCATTTCCCATCGGCACAGTGCGCGCTTCGTGCTGATCGGCACCATGAACCCGGAGGAGGGCGAACTGCGTCCGCAGTTGCTCGACCGTTTCGGCCTGAATGTGGCCCTGCAGGGCCAGCCGCTGCCCGAGGCGCGAGGCCAGATCATCCGCCGCCGGCTGGACTTCGACAGCGACCCGCAGGCGTTCTGCGCGCAGTGGGCCGATGCCCAGGCCGAGCTGCGCCAGCGCTGCCAGCAGGCACGCGAGCGCCTGGAACAGATTGCCCTGGATGACCAGGCCCTGACGCAGATCACCCAGCGCTGCTTCGAGGCCGGGGTCGACGGCCTGCGCGCCGACCTGGTCTGGTTGCGTGCCGCCCGTGCCCATGCGGCCTGGCGCAGTGCACCGGGCATCGAGGCCGAGGATATCGAGGCGGTGGCAGAGTTTGCCTTGCGCCATCGGCGCCATGACCGGCCCGCCGAGCAACCGCCTCGCCCCGACGCTCAGCCCCAAGGGCAATCGAGCCCGTCGAGCGAGCCCCAGGGCAGTGGCCAGTGGGGTGAGCTGCCAGGCCAGCCGGTGGCTGTGGGCGCTCGGCGCGAGGTACCGCGCTGGCCAAAAAAGCCTTGAGCATCCGCCCGCGCTCGCACCCGGCGGCGGATGCCAGGCCCCGTGCAGGCAAGCTCGACCGGGGCCCGCGCGGGCGTGCCCGGGCAGTCGGGCAGGGCAGCGTGGCCTGGCCTGCCACCCTGCTCAAGGGCCGCCCGCGCCAGCGCGACGAGCTGTGCTGGGCGCAGCGCACCGCCGCGCCGACGCAGCTCTGGCTGGTGATTGTGGATGCGTCGGCGTCTACCCGGCGTTACCAGGCACTGAGCAAGGCCAAGGGTTTGCTGGCCGAACTGTTCGACCAGGCGTACCGGGCCCGCGCCAGGCTCGCCCTGCTCACGGCCAGCGGCCGCGAACCGCGCTGGCAGCGCCACGGCCTGAAGGCCTCTGCCGCGCTGCAGCCCTGGCTGGCGGAGCTCGGCGCCGGCGGAGGCACGCCACTGCTCGAGGCACTGCAGCAGGCCCGGCAATGGCTGACCCAACGCCAGCGGCGCTACCCCAATGAGGTGCAGCACTGCCTGATCCTAACCGATGGCCGGCTCAAGGCCTGGCCGGCGCTGGAGGCACTGCCGTGCAGCAGCCTGCTGGTGGACATGGAAAGCGCACCGGTTCGCCTGGGCCGCGCCAGGCAAATGGCGCTGGAACTGGGTGCGCAATACCAACACCTGGAACAGTTCAACTTGCGTTGAAACAAGTACTTGGGCCGTAAACTGCGGCCAACTGCCGCAGCCGCCGGCGCACACTTCACAAACAAAAAAAGTGCACCCGGTGGGTGCACTTTTGCATGAACGGGGCAGGCCGGAAAGTTACTTCGGCATGCTCCACGGCTGCAAGTCATAACCTTTCTGGCTCAACTCGGCGCGCACTTCCTCGATCAGGTGTGCCAATTGCTGCGGGTCGGAATAGGTGCTGCTTGGAACTTGCTTGCTGCCGATACGGGTGCTGGTCCGGTCGATTACCGCCAGGCTGAGTTCGCCAGTGCCGTTAGGCACATCCCAGGCGACGCACTGGAAGGGTTCGAAGGCGTGGTCGGCAATCAGCAGTGCTTCGTTGACACGGAGCGGGGCGTTCATGGGTTCGGTCTCTCTGTGGTCCCAAACATTGAAAAAGTTGCGGCAAGGTGTGTTCCCTGCGGCAGGTTACTTGTACTGATGCACGCAGTAGTGGGTCAGGTCACACTGCAAGTAATGTTTTTTTAATCGGTGCTGACAATCTGCATTCATTGGCAACATCTGGGACGTTGAATTAACAGGAAAATTCTACCGAGTCGAAAGCAAGGCCGTATTTGCAGACGGACGGTAGTGGGCATTCTGACGTTGGTTGCTACTGTTACAGACGGGCCATACAACATGCTGTTTCTACTAACATTTCCAATAATTGGCGCCAAGGAAAGGTCATGCTGGAACCGGTACCGAACCGCCGCTTGCTGATCGTTGACCCTTGTGACGATTGCCACCGCTTGTTGCCAGGCCTGCGCAGCGTAGGTTGGGACGTGCGCACCTGCACCCTTGCCACTGCCCTGGAGCACCCTTGCGATGTGGGGCTGCTGCGCCTGCACGCCAGCCACCTGCAGCACCCCGATGCGGTCAAGGACCTGATCAGCCGCAGCGGTACCGAGTGGATCGCGGTGCTCAGCGCCGAGGAGCTGCGCGCGCAGAACGTGGGTGATTTTGTGTGCGAGTGGTTTTTTGACTTCCATACGTTGCCATTCGATGTCTCCCGCGTGCAGGTGACCCTGGGTCGCGCTTTCGGCATGGCACGCCTGCGCGGCAAGGGCAACCTGCATGTGGATGAGCCCGAGCACGAACTGCTGGGTGACAGCCGCCCGATCCGCGAACTGCGCAAGTTGCTGAGCAAGCTGGCGCCCACCGAGTCACCGGTGCTGATTCGAGGCGAGAGTGGTACCGGCAAGGAACTGGTGGCGCGCACCCTGCACCGGCAGTCGCAACGCCACGACAAACCGTTCGTGGCGATCAACTGCGGGGCGATTCCCGAACACCTGATCCAGTCCGAGCTGTTCGGCCACGAAAAGGGCGCCTTCACCGGCGCGCACCAGCGCAAGGTCGGGCGCATCGAGGCTGCCAACGGCGGCACGCTGTTTCTCGACGAGATCGGCGACCTGCCGCTGGAACTGCAGGCCAACCTGCTGCGCTTTCTGCAGGAAAAGCATATCGAACGGGTGGGCGGCAGCCAGCCGATTGCGGTGGACGTGCGCGTGCTGGCTGCGACCCATGTCGACCTGGAGAGCGCGATCACCAGCGGGCGTTTTCGCGAAGACCTGTATTACCGGCTCAACGTGCTGCAGGTGGTGACGGCACCGCTGCGTGACCGGCATGGCGACCTGTCGATGCTGGCCAGCCACTTTTCGCGTTTCTACAGCCAGGAAACCGGCCGGCGCCCGCGCACCTTCAGCGAAGACGCGCTGATGGCGATGGGCAAGCATGATTGGCCGGGCAATGTGCGCGAACTGGCCAACCGCGTGCGTCGCGGCCTGGTGCTGGCCGAAGGGCGGCAGATCGAGGCCCAGGACCTCGGGTTGCAGGGCGCGCAGGTCGAGATGACGCCGATGGGTACCCTGGAAGACTACAAGCACCGCGCCGAGCGCCAGGCGCTGTGTGACGTGCTCAATCGTCACAGTGACAACCTCAGCATTGCGGCCAAGGTGCTTGGGGTGTCGCGGCCTACGTTCTACCGGTTGCTGCACAAGCATCAGATTCGCTGAAGATCCCACGCTACGTCCATTCGCCAGCAAGGCTGGCTCCTACCCGAAGGTAGGAGCCAGCCTTGCTGGCGAATGGCGTCGGCGCAGATCAGAAGTAGTAAGGGAATTTGAGGCTGAAGGTGAAGTCCGGCGCATCGTCGGTCAGTCCGATCGACAGGTTGGGCACTATGGTCAGGTTGTCGGTGGCGGCCAGGGTCATGCCCACGTTGAAATAGGCGGCGTTGGCATCACTGCTGGGTACCGAGGTCCAGCTGTCGCCGGTTTCGGCCGACTTGATCTTGGATTTGCGCGCGATCAGGTCGGACACCGAGAACGACATGCTCATCTTCTCGTTCAGCGCAAAGGCGATACCGGCGCCGATCTGGAAGCTGTCGCCCAGCTTGACCTTGCCCGGCACCTTGACCCCGGACGTGGAGCTGACGTCACTGAACGACTCTTCCAGGGTATGGGTATAGGACAGGCTGCCGAACAGTACTGCCGGGTCGAACGTCTTGACCAGCGAGATGCCCGGGCTGATGGACCATACGCCGTTGCCGGTGGGCAGGTCTTCGGGGTAGGCGAGGCTGTCGTTGTTCGGGTCCTGGATCAGCTTGATGCCGAACGGGTCCTTGCCGGTGGGTGCCTTGACCCGCAGGGTGAGCACCGCATCGGGGCTGTTTTCCGATTCGTCGAGGAACTTGTAGGCCACGCCGAAGTTGACATCCCCCAGGGTCGGGTCGCGGGTGACGGTCTGTTCGGTCACGCCCTGGGCGTTGTTGCCGGCGCCCCCGGACTGGTAGGTGGACTCGCGGTAGACGATGGGGGCGTTGATATCGAACTGCCAACGCTGGTCGAGGTTGTAGCGGGCAGTCAGGTCCAGGGTCCAGTTGTCGGCCTTGATGCGGTCCAGGTTGATGTTGCCCAGGAAAATCGAGTCCAGCGCGAGGAAACCGTTGAGGATCAGTTGGCGGGTGTCGTAGCGGGCGTAGGTGATGCCGGTCTCGACGCTGAACTTGCCGCCACCGAAGAAGCCGCTGGCCTCGTCGTACAGGTTGGACACGCTCTGCGCAGGTTCCGAATCGCCCTTGAGCGCTTCGCCGTAGGAACTGCCGGTGCCGGGGGCCGCCCCGGATGCAGTAGCCACCTGGCCTGACCGGGTGGAGGCCGCTGGCGAGCGGGTCAGGCGCTGAGGGGGTGCCGGGGGTTGCTCTTCAACCTGGCGGACCCGCTGCTCGAGCACCATCAGTGCCTGCTGCTGGGATTCATAACGTTGCTTGAGTGCCTGCAACTCCTGTTTCAGGGCCTCAACTTGCGGGTCTGGCGCCGCTTGCAGCAGCGCTGAAGACGCCAGCGTGCTCACACAGACCACTGCCTTCAACGAAAACGATCGATGCATGGGTTAGCCGTCCCTTCCAACTGCGGTGAATTGAGACAGAGCGTAGATCAATATCCGGAAATACGAAGGCCTTTGAGTTGATCCAGGTTGCAGTTCAAGGCCCCGGCAGTAGGCAGGTTGTTGCGCAGTACCACATTGAGCTGGGTGATGTTGTTGACGGCGTTGTTGCCGCCCAGGAGCGTGGTGGCCTGCAGCAGCCCGCCCTGGGCCAGGCGCTGCACCGTATTGCCCTGGTTGTTGTTGGCCTGGATACCCAGCTGGATGCCCTTGCCGGTGGAGGAAACGCTCAGCGTGCCGGCGCCATTGCTGCCGGTGATGGTCTGCCCGCTACCCAGCAACTGACCCTGTGGCTTGCCCGCCGCCGGGGCGCTGTTGGCTTCCTTCACGTTGATCGAGACATTGTTGTAGGCCGTGTTGTAGTCGCCCGCTGCGCGTACCGACTGGGTAACGCCCTGGGTCGTGCCAAGGCCGGCCCCGCCGGTGACGGTACCGTTGCCCTGGGTTACCGGGGCGCCGTTGCCGTCGCGCGTGTCGAGCGAGACATAGAACTGCGGCTTGAACGAGGACTGCTGCACTTGCATGCTGGCGGTGGCGCCGATGCTGTCGCCGCGGGCGTTCTGCCAGGTGCTGCTCATCACCACGCCAAAGCTGATGATGCGCCCTGGCATCACATAGCGTCCGCGCAGTTCGGACAGTTCCTGGTCCTTGATCTCGATGGGCTTGAACTGCGCATGGGCAGGCAAGCTGGCGGCCAGGCAGGCGGCAACCAGCCAGGTTGAAGTCTTCATCGGGTGCTCCCCGGAGCTTCATGCCCCTTCTGATTAGAAGAAATCACTTTGTATGAAACCAAAATCCATCAACTGCGCATCGTCTACCGGGCTGAACCCGTTGATCTTGTTTTTTGCAGTCAAGGGTTGTGGCGGGTCGAGCAATGCGTTGGCCTTGTCATAGCCAGGGCCGATGACGGCAAAGATGATGCCGTTCCAGCCTTTGACGAAATCATCGAACTTGTAGCGTTTGTGGCCCAGAACCGGGTCACCGATGTACACCCAGTCCTTTTCGGTGCGTTGCAGCACCACGAAGTGCTTGTAGCCGCGAATGTCCATCAGCACCACCACCGGAATGGTGACGCTTTGCAGGCTCTCGGGCGGGATCCGATAGCCCCGGGCACGCATGCCGATGCTTTCCACGTATTTCTTCATGTCCAGCATGGAGAAGCCCTGGGTCTTGACCACTTGCTGGTCGGCGTGGGCGAGCATGCCGTCGATGATGTGTTCTTCGTCGACGTCCAGCCAGTAGGCCTGCTTGAGGACGGTGGCCAGGGCGGCGGCGCCGCAACTGAAATCGGTTTTCTGTTGTACAAGGTCGGCGAAGCGTCGTTCGCGAATGCTCTGGATGGGCTTGTAAATGACATTGCCGCCCGGCAGGGCAGCGATGGGCATCTGTGCGGCCTCGGCCAGGCTGGCCAGAAACAGCAATGCGGCAAGCAGGGCAATGCGCATGGTCTTCGCACCGTGTAGATGGCAGGAAAGGGGCCCCTGGGGGCCCCGTCCTTTTTCAGCTTACAGGCAGGCGCGGCAGCCTGCTGCGATGGACAGCGAGTTGCTCTGCTGGTTGCCCGAGCCGGCCGACACGTTGGCGCCCACGTTGCCCGACACGCCATTGAGCGAGTTGCTCATGTTGGCGTTGTTGACCACAGGGTTGGCCCAGCCGGTAGGTTTGAGCACCTGGTAGGTGTAGACACCACCGAGTACGAAGCTGCCTTCTTCGGTGAAGGTAAGCTTGTCTTTCTGTGGTTTGTTGCCGCCACGATCATCCCAGCCACCGTTGTGCCCGGGTTTGTCGTCTTTGCGTTCCACGTAGCCGTGGCCTTCGCCTTCGTACTGGCCATAGGCGGCAAAGGCGCCACCGAGGGTTTCCTTGGTGTAGGTACGGTCGGCCTTGTTGTTGACGCTCAGGCCGGAGGTGGACTGGTTGGCGGCTGCGCTGGCCACGGCCACACGGCCGCCGGACACGGCGATTGCCAGGTTGTTTTTCTGTTGGTTGAAGTCGCCGGCGGTCACGTTGACACCGATGTTGCCGGAGCTGTTGTTCGCCGAATTGGTGAGATTGGCGTTGTTCTGGGTAGAGAAGTTGTTGACGATGTTGCTGGTGTTGGTCTGGGTGGCGCTGGAAACAGCAACCGCACTGCCGAAGATGAAGCGTTCGTCGGCGGTGGCGATGGCGGCAACGTTGTCTTGCTGGTTGCCGTCACCGGCTGCCACGTTGGCGCCCAGGTTGCCTTGAGAGCCGTTTGCCGAGTTGTCCATGGTGCCGTTGTTGCGGGTGTTCTCGTTGAGCACACCGTTACCACCGTTGCCCTGGGTATCGATCACGGTGGCGCCAGCGCCGGCGTTTACCAGCAGGGCGAGCAGCGCGCTGGAATTGTTGTTGCCGCCGTTATTGCCGCCATTGTGTCCGCCGTTGTGACCACCGTTGTTTCCGCCCGCTTGTGCAGCAACTGCCATGACCGCTGCGAGTGCGAATACCAGAGGCTTGAGTGCCATTGTGGGTTTCATGGTGTTTCTCCGCATTGTTTTTAGTTGTTAAGTGTTGTGTTGTGCTGCGTTGTGAACTGCTCGGGTCAATCTGCAACCCGTACGCTCAGGGTGTTGGCCATTCGGTTCCCGACCCCGGCGCTCTGGTTCAACTGGATCACCCCACGGCTGCCGGTGAAGGCCTGATCGCTGGTAGCGACCTGGCGACTGCCGGGGGTTTGACCTGTCGAGCCTGAGCCGTTTGACAGCGCCACGTTCTGCTGGTCGAGGACGCTGTCGTCGATGCTCTGCGCGGTGGCACTGATGCTTACCCGCACGGCATTGACTTGTTGTGTGTTGGCACCGGCCGACTGGTTGATCCCAATCATCCCGTTACCGTTGGTGAAGGCGTCGCCACCGATGCTGGCGCGGGCATTGATCGCGCTGCTGGCAGGGGTGTCGATGCGCTGGCGCACCTGGGTGGTGGCGGTGGCATCGGGGTTGATGGCAATGGCGCGGCTGTTGTTCTGTTGCTGCTGGTCGCCAGCCGCCTGGTTGATGGTCACGTTGCCCTTGTAGCCCTGGCCGCTGGCGTTGATGGTGGCGTTGTCATTGACCGGTTGGGCCGCCAGGGCCGACGCGCTGCAGGCCAGCGCCAGAAACAGCAGTGAGTGGTTCATCTCAACGGCCCCCGGTCAGGATCTGCAGCGGCGCAAGGCCACGCTGCACGTTCTGGTTGACCGAATTGGAGATGCTGTTGGCGCCCCCTGCGCCAGGGCCGGAGCCGCCACGCAGGCCCGGCAGGCTGGTGGGCACCGCCCCCATGCCGCGGATGTTGCCGGACGCGTCGGGCATCAACACCCGGTTTACACTTGCACCGCTGGCCACACCGGCAAAGTCGCCATCGCTGAGCTCGTTGGTCTGGCTCAGGATGCGTGGCGACTGATTGGCATTGACGGTCATGGGGCGGGGGTCGGGGGTGCCGGTCGGGCGAACGGCCGAACGGGGCTGAACCTGGCGCTGGATGATGATGGTGCCGTCGCCGGCGGCCAGTATCGGCAGGCTCAGGGTGCTGGCGCCCAGCGCACAGCCCATGACGAAAAGACTCAGCAGCTTGTTGGTGTGATTCCCCACGGCAGCGATTCCTTCTTCGGTGCGCTGGCCCTATCAGCGTTGCGAGAAGGAGAGCAGAAGCTGTGCCGCTTTTGCTTTGTGCCAGCGAATCAAGGGCATAGCGCACGGGGCAGGGGCTGGTCGGAAAACCTGTATCACCGGTGATACAACCGCTGGTCCTTTTTACAGGCCTTGCAGCAGCGCAGATGCCCGGCATGCTCCGAGGGTGGGTGTATCACCGGCTTAACACGTCACCGCGTGTTGGTCGCAAGTGCTCTGGATCGGCGGTTGAGGTGGCCAGGTGTGTAACGCCGGGTTAACACTCGGTGGCGCAGGCCGGGGGCTTTCCTTCCAGCAGCGCCTGTACGGCCGCCAGTACCGTCGATTGGCGGTATGCCCAGTCGCCCTCGATGACCTGCATGGGTTGGCCATGCCGTTGCAGCCATTGGCGGCTGGCCTCGAAGAACGCCTGGCGCTCCTCCAGCCGTGGCTGACAGCGCTGGCCGTCGCCGACCCAGGGCACGCCTGCGGGGCTGAGCAACAGGTGCAGGTCGTAGCGCCGTGCCAGCAGCGCCTGTTCCAGCCACGCCGGGCAGTCGTTGAACAGTACGCGGCTCCACAGCATGTTGCTCAGCAGGTGCGTATCGAGTATCAGCAGCTCGGGCTGGCGCCCGCGGGCCGCATCCTCCCACACCAGCTGCCCGCGGGCGATGGGGTCGATGTCGGCGTAGCAGGTGTCGCGTCGCTGCTCGTCGATGAAGTGGCGTACGTACTCGCCCACCAGTTCGCCACCGAAATGCGCCTGGATTTCGCCGCCCAGCCAGCTCTTGCCACTGGATTCCGGGCCCGCCAGTACCAGGACCTTCATGGGCTGGCCAATGCCGGGTCACGTCGCCAGCTACGCCAGCCCTGCAGGGCGATCAGGGTGAACAGCGCATACAGCGCGGCGGTGATGTACATGCCTTTGTAGAGGAACAGGCCGACGAAGATTACGTCCAGCACGATCCACAACGGCCAGCATTGCACGCGCTTTTGCGCCATCCAGAACTGCGCCACCAGGCTGAAGGCGGTGAGGGTGGCGTCCAGCCAGGGCTCTGCAGCATCGGTCCAGGTGGCCATGGCCGCACCGAGGGCCAGGCTGGCCAGCAGGCCCACGCCCAGGCCCGACAGCAGCGGCGCGGTACCCAGGTAGGTCACCTGCCGGATCGGGCGATCCTCGCCGGGGCGTGTCCACTGCCACCACCCATAGAGCTGGAACACGGCAAACGCCAGTTGCAGCAGCATGTTCGAATACAGCTTGAAGTCGAAGAAGATCCAGCTGTAGAGCAGCACCACCAGCAGGCCGATGGGCCAGCACCAGGGGTTCTGGCGGGTCGTGAGCCATACAGCGATGACGCCCAGCACGGCAGCGTACAGTTCCAGGCCGGACATCGGCGTTCCTTGAAGGGGGGCAGGGCGGCGATTGTACCTTGTGGCACGTCAGGTGCCAGCCTTGGGTGAGCACTTCGCCGCCAAGGCCGGCTCCTGCTGAGGCAATGTCGAGCCTTGCAGAAGCCGGCCGCCGGCGAGGTGCAGGCTGCGGTCAGACCCGGAACTGCCTCAGCAACTGCCCCAGCTGTTCGCTCAACTGGTTCAATGCGGCCCCGGCACTGCTCGACTGGTGCGCCGCCACGGCCGTCTGACGCGACAGCTCGGCCGTCTGGGTGACGTTGTGGTTGATCTCTTCCACCACATGCGACTGCTGCAGCGTGGCACTGGCAATCGAGGCATTCAGCGCGCTGAGGTTGTGCAGTGCCTGGCTGATGGCATCCAGGCTGGCACCGGCCTCGCTGGCCTGTTCGACCGTCTCGCGCGAGGCCAGGCTGCTGGCATCGATCGCCTTGACCGCAGCCTCGGACTGGCCCTGAAGGTGCTCGATCATCTGCTGGATCTCGGCCGTCGACTGCTGGGTGCGTTGCGCCAGCAGGCGCACTTCGTCGGCCACCACGGCGAACCCGCGACCCTGTTCACCCGCCCGCGCGGCCTCGATGGCGGCGTTGAGTGCCAGCAGGTTGGTCTGCTCGGCAATCGAACGGATCACCTCCAGCACGCTGCCGATACGCGTGCTCTGGCCCGCCAGGGCCTGGATCACCTGCACCGCCTGGTCGATGGTGCCCGACAGCTCGTCGATTTTCAGCAGGCTGCCATGAATGCTTTGCCGGCCCTGTTCGGCCCGCTGCTGGGCGTCCTGCATCTCGCTGGAGGCGTGCTCGGCGTTCCTGGCCACGTCCTGCACCGCATAACTGACCTCGTTGATTGCGGTGGCCACCTGTTCCATCTGCTGCGACTGCTGTTCGCTGCGCTGGTGCGCCTGGCCGGCGTTGCTGCCTACGTCCCCGGCCGAATGGCCCAGGGCCTGGGCAGCGCCCTGCAACTGGGTCACCACCTGCTGCAACTTGGCGGTGAAGGTGTTGAAGTGCAGGCCCAGCTGGGTGACTTCATCCTGCCCATGGGTGTCGAGGCGACGGGTCAGGTCGCTTTCGCCGCTGGCGATGTTGCCCATGGCATCCACGGCTTCCTGCAAGGGGCGGGTGATACTGCGGGCGATCAGCATGACCACCAGTGCCATTATCAGCGCGATGACCACCCCCAGCAGCGATGCGTCGCGAAGCTGGCGCACGAACTCGGCGTGCATGTCGTCGATGTACACGCCAGAGCCGATCACCCAGCCCCAGGGTTTGAACAGCTGGATGTACGAGGTTTTTTCCACCGGCTCGCTGGCACCGGGCTTGGGCCAGCGGTAGTCGATGCTGCCGGCGCCCTGGGCCTTGGCCAACGCGACCATTTCGTTGAACAGCGCATAGCCGTCCGGGTCGCGAATGCCGGAGAGGTCCTGGCCTTCGAGCTTGAGGTTCATGGGGTGCATGATCATCTTCGGGCCCAGGTCGTTGATCCAGAAGTAGTCGTCCTGGTCATAACGCAACCCGCGCACCGCACTCAGCGCCTGTTGCTGGGCGGCCTCGCGGGTAAGGGTACCGCTGGCTTCCAGCCCCTGGTAATAGGCCAGTACGCCGGCTGCGGTTTCGACCACGTGCCGGGTCTTTTCGGCCTTTGCCTGGTACAGGTCACCGTGGATCTGACGCAGCATCAGCAGCCCCAGGGTCACCAGCATCAGCACCGCCACCACCAGGATGAGCCACAGCCGACGGCTGATCGACATACTGCGTAAAGTCTTCATGAAGGTCACCCTATGTTCTTGTTATTGTCCGCATCCAACCACGCTTTACCGAAACAACCTACTCGACCAAGGGCTAAGTGATTGATTAGTAGAGCGCTGTCGCGTCGAGCGGCAGCGTTTGCACGAGCGCTCTGTTAGGATTTCGGCCTTCACGGGGCAGTTCTGAAGGCCGGGGTAGCATTTCCTTCGGTTTTGCGACGGAGTGTCGCCGTAATATGCCCGGTTTCGGGCAATCAAATAACGAATGATGAGACCTGCCAGCGGCAATGTCTTACGGGGGAATGATGGATTTTTGGACCGCCATGCAGGCTGTGATTCTCGGCATCGTCGAGGGTCTGACGGAATTTTTGCCCATTTCGAGTACCGGTCACCAGATCGTGGTCGCCGACCTGATCGACTTTGGCGGCGAACGCGCGATGGCGTTCAACATCATCATCCAGCTGGGCGCGATCCTGGCGGTGGTGTGGGAATTTCGCCGCAAGATCCTGGACGTGGTGGTGGGCCTGCCCCGCCAGGCCCGGGCCCAGCGCTTTACCCTCAACCTGCTGATCGCCTTCATGCCCGCCGTGGTGCTGGGCGTGCTGTTCGCCGACCTGATCCATGAGTACCTGTTCAACCCGATCACGGTGGCGGTGGCCCTGGTGGTGGGCGGGGTGATCATGCTGTGGGCCGAGCGCCGCCAGCACGTGGTGCGTGCCGAGGAGGTCGATGACATGCGCTGGACCGATGCGCTGAAGATCGGCTGCGCGCAGTGCCTGGCAATGATTCCGGGGACTTCGCGGTCGGGCTCGACGATCATCGGCGGGCTGTTGTTCGGCCTGTCGCGCAAGGCCGCCACCGAGTTCTCGTTCTTTCTGGCGATGCCGACCATGGTCGGGGCGGCGGTGTTCTC
Source organism: Pseudomonas sp. VE 267-6A (assembly GCF_024126555.1). Lineage (NCBI taxonomy): Bacteria > Pseudomonadati > Pseudomonadota > Gammaproteobacteria > Pseudomonadales > Pseudomonadaceae > Pseudomonas > Pseudomonas sp. VE 267-6A. The sequence continues at coordinate 154,965 of NZ_JAMYBY010000015.1, forward strand.
GGGCTACAAGTACCGTGACCTGTTCCAGCCGGATGACTTCCCGGTGTTCGCCATCGGCTTTGTGGTGTCGTTCATCTTCGCGATGATTGCGGTGCGCGGCTTGCTCAAGTTCATCGCCAGCCACAGCTACGCGGTGTTTGCCTGGTACCGTATCGCATTTGGCCTGGTGATCCTGGCGACCTGGCAGTTCGGCTGGGTCGACTGGGCCGTGGCGCACGGCTGAGATGGCCCGCATCGAAACGCGCCCGCCCATGCGCCACCTGCGCCTCAAGTTGCTGGCATTCGTGGCCCTGTGCCTGCTGCCGGTGCTGGGCGCACTGAAGCTGGGTGTGGGCACAGGCAACTGGTTGTGGCTGGCGGCCTATGGGCTGGCGAGCCTTGGCTGTTTCGGGCTGTATGGCTACGACAAGCGTCAGGCGCGCGGCCAGGGGCAGCGTACCCCCGAGAAGGTGCTGCATGCCTGCGAACTGGCCGGTGGCTGGCCAGGGGCGCTGCTGGCGCAGCAGGTGTTCCGGCACAAGACACGCAAGTTGTCGTATCAGCTGGTGTTCTGGGTGATCGTGCTGGGGCATCAGGTGTTCTGGGCCGACTACCTGTTTCTTGCCGGGCGATTGTTCGGGTTCTAGAGCGCTTTCGCCGGCAAGGTCGGCGCCTTCAGGGGCCGGCCTTGCCGGCGAAAGCCATCGGCCTCAGAGCAGCAACCCGACCTGTACGCGCTTGGGCAATCGCCGCACCACCAGTTGGTGCGAGCGGCGCAGCAACTCTTCCAGTTCCCCACGCCCCATCGCATAAGGCTGCGCCACACTGATCCAGTGTGCCCGCGCCAGGTACGGCGCCGGTCGCACCCCGGGGCGGTCCACGTAGCCCAGGAACAGCTCGGTGTCGACCTTGAACGACAAGCCTGCACCCGCCAGGTCCATCACCGCGAACATCTTGTTGCCGGCCACCGAGAACACGCGCACGCCACCCCATTTGTAGTCTTCCTGCACACCGGGCAGGCCCAGGCAGAATGCCGCCACCTGTGCCTCGGTCATTTTTCGCTCAGACATAACGCTCTCCGCATTCCTCGAACGAGGCTACCAGGTGATCGATCCACGCCCTGACCGCCGGCAGCACGCCGCGCCGGTGCGGGTACACCGCCTGCAGGTAACCGCCCGGCAGTGACCAGCCCGGCAGCAGGCGTACCAGTTCGCCGCGCTGCAGTTCGGCCTCGCAGTGCATGATAGGCAGCGTGGTGAAGCCCAGGCCCGCCAGGGTGGCGGCCTTGCGCACCACGAAGTCGTCGATGGCCAGGCGCGCTTCCAGGGTCAGGTCCTGCTTGTGGCCCTGCTCGTCGAGCAGGCGCAGGTGCACCAGGCGGTCGGCCTCGACCGCGCCCAGTACCGGCACCCTGGCCAGGTCGGCAGGGGAGCTGACAGGGTGCCGGGCGGCAAACTCAGGTGCGGCCACCAGCAGCATCTGCGCCTGGCGCAGGCGGCGGGTGACCAGTGCCGGGTCTTCGTCGCCCAGGTCGCGCACACGCAGGGCCACGTCGATGCCCTCGGTGATCAGGTCGACCCGGCGGTTGAGCAGCACCATGTCCAGCTGTACCTGCGGGTACTGTTGCAAAAATGCGCTGATCACGCCGGGCAGGAACTCATGGGCCAGGCCCACCGGGCACGACACCCGCAAGCGCCCGCGCGGTTCGCTGGTCATGCTGGCCACCGCCTCGTCGGCCATCTCGGCCTCCAGCAGCATGGCCTGGCAATGGCGCAGGTAGCGCTCGCCCACGGCGGTGAGCTTGAGTTGCCGGGTGGTGCGCTGCAGCAGACGCGTGCCCAGGCGCTCCTCCAGTTCGGCAATGCGCCGCGACAGCCTGGATTTGGGCACACCGAGCAGACGCCCGGCTGCCGCGAAGCCGCCGGCCTCCACCACGCGGGCGAAATAGAACAGATCGTTGAGGTCTTGCATGCCGGTCATGGGCATTGTCCTGCCAGTGGGACGAAGAAGTGCGAATTTGCGATCTTATCAGCTATTGGCTATCCCGGTAGCATCCTCCCCATCGTGATCGCCAGCCGATCCTCATTCAGGAGAGCCCCATGAAACTGTTGCACATCGATTCCAGCATCCTCGGCGACAACTCCGCTTCTCGCCAGCTCAGCCAGCGCGTGGTCGCCGCCTGGCAAGCGGCAGAACCTTCGGCGCAGGTGGTCTACCGGGACCTGGCCGCCGATGCCATCAGCCATTTCTCGGCCGCGACCCTGGTTGCCGCCGGCACGCCTGACGAGCTGCGCGATGCGGCGCAGCAACATGAAGCCAGGCTCAGCAGTGAAACCCTCCAGGAGTTTCTGGCGGCCGATGCGGTGGTGATCGCGGCGCCCATGTACAACTTCACCGTGCCGACCCAGCTCAAGGCCTGGATCGACCGCATTGCCGTCGCCGGCCAGACCTTCCGCTACACCGAAGCCGGGCCTGAAGGCCTGTGCGGCAACAAGAAGGTGATCGTGGTGTCGACCTCCGGCGGCCTGCACGTCGGCCAGCCGACCGGTGTGGCCCACGAGGAATTCCTCAAGGTGTTCCTGGGCTTTATCGGCATCACCGACGTCGAGTTCGTTCGCGCCCATGGCCTGGCCTACGGCGACGAGCACCGCAGCAATGCCATGCAGGCCGCCCAGGCGCAGATCGACAGCGAGCTGTTCGCGGCTGCCTGAGCCCCTGTCGAAAAGCCGACTTGCGGTCACCCCGCAAGTCGGCTTTTTCATGCACCTTTCATCCAGCCCGGCCTGGCCCGCTCTATGCTTGCCAGTACCGGTCACAGGTGCGGGCCGGGCAGGGTGAGCAACGATGCGGTGGGTTCGAACATTTTTGATGCTGGTGCTGTGGAGCTGCTGCCTGCTGGTGCAGGCCGAGCCCGCACAGCACTGGAGTGTCGGCCTGCATCGCATGGCTGTGACCGACCCGGTGGACGGCCAGCCGATGCAGGCGCTGGCGTTCTACCCATCCAGCGACGCCGCCCGGTGGCATCAGGTCGACGGCTATCGGGTCCACGTGGCCGAAGAAGGCGCGGTGGTAATGGGCCGCTTCCCGTTGCTGATGTTGTCCCATGGCAATACCGGCACGCCACTGGCGCTGCATGACCTGGCCAGCGCCCTGGCACGCCGGGGCTTCGTGGTGGTGGCGGTGGTGCACCCGGGAGACAACGCTCGCGACCACAGCCGGCTTGGCACCCTGAGCAACCTCTATGGTCGGCCCCTGCAGATCAGTGCCGCCTTGACCGCGACCCTTGCCGATCCGTTGCTTGCACCTTACGTCAGCGACGGGCAGGTGGGCATGATCGGTTACTCGGCCGGTGGCGAGACAGCGTTGATCCTGTCCGGTGCCCGACCAGACCTGCAACGCCTGCGCCGCTACTGCCAGCAGAACCCGCTGGACGCCGATGCCTGCAAGGCCCATGGGGTGCTGGTGGCAGACCGTGACGACCTGCTGCCCCACGCCGACCCCAGGGTGCGTTCATTGCTGCTGATGGCGCCGTTGAGCCTGATGTTCGGACGCCACGCGCTGGCCGATGTGAAGGTGCCCGCGCTGATCTACAGCGGCGACCGCGACCAGTTGCTGGCCATCGACAAGAATGCCCAGGCACTGGCGCGCAAACTGCCGATCACCCCCAACTACCGCCTGCTGGCGGGTGCCGGGCACTTCGTGTTCATGGCCCCGTGCGACGCATCCCAGCTGCAGCACATGGCCACGCTGTGCACCGATGCCGAAGGGGTGGACCGCGCCGGCATCCACCTGTCGTTACAGGCCGAAGCCACGCGCTTCTTCACCCGCACCCTGGGGGGCGCCGAGCGTGTCGGCCTGAGTGCGGTCGATCACTGAGCCGTGGCGCGGCGCAACAGCACCAGGGTCAGGCCCACGCCGGCCAGTGACAGCAGCGCCGCCACACAGAAGATCGAGGCGTAGCCCAGGTGCGCAGCGATGGCGCCCATCACCGGGCCGGCAATCGCCAGGGCCAGGTCGAAGAACACTGCGTAGGCCCCCAGCCCGGCGCCGCGGCTGGAACTGGGCACCTGCTTGATCGCCTCGACCCCCAGTGCCGGGTACACCAGTGACAGGCCGAAGCCGCTCAGCCCCGCGCCGACCAACGCCAGCAGCGGTGACGGCGCCAGCCACAACAATGCCAGCCCCAGGGCCTCGACGCCCATGCAGGCAATTGCCACGCGGTAGCCGCCCCACTGGTTGACCGCGTTCACGAACAGCAGCCGCGACAGGATGAAGCACACGCCGAAGGCGCTCAGGCACAGGGCGGCGCCGCTCCAGCCGCGTTCTATATAGAAGAGCGTGACGAAGGTGGTCAGCGTGCCATAGCCGATGGAGGCCAGGGTAAGGCCCACGCCGCACGGTGCCACCCGCGCGAAGGCGGCCCAGAACGGCAGGCGCACGCCACGCACCACCGGCACCGAGGGCTTGTTGCGTATCACCAGTAGCGCCGCTGCCGCCAGCGCGGTCAGGCTCAGGCCCAGGGTGGCGAAGTTCAGTTCGCTGGCCACGATCACCCCCAGCGGTGCACCGATGGCGATGGCGCCATAGGAGGCGATACCGTTCCAGGAAATCACCCGCGCGGTGTGTTCGGCGCCCACCTGGCCGATGCCCCAGCTCAGGGTGCCCACGCCAATCAGGCCCTGCGCGATGCCCAGGGCCACCCGTGCAGCCAGCAGCACCGCCAGGCTCATCACTGGCAGGTGCACGGCCAGTGCCGATGCCCAGGTCAGCACGCCGCTCAGCGCGATGCCCAGCAGCCCGTAGATGATCGCGCGCTTGGTCCCCAGGCTGTCGGCCAGGCGTCCGGCCATGGGGCGGCTGAGCAGGGTGGACAGGTATTGCAGGCCGATGGTGATGCCGGCGATGACCGCGCTGAACCCCAGGGTGTCATGCACATGGCTGGGCAGCACCGCGATCGGCAGGCCGATGCAGAGGAAGGCGATGAAGGTGTAGAAGACGATCGACAGTATCTGTCGGGTAACCGACTCGTTACTGAGTGCAGCAGAAGGGGGCGGGGCAGACATGGGGCTCGTTCGCAGGCAAGCGGCTGGAGGCGACCATGATGGCGGGAGCGGGCAGGAAAAGAAAGCAGGCTAACGAACAAGCTGTGGCCAGCAAGGCCGGCCCCCACCCGGGTCGCGAAAACCACGCACCCTGCAGGAGCCGGCCTTGCCGGCGAAGCTTGTGTACGACGTTTAGATCAACACACCCTGGCTGCGCAGGTAGTCGTCATAGGTACCGCTGAAGTCGATCACGCCGCTGGGGCTCAGCTCGATGATGCGGGTGGCCAGCGAGGACACGAACTCGCGGTCGTGGCTGACGAACAGCAGCGTGCCCGGGTAGTTTTCCAGCGCCAGGTTGAGCGCCTCGATCGATTCCATGTCCAGGTGGTTGGTCGGTTCGTCCATCACCAGTACGTTGGGCTTTTGCAGAATCAGCTTGCCGAACAGCATGCGGCCTTGCTCGCCACCGGAGATCACCTTCACCGACTTGAGGATCTCGTCGTTGGAGAACAGCATGCGCCCCAGGGTGCCGCGGATGATCTGCTCGCCCTGCGTCCACTGGCCCATCCAGTCGAACAGGCTCAGGTCCTCTTCGAAATCGTGGGCGTGGTCCTGGGCGTAGTAGCCCACTTCGGCGCTTTCGGTCCATTTCACCTCGCCGGCATCCGGGGTCAGCTCGCCGACCAGGGTGCGCAGCAGGGTGGTCTTGCCGATACCGTTGGGGCCGATGATCGCCACGCGCTCGCCGGCTTCGACGGTGAAGCTGAAGTTCTTGAACAGGGTCTTGCCGTCGAAGCCCTTGGACATCTTCTCGATGGTCACGGCCTGGCGGTGCAGCTTCTTGGTCTGCTCGAAGCGGATGAACGGGCTGACGCGGCTCGATGGCTTGACCTCGGCCAGCTGGATCTTGTCGATCTGCTTGGCACGCGAGGTGGCCTGCTTGGCCTTGGAGGCGTTGGCCGAGAAGCGGCTGACGAAGGTCTGCAGCTCGGCGATCTGGGCCTTCTTCTTGGCGTTGTCCGACAGCAGTTGCTCGCGCGACTGGGTGGCGGCGGTCATGTACTCGTCGTAGTTGCCCGGGAACAGACGCAGCTCGCCGTAGTCCAGGTCAGCCATGTGGGTGCACACGCTGTTGAGGAAGTGACGGTCGTGGGAAATGATGATCATGGTGCTGTTGCGCGCCGTGAGGATGCTTTCCAGCCAGCGGATGGTGTTGATGTCCAGGTGGTTGGTCGGCTCGTCGAGCAGCAGCACTTCAGGGTCGGAGAACAGTGCCTGGGCCAGCAGCACACGCAGTTTCCAGCCTGGGGCGACTTCGGTCATGGGGCCGAAATGCTGTTCGAGGGGGATACCCAGGCCCAGCAGCAGTTCACCGGCGCGGGATTCGGCGGTGTAGCCGTCCATCTCGGCGAATTCGGTTTCCAGCTCGGCGACGGCCATGCCGTCGTCTTCGGTCATTTCCGGCAGCGAGTAGATACGATCGCGCTCGGCCTTGACCCGCCACAGTTCCTCGTGGCCCATGATCACGGTATCGATCACGGTGAATTCTTCGTAGGCGAACTGGTCCTGGCGCAGCTTGCCCAGGCGCACGTTCGGCTCGAGCATCACCTGACCGGCCGACGGCTCCAGGTCGCCGCCAAGGATTTTCATGAAGGTCGACTTGCCACAGCCGTTGGCGCCGATCAGGCCGTAGCGGTTGCCATTGTTGAACTTGACCGAGACGTTCTCGAACAAGGGCTTGGCGCCAAACTGCATGGTGATGTTAGCGGTAGAAATCAAGTGCTTATCCTGCGGGGTGTCCAGAGGTGTGTTTAGGTGCCGCTGACCTTTTGGGGCCGATTTTGGGCCCGTCAGATACGGGACGGCAGCTTCTCCAGCTCCTTCCAATCCGAGGAGGAGCTGATCCATTTTGCGTAGGTAGAGAGCAACATCTCGACGCTGTGGCCGAGTTGGTTCGCGATGAACGCAGGGTTCATCCCAGCCATTAGGCACATGGTTGCGTAGGTGTGGCGCGTGTCGTACTGCCGACGTTCACGGATGCTCAACGCCTTGGGCGCGAGCTTGAAGTGCCTGATTGTAACACCTGCCTGCCTGATCTACATCCCGCCTTTACCCGGCTGGAACACAAAAGGACTGGTGGGAGTGGCTGATTTCGATGCCATTTTGCGCAAACCCGGTACCACGGCCTGTTGCTCCCCAGCGTGCTCATCCCCGGGTTTCTTCCTTTTTGCCCGCATGCTTGTCTGCGGGCCGCTACTGCCGTCGTCCTTGCACGCCGCCGCAGCGGCCCGGCCAGTTCTTCGTTTGCCACGGCAACAGCTCTCCAGGCCCGCGCCTTTCGGCGAACTGATGTGTTATAAAAAAGTATGTCAAACAGGAGGTTAGATATGGCCAATAAAGCCAAACCGTTCTACTACGCTGCGGCGCCACTGATTGCAATCGGCGCTGCGTTCGCCGCAGTCGGCGCCTCTGGGCAAGCTGCTTTTGGCTACACCGCGGTCGGCTTTCTGGTGCCTGGTGTAGTGCTGCTCATTACCGGATATCGCCAGCGGGCTTGACGTGTGCGGTGGGGTCAAGCTGCAGGCCATTCAAGTACAAAGAAATTGGCGCAGGAACCGCAGACTACGAGGTGGTGGGCTCGAAAAACCTCTTGATTGATTTCTTGTTATTCGATTTGCATTACTTTTGCTTTGAGGATTTTGAATCGCCCCTGGTTTCCTAGACACTCTCCAAGCTCAGAAAATAGCGTTTCTCATACTCTACCGGCGACAGCTGATTGTTGA